>NZ_JNZR01000020.1:0-114822 GCF_000717585.1 Micromonospora globosa
GGTGGTGCGGATGAGTTCGCCGTGGCTGATGTCGTTGGTCCAGGTGGCGCCGCTGTTGGCCTTGCCGGCGAACGGGTTGGACTCGGTGGCGGCCTGCGGCGTCCAGGATCCGTTGAGGCTGGTGGCGGTGAAGGAGCGGAAGTAGCGGCCCTGGGAGCCGATCGCCTCGACGATCATCAGGTAGCGGGTCTGGCCCTGGAGCTTGTAGACCTGCACGGCTTCGAACAGGTTGTTCGTCGAGTCCGACATGATGGTGGTGTAGGTGGAGCCGAAGCTGCCGGGGAAGTTGCCCAGGGGCATGCTGGAGCGGTAGATCTTGCCGTTGTCACCGGCGAAGAACAGGTACATGTTCTGGTCGTCGGCGATCAGGGTCTGGTCGATCGGGCCGGTGCCGGCTGGCCGAGGCCATCTGCGACCAGTTCGAGAACAGGCCGAAGTTCATCGACCCCCACGACGAGCCGGTGTCGTGCGTCGTCGCGTACACCAGATGCTGCCCGTTGTACGGCACCACAGTGAAGTCCTTCAACGACACCCAGCCCGAGCGCGGCTGCGCCAGTGCGCCCGTCGAGGACCACCGGTACGACGACGGCAGGTTGCACGTGCCACCCGGCGGCGGGGTCGTCGGAGGCGGCGTGGTGGGGTTGCCGCCGCCACCGTCCACCCGTACGAGCTGCCACTGCTGGTTGGCGCCGTTCCAGTCGTCGTACTGGACGATGTTTCCGCCGTCGGCGGTCGAGGCGCCCTGCACCTCCACCACCTTGTTGCTGTGGCGGCTGATCAGCCGGACGTAGCCGCTGTCGGAGTCGGCCAGCCGGAACTGCTGGTTGGTCCCGTTGAGGTCGGACCACTGCACGATGCTGCCGCCGTTTGCTGTCGACCAGTTGTAGACGTCGAGCACCTTGCCGGACAGCCGGGACTTCAGCCGGTAGTAGCCGCCACCGGAGTCGACGAACTGCCACTGCTGCTGGTTGCCGTTGTTGCGCGACCACTGCACGATCCGCGCGCCGTCGTTGGTGGCCAGGTTGTAGACGTCGAGCGCCTTGCCGCTGTTGCGGTTCACAAGGACGTACCAGGCGTTCGTGTCGACGCTCGCGGCGGCGGCGGGCGCGGACACGACCGCCACGGCGCCGGCGCCGACGAGTACCGCGGCCGCACCCGTCGCGACGACGCGCGGCAGCCATCCGCGCCGTCGTGGCGGCGACACAGTCGATGGGGACCTACCGAAAGCGAACATGTTCCTCCTTCAGATCAGACATGTTGTGAGCGCTAACAATTCGTCGAAGCGCACTGATCCCACACCCGGCCTGCCACGTGGCCATCCGCGCCCGCCCGGTGAGCCGCCGAAGGCGCCGCCCTGTGCCATCGACTGTGAGCGATAACACGTCGTTCGTCAAGTCGTAACAGTCGATGGACGACGGGCGCGTGACGCCGTGGGGCCATGTCAGCTTCTCGACCCAGCACTACCGCCGCCCTCAGCGCGGCCCGACAGTGCACACGGCTGGAGGGGTGGTGGGGGAGTTGGGACAGCCGGCGAACGAATCCGTCATGATCCGGGACTGGTTCAGCGTGCCGCGGGTGTCCGCCGAGGACCGGGCCGCGGTCTTCGGCGCACGCACCCAGGATCCACGGGTGGAGTTCGTCGCGCTGACGGTCAAGTACTGGATGGACGCACACGCCACGCGGTCGATGACCCGCGAGCGGGTGCTGGCCGCGATGACCGGCCGCATCACCCCGGACAACGTCTGGGACCTGGTCTCGATGCTCGCGAAGCTCCGGCTGGCCGAGGCGTTCTTCGACCTGGCCGCCTCCGACGTCGACTCCGACGGCACGTTCCGTCGCTACCTGCTCGGCCTCGACCCCGCGCTGCTCGACGCGATGCGGCACTACGCGGCCTGGAACGGGATCAACCCGAAGCTGTTCCTGGACGGCTTCGCCGTCGGCGTCGGGGAGTCCGTCGCGACGGTGGTGGTCGACCTCGGCAAGCTCGTGCAGTTGATCGGCCGTCTCCAGCAGGAGCAGTTCATCACGCTCATCGTGCTCACAGTCGACCCGCGCGCCGGTGTGCAGCGCCTCGCCGACCAGGCCACAGTCGTACGCCAGGCGCTGGCCGGCATCGTCGCCGCGCTGGACCCGACGACGGTTCCGGAACGGCTGCTGGCGCTGTGGCGCGGCTGGGCCGCCCAGTTCGCCCGGCACCTGGACGACCTCGACCCGTTCGCCGCCGGCCGCCTGCTCGGCCGCGTCGCCGGCGACCTCTACCAGGTGCTCACCGGCCTGGTGCATCTCGCCCGGCTGCTCGGCGGCGTCGCGGTGCGCGCCGCCGTCCGGTATGTACCGCTGCTGCTCGCGGGCGCCCGGGAGGCGCGCCTGCTGACCGCGCAGACGGCCGCGCTGCTGGTGGCGATCGGCCGGGCGGCGATCGTCGCCACGCCTCAGGTGGGCCTCGCGATGCTGCGGACGCTCTTCCCCCCGAAGGTGCTCGACGCGCTGTTCCGCCAGGGCCGGGCGCTGCTCGTCGACGCCGAACTCACACTGACCGTGTTCAACCAGGCGGCGCACGCCGAGGCGTTCGCAGGCGCCGGTGCGGGCACCCGGCTCGGCGCGCTGGTGAGCCTCGACGGCCGGCCCGTGCTGATGGCGAGCATGTCGGAGACGGTTTCGTCGGCCGGCCGCGCCGCGACCCGCGCCGAGCTGACCGAGGCGCTCGACGAGATCATCAAGCGGGTCGAGGACCTGCGCGAGCTGAAACCGCCGAAGACACCCCGGGACATCCGGGCCGCCGCCGTGCGCGCCGCCATCGCCCGGCAACTGGAGCAACGGCTGACCACCGCGTTCAACAGGGCGCTCCAGACCGTCGCGTACGAGGAGTTCCGCGCGCTGCGCAAGGCCGGGCAGGCGCAACCGTGGCGGCTCGGTCAGCAGGTGCACCGGCGGATGGCGGCCGAGGTCACGCAGCTCGTCGGCCGGTCGCCCGGCCTGGAGCCGTTCGCGGAGAAGTCGCTGGCGACGGTGGTCGAGGCGGTCCGCGCGGCCCACCCGGAGCTGACGCCCGCGCTGCGCGGCTCCGAGGCGGTGCTGCGCCAGACGGTCGCGCAGATGCTGCTCGGCCACCCGGACCGGGATCTGCTGCTGCGGCTCGTCGGGTTCACCGGCAACCCGGCCGCGACCGGCGCGGAGAAGGCGCTCGCCACCCACCTCGCCGAACGGTTCCGGTGGAAGGCGTCCACCACGGTCGGTGACCTCCGCTCCGACCTGCTGCTCGTCGACCCCGAGGCGGCCCGCGTCACGAACGTCGACTGGACGTCCTCGACGAAGCTGGAGCGCTTCGAGAAGACCTGGGGAACCGTCGCCGACGACCTCGGGGAGACGTTCGACGGTCGCTGGGAGGCGATCGCGGAGGCGTACCAGCGAGCCGCGAAGGGCGGCGTCCCGGCGGAGGTCGTCGCCGGCCTCGAAGAGCTGACCACGCACGCCGTACGCGAGACGGTCCTCCGTCAGGCCGCCCTCAGCCAGTTGTTCCCCGGATTCTTCGTCACCTCGCACGAGATGACGTACCGAGGGCTGCAATCCCTGTTCGAACTGCCGCTGTAGAGGAGCACCGATGGGCAGAGTCGTCGTCGCCGACGCCGATCCGGCGACGCTTGGTTTCAGCACCGCGCATTCCGACCGGTACGTCTACTCCAACTACTTCGTACCGGTCCGGCTCACCTTCGGCGGTGGCGAGACGCCCATCCTGCCGTTCTACGTCAAGCAGGCGCTGATCGAGGCGATCCGCTACGGCGGGCTCGACGGCGACCGGCTGCCGCACCTGCTCAAGGAACTCGGCCTCTACGACCTGTGGAAGGCCAACGAGATGGACGTCGCCACCGAGGCGCTGCCCGGCGCCGACTCGGGCATGTCGTACCGGGAGCCGCCGGCGCGACGCCAGACGCTCCTCGGCGACCAGCAGGCGGAGTTCCTCGCCGGCCTGCTCCAGTCCGACGTGGGCATCGCGTTCCTCGACCGCACCCGGATCCGGCCGGTGGGCTTCGCGCTCGGCGAGCACGTCTACGCGCTGGCGCTCGCCCCCGGCGAGGAGGCGGTGCTGGAGCAGCGCACCTACACCAAGCGCGAGCTGACCCTGGAGGAGCAGAACGAGTCGGAACAGCAGACCGACGTCGAGCTGACCAGCGCCCTCACCACCGAACTCCAGGAGGGCTTCGAGCGGCAGAAGTCGCTCACCGACACCTGGGGGCTCAACGCGAGCCACACCGGCCAGTACACCAGCCCGACCGGCGTCTGGGGCACCTTCAACGCCAGCCACACCATCGGCTTCGCCAGCAGCGTCACCGCGGCGAGCCAGGAGACGAGCCGCCGCGCCGTGAAGGACAGCCGGACCGCCACCTCGAAGGTCGCGGCGCGCTACCGCACCCAGCACAGGACCGATTTCAAGCTGGTCAGCGAGACCGGTACGGAGTCCTCCTCGAAGCGCACCGTCCGCAACCCGAACCGGGCCACGCCGATCACGCTGCACTACTTCAAGGTGCTGCAACGGCTGGAGCTGGCCCACGAGCGGTACGGGGCACGGGTCTGCTGGGCCCCCACGATCAAGGATCCGGCGTTCGCCTTCGCCCAGAAGATCATCGGCGGACGGCAGCGGATCCGCGACAACGCGGTCGCCGCGCTGCCCCCGGCGCCGGTGAAGCCGGAGCGCCCGCCGCGTGGCGCGCCCGCCGCGGTGGAGACGCGCGTCGTGTACTCCCCCGTGGTCACGCTCGACAAGTGGGGATTCACCGGCGACATGAGCGCCGACTACGACGTCGACGTCGCGTTCGACGCCGGCTGGGAGTGGGACGGCGACATCGACACGATCCGGCAGAACCTCACGCTGATCACCCGCCGTCCGCCGGACGCGATCGCCGCCCGGGTGGTGGGCGTGCCGGTGGTCACCGAGGCGGACGGCCGGCCCGTGCTGCGCGTACGCGTGCACGTTGGCGCCCGGAGCTGGCTGGCGGGTCCGGGTGCCGACGTGCAGCTCGCCGCCGGATTCCGGCGTACCCCGACGGTGGTGGACCAGACCGCCGACGACGCGGCGTACAACGCGCTCGTCGCGGGCTACCTGACCGATCTCCAGGAGTGGCAGGACCGGCGCGACGAGGTGCTGGCCGCGGCGGAGACGGCCGGGGACGAGTTCGAGGCGCGCCTGCGGGCCGGCTTCTCGCCGGTCAACGAGATGGTCTCGCAGATCGTGGAGACGCACTTCCCGGCCAGCGTGCGGGACGAGGCGTGGGAGATCGACTTCTGGCACCGCGTCTTCGACTGGGAGCGCGCGTCGTTCGTGGCGTACCCCGGCTGGTGGTCCGGCGGCGACGCCCGCGCCCCGGAGCGCGACCCCGGCGACTTCGTCAACGCGAGCTGGGCGAAGCTCTACCTGCCGGTACGGGCCGGCATGGAGCTGACCGCGCTGCGGTGGATCTTCGGCAAGGTGGTGGCGACCAGCCTGGCGCCCCAGGTGGAGCACGAGCTGGCGGCGTTCGTGGACGAGCTGACGACGTACCGGACCGGCCACCTCGGCACCGGCGACGAGATGCCCGAGCTGACCACCGAGTGCCAGGACGTGCCGGAGCGGGTGTACTGCCTGGCGAAGTGGACCGAGTTGATGCCCACCGACGGCACCCACCTGGAGGTGGTGCAGGGCGCCACGACAGCGGCCGACGCGGTGACCGCCAAGGAGATCAGCGACGCGGAGGCGCTGCGGGCCGCGCTGCTCGACGGCGAGGTGCAGACCAACCGGCTCCGGACCAAGGCGTACGACCAGATGACCGAGCCGGCCGACGTCGACATCCGCCTCGGCACGCCGTCCGGGAGCGGCCCGGCCGTCTGAGCCGCCGGACGCTGCCGCTCGTCCACCCCGGTCCCTCAGCTGACCAGGGGATCGGGGTGGACGGTTTCTGCAAAAATCTGGACTTTCGATACGTGGCCTAGATGGGCAAAAAGGCGCATAATTGATCCCTTACGGTCGCTCCCCCGACGACGACGATGCCGGTCGGCGCACCGTCCAAAAAGAACCGTCTCCCCACCGGTGGGTCGATGGCGCTTGATCTCCAAAGCCACTAGGTTGGCCGTCGCCGCTGTGCTCGGCTGGCGCGTACACGAACCTAAGGAAGACTCATGAAAACCGTACCCATGCGCCAGGATGAGCCCCCGGTGTCGCTGGGCAGGGTCCGCGCGGAGCCGCTCGACCGGCTCTCCGCCGCGGACATCTCCCCCATCGTGCGCCGGGTGATGGCGGCTCACCTCGATCAGGCCCGGATCCCGGCGGCGAAGTTCTCGTCGTTCATCTGATCCGCGATGGCCCCGGGGCCCGCCCGCGCGGCGCTCACCGAGTTCGTCCTCAAGGTGCACGCCAGGTGTGACCTGGCGTGCGACCACTGCTACGTCTACGAACACGCCGACCAGAGCTGGCGGCGCCGCCCGGTACGGATGACGCCGGAGGTGCTCCGGACCGCGGCCGGGCGGATCGCCGAACACGCCGCGGCCCACGACCTGCCGGACGTCACGGTGATCCTGCACGGCGGGGAACCACTGCTGCTCGGCGCCGAACGGCTCGGCGAGGTGCTCGCGGACCTCCGGCGGGTCATCGCCCCGGTCACCCGGCTCCGGCTCGGCATGCAGACAAACGGCGTACTGCTCTCCGAGCAGCTCTGCGACCTGCTCGCCGAACACGATGTCGCGGTCGGCGTCTCGCTCGACGGCGACCGTGCCGCCAACGACAGGCACCGGCGCTTCCGGTCCGGCGCCGGCAGCTACGACCAGGTGCTCCGCGCCCTCGGCCTGCTGCGCCGCCCGGCGTACCGGCGGATCTACTCGGGCCTGCTGTGCACGGTGGACGTGCGCAACGACCCGATCGCGGTGTACGAATCGCTGCTCGCCCAGGAGCCACCCCGGATCGACTTCCTGCTCCCGCACGCCACCTGGGACGACCCGCCGTGGCGGCCGGCCGGCGGCGGCACCGCGTACGCGGGCTGGCTGCGCGCCGTCTACGACCGCTGGCTGGCGGACGGCCGACCGGTCTCCGTCCGCCTCTTCGACTCGCTGCTGTCCACCGCCGCGGGCGGACCCAGCCGCACCGAGTGGCTCGGTCTCGACCCGGTCGACCTGGCGGTCGTCGAGACGGACGGCGAGTGGGAGCAGGCGGACTCGCTCAAGACCGCGTACGACGGCGCGCCGGCCACCGGCATGACCGTCTTCTCGCACGCGGCCGACGACGTGGCGGCCAGCCCGCTCCTGGCCCGCCGCCGCTCCGGCCGGGCCGGGCTCAGCGACGAGTGCCGGCGGTGCCCGGTGGTCGACCAGTGCGGCGGCGGACTCTTCGCCCACCGGTACGGCGCCGGGCACTTCGATCATCCGAGTGTCTACTGCGCCGATCTGAAAGAGCTGATCGTGCACGTGAACGAGAACCCACCAGCACCCGTCCGGCTCGACGCCGGCCTGCCCGACGACTTCATCGACCGCCTCGCGGCACTGACCGGCGACCGGGTCGCCATCGGCCGGCTCGTGGAGGCACAGATCGCCATCGTCCGCGCGCTGCTCGCCGAAGTGGCCGACCGCCTGCCGGCCGGCGGGGCCGGAGCCGACGGCTGGGAGGCGCTGACCGCCCTCGACCGCAGCGCGCCGGAGTCCGTCGCCCGGATCGCGGCCCACCCGTACGTGCGGGCGTGGGCTGTCGACTGCCTCGCCGGCAGCGGCACCGGCGCCCGGCAGGGGCCTGACTACCTGAGCGCGCTCGCCGTCGCCGCCGCGCTCGACGCCGGCACCCCGGTACGCCTCGACGTGCCGGTGCGGTCCGGCCGCCTGCACCTGCCGACAGTGGGCACCGTGCTGCTGCCCGAGGTGGGCGACGGCGCCGCACGGGTCGAGACCGGCCCGGGTTCGCTACGGGTGGCCGCCGGGGACGTGACAGTGGCGATCCGTCCCGGAACACCCGGGGACGCGCCCCGGTGGTGGCCGACCCGCGTACTCGCCGCGCCGGACGTGAGCGTCCTGCTGGAGGACGGCGACCCGCACCGCGACTGCCACCGGCTGCCCGCCGGTGACCGGCTCGACGACGCGGGCGCCGCGCGCTGGGCCGAGACGTTCGCGGCGGCGTGGCAGGTGATCCGGGACGAGGTGCCGGGCCACGCCGAGGAGTTGCGCGCCGGGCTGCGGGCCGTGGTGCCGCTGCGGCGCAGCGGCGCGGGTGTCAGCGAGGCGTCGACCGCGCGGCAGGCGTTCGGCGGTGTCGCGGCCACGGAGACCGACGCCGGATCGCTCGCGGTGCTGCTCGTGCACGAGTTCCAGCACAGCAAGATGAACGCGCTGCTGGACATCTGCGACCTGGTCGACGGCACGCGGCCGATCGACATCACAGTGGGCTGGCGGCCCGACCCGCGGCCCGCCGAGGCCGTCCTGCACGGCATCTACGCGCACGCGGCGGTGGCCGACATCTGGCGGATCCGGGCCGACCGTCAGGTCGACGGCGCGCAGGCGGTCTACCGCCGGTACCGCGACTGGACGGCCGAGGCGATCGGCGCGCTGCAACGGGCGGACGCGCTCACGCCGGCGGGCTCACGGCTGGTCCGGCAGGTCGCGCGTTCGATGTCCGGGTGGCCGTCGTGACCGCCGCCCGGACCGCGTACCGGGCCGGCACGCTCGCCGCCGACCTGCGCGCGCTCGGGCTCGGCCCCGGTGACGTGGTGCTCGTGCACTGCTCCCTGCGGGCGCTCGGGCCGGTGGACGGCGGGTCGGGCACCCTGGCTGCAGCGCTGCGGGCCGCCGTCGGTCCGTCCGGCACCGTCGTGGTCCCGGCGCAGACCCCTGACAACTCGGTGAGCAGCGCCGCGTACCGCGCCGCGACCGCCGGGCTGACCGACGAGGAACGCCTGGCGTACGAGGACCGGATGCCCGGCTTCGACCCGGCCGTCACGCCGTCGTTCGGGGTCGGCGCGTTCGCCGAGCACGTACGGCGGCTGCCCGGCGCGGTCCGCAGCCGGCACCCGCAGACGTCGTTCAGCGCGTGGGGGCCGCGGGCGGAGGAGCTGATGCGCGTCCACGACCTGGACTCCCACCTCGGGGAGCGGTCCCCGCTCGCCGCCCTGGAGGCGGTCGGCGCCCGGACGCTGCTGCTCGGTGTCGGCTATGCGACATGCACCGCGCTGCACCTCGCCGAGTACCGGTCACGCCGCCCGGCGCCGCGTCGTCCGTACCGCTGCTACGTGCTGCGCGACGGCCGCCGGGAACGGCTGGAATTCGAGGCTCCGCACCTGGATGCGGGCCCTTTTCCCGCGATCGGCGCGGAACTCGACCGGGCGGCGTTCACCCGGCACGGGACGGTAGGGGACGCACCGGCCCGGCTGCTGCCGATATCCGGTGCGGTACGCGTCGCGGTCGCCTGGATGGACGCCCACATCGGACGGTGAGCCTGGTAACCCGAGCGCAACCTCTCTACCCTGATCGATAGACGCCGTATCGTGTCGACTGGGGAGCAGCGCGTGATCATTACCGGTTGGGGGTCAGGCGCACTTCCCGTGGAACGGTCGTGTCGTCGTGACCTCTGAGCGGCCCGCGCTGCCGGGCCCGCCCTATTTCTTCCTCAGCTACGTCCCCCCGCCGACACACAACGACCGCACCCCGGGCGACCACTGGGTCCGCCGCTTCTACCACGATCTCAACCTGGCGATCGACGGCCGGCCCGGCGACCGGTTACGCCGGCAGGGCTTCGCCGACTTCATGGTGCGGCCGCCGGAGGACCGGACGGAACGAAAACGCACCGCGCTGGCCGAGGCCGAGGTGTTCGTGCCGTTGTACTCGCCGGACTACCTCAACCGGGACGACTCGCGCCGGGAACGGGAGTGGTTCCGGCAACGGCTGATCCGGGCCGGCCGGCCGGCCGACGGCGACAACATCCTGCCGGTCCTGTGGATCCCGTCGCCCGCCGCGGTGCACGCGCCGGACCAGGCCCGGGCGGTGGCGATGGCCGCCGACGTGGATGCGTACGCGGCGAACGGCATGAGCGCGCTCTGCCGGCTCCAGAAGTTCCAGCACGCCTACAAGGAGGTGCTGGGCCGGCTCGCCCAGCACATCGTCGACACCGCCGAGCAGACGCCGCTGCAACCGGCCGAGCCGCCGACCGGCCCGACCGATCTGCCGTCGTCCCCGACCAGCGAGGTGCCGTTCCGGGCGGTGGTGATCGCGCCCGAGGAACCGGCCGACCCGGGACGGCTCAACGGGCGGTCCGACACGCACGCCGGCCGGTGGCGCCCGTTCCGCGACCGGCCGCCGGTGGTCGACGACGTGACCGACGCGGTGCAGCGGCTGCGGATGCCGATCGACGTCCGCGACTTCGTACCGGACGCCGGGCTGTTCCGGGGCTGCCCGGGCGTACTCATGATCGATCCTCGGGTGGTCGAGACGCCGGACGGTGCGGAGGCCGTCCGCGCGGCCGTCGCCTCGCTGCACCGCTGGGTGGGCGTCGTGGTGATCATCGAGGACTCGGCACCCGGTCGCCGCTCCCACGCGGCGGTGCTGCTCGACCGGGCCATCGAGATCTTCCCGGCCGCGGCACGCCCACTGGCGATCACCACTTACGACGACTGGCGGGCCGGGATCCACGGCCTGGTCGACCGGATGCGCCGCCGCTACCTGGAGGCGAGACCGGCCTACCCGCCGCCGGGACGGCCGATCAGCAAACCCCGGCTCTGGGAGAACCCGCCGCCCGACGAGGGAGTGGACACATGACCCGACGCGAGGGACAGGTCGTCACCTTCTACTCCTACAAGGGCGGCACCGGCCGGACGATGGCGCTGGCGAACGTCGCCTGGATCCTCGCCGCCAACGGCAAGCGGGTGCTCGCAGTCGACTGGGACCTGGAGTCCCCCGGCCTGTCGCGCTTCTTCGCGCCGTTCATCGACCGGGACGCCCTGGAGAGCACCGGCGGGGTGATCGACCTGATCCGGGAGTACGAGTGGGCGACCACCACCAAGCAGGACAAGGGCGACGACCGCTGGCACGAGCAGTACGCCCGCGTGCACAAGTACTCGTTCTCGCTGAACTGGTCGAACTTCCCCGGTGACGGGACGCTGGACTTCCTCGGCGCGGGCCAGCAGAACAACGACTACGCCGGCGCGCTCGCCGGGATGAACTGGGACGAGTTCTACGAGCGGCAGGGCGGCGGCTACTTCTTCGACGCGCTGCGCGCCGACATGAAGCGCAACTACGACTACGTGCTGATCGACAGCCGCACCGGTTTCTCCGACGTGGCCGACATCTGCACCATCCAGCTGCCGGACGTGCTGGTCACCTGCTTCACCCTCAGCGAGCAGGGCATCACCGGCGCGGCCAAGGTGGCGCGGCTGGTCGAGCACCGCTACGGGTCGCGGCGGATCCGGGTGCTGCCCGTGCCGATGCGGATCGACCCGGCGGAGAAGGTCAAGGCGGACACCGGGCGGGCGGTGGCGCGGCAGCGCTTCAGCGGTCTGCCGAGCGGGATGAGCGAGGCCGACCGGGACCGGTACTGGGCCCGGATGCAGGTGCCCTACCAGGCGTTCTACGCGTACGAGGAACTGCTCGCCACGTTCGCCGACCAGCCCGGCGTCAACGGGTCGCTGCTGTCCGCGTACGAGGTGCTGGCCCGGGAGATCACCCGGGGCGAGGTGGAGTCGCTGCCGCCGATGAGCAGCGCGGTACGCGAGCGGGTCAACGCCCGGTTCACCCGCACCTCCAACTCGGTGGAGAACGAGATCCTGCTCCGGCACGCCCCGTACGACCGGGTGTGGGCGGAGTGGATCGGTCACCTGCTGGTCTCGGCCGACGTCCGGGTGACCGACCCGTGGTTCGCCGAGGACGAGACGCCCCGGAGCGCCCGGGAGCTGATCATCGTCTCCGAGGCGAACGCCACCGAGGAGGCGGTGCTCGCCGCGCCGGACCGCTCGCCCGACCAGGCGCCGCTCGTCGTCTACGTGGCCGACGTGCGGCGCCTGGCGAACGTACCCGCGGCGCACACCGTCTCGGTCGCCGGGCTGGAGGCGCGGACCGCCGCCGCGCGGATCCTGCGCCTGGTCGGCCGCGAGGGCGTGCCGGCCGACCTGGAACTGCCGACCGGTCCCCGGTTCCCCGGCCGGGACAACACGGTGTTCGAGGTGCCGGGCCGCAACAAGCGCTTCACCGGCCGGGAGGCGGACCTGCGCGAGCTGCGGACGCTGCTGCGCAGCAGCCCGAAGGTGGTGCTCTCCGGCACCGGGCCGGTGGCGTTGCAGGGCATGGGCGGCATCGGCAAGAGCCAGCTCGCGCTGGAGTACGCCCACCGCTACCGCGCCGCGTACGACATGGTGTGGTGGATCGACGCCGACCAGGTGCCGTTCATCGAGTCGGCCATCGGTGACCTGGCGCCCTACCTGGGCGTACCGTCGTCGGACTCGAACCGGGAGAACGCCCGGCTGGTGCTCCAGGCGCTGCGCCGCACCGACCTCCGCTGGCTGCTGATCATGGACAACGCGGACGAGGTCGAGGGCGTCCTGCCGTACGTGCCGGACGGCAAGGGCCACGTCCTGATCACGTCCCGGAACCTGCAGTGGGTCGAGCGGGCCACCACCGTTCAGGTCGACGTGTTCAAGCGCGCGGAGAGCATCCAGCACCTCACCGAGCGGGTGCCGACCATGCGCGTCGACCAGGCCGACCGGATCGCCGCCCTGCTCGGCGACCTGCCGATCGCTGTCACCGCCGCCGCGGCCTGGCTCGCCGACACCGGCCACTCGGTCGACAGCTACCTCAACGAGATCGCCAGGTTCGGACCGGGCGCGGTGATGGAGCCGAACAGCAACGTCTCCGTGGAGGCCACCTGGGAGCTGTCGCTCAACCACCTGCGGACCCGCAACCCGGCCGCCTACCGGGTGCTGCAACTCTGCTCGGTGTTCGCGCCCGAGATCTCCGCCGACCTGGTCTACAGCGACGAGTTCGCCGAGGCGCTGGTGCCGTTCCACCCGCAGGCGAAGGAGCGGCTGGTCCGCCAGCAGCTGGTGCAGCAGGCCAACCGGCTCGCGCTGGTCCGCGTCGACCTGCGGGCCGAGAACCCGTCCGGCGGCGAGCGGGGCCGGGGCGGCCTGGTGCTCATGCACCGCCTGCTCCAGCACGCCGTCCGGTCCCGGATGACGGAGGCGCAACTCGACGAGGCGCGCCAGCAGGTCCACCTCGTGCTCGCCGCGGCCCGGCCCGAGGGCGAGGTCGACGACCCCGACGGCTGGCCCCGGTTCCGGGTCATCTGGCCGCACCTGGAGGCGTCGAAGGCGCCGCTGAGCCGCAAGGTGGAGGTGCGGGCGCTGATGATCGACCGGGTCCGCTACCTCCAGTTGCGCGGCGACCTGGAGACCGGCCGGCGGCTCGGGCAGGAGGTCGCGCAGACCTGGGAGCAGATGCTCGCGGAGGAGGACGACGCGCGGGCGCGCGACGACCTGCGCCGGCAGTTGCTGCACCTCCAGTTCAACCTCGCCAACATCCTCGCCTTCCTCGGGCAGTTCACCGAGTCGCGGGCGCTGGACGAGGAGGTGCTCGCCGCCCAGCGGGAACTGCTCGGCGAGGACCACCCGCACACGCTGATGACCGCCGGCGGGCTCGCCCGCGACCTGCGCGGCATGGGCATGTACAACGAGGCGCTGCGCCTGGACGAGATCACGTTCAACGCGTGGAAGCGGAACTTCACCGAGGAGCACCCGCGTACCCTCGCCGCGCTCAACAACCTCGCCAGCACCCAGCGCCTGATGGGCGACTTCCGGGAGGCCCGCAAGAACGACGAGATGGTGCTGGCCGGGCGCCGCGCGATCCTCGGGGAGAACCACCCGGACACGCTCGCCTCCTCCGCGTACGTCGGCATCGACATGCGCGACGCGGGCGACTTCGAGCAGTCGGTCACCCGCCTGCGCAGCGTCCACCGGGATCTGCTGCACACGGCCGGGCCCGAACACCTCATCACCCTGCGGACGCAGACGAACCTGGCGGTGTCGCTGCGCGCGGCCGGGCACGCGGTCGAGGCGGGCAAGCTCCTCGAAGCCGCGTACGAGCTGCTGAACGAGCGGTTCGGGCCGGACAACCCGGAGACGCTGACCTGCCGGCTGAGCCTGTCGATCAACCTGCTCACGGTCGACCTGTTCCAGCGCGCCAGCCGGGAACTCACCGAGGTGCACCGCATCTACCAGCGCAACCTCGGCCCGGCGCACCCGCTGACCCTGGTCTGCATGGTCAACCTCGCCATGGTGGCCCGCCGCGCCGGAGACTTCGCCGAGGCGCGGCAGCTCGCCGGCCGGTCCGCCGACGCGCTCGCCGGCGTGCTGGGCAGCGGGCACCCGTACCCGCTCTCCGGCTGGATGAACCAGGGCATCTGCATCGCCGAACAGCCCGACCCGCCGGAAGGCCGGGAGGCGGCGGACCTGGAGGCGCTGAGCCTGCTGCGGCGCGCCCACGACGGGCTGGTCCGGACCCTCGGCCGCGACCACACGAACACGTTGCGCTGCCGGGCGAACCTGGTGGTGATGCAGGAGCGGGTGGAGAGCGGCCGGCGGGCGGAACTGGAGGCGGTCACCCGCGAGCTGACCTACCGGCTGGGCGAGAACCACCCGGCGGTCGAGGCCGTCCGGGAGAGCCGGTTGCAGCGGCGCATCATCGACCCGCATCCGATCTGACAGCGGTCCGCTCCACCGGGTCGGCCAGCCACGCGAGGATCTCCGGCAGCACCTCCACCGCGCCGAAGTGCGCGCTGCGCGGCTGCACCTGCAACTGCGCGCCGGGGATCTGCTCGGCCAGCCAGCGGGTGTGGCTGGCCGGGGCGAAGTTGTCGTCGGCGCCGTGCCACAGCCGGACCGGCATCCGGATGTCCGCCAGCGTGATCCCCCAGTCGGCGCGTAGCGCCAGCACGTCGTCGATCCAGCCGTGCGGCCCCTGGCGCAGCGCCTCGGCGTAGGCGTCGGTGAGCTGCCGGCGGATCGGCACGCCGGCCACCACCCGGCGGTCGGCCTCGGTCATCTGCTCGACAAGCAGCGCCAGCAGCGAGCCCGGGTCGTCCATGGTCCGCTCGGCCCGCAGCCGCAACTGCTCGGCGAGCACCGGCACGTCGTGCTCGGCGGCGCCGTAGTCCCGGACGTTGGCGTCGGTCATGCCGCCGAACCAGTCCAGCCCTGCCGCGCCGGCCGGGGCGAGACCGACCAGGACGGCGGTCCGCCGTACCCGGTCCGGCAGCAGCGCGGCGCAGGCCAGGGCGTGCGGGCCGCCGCCGGAGCGCCCCACCACCGAGAACCCGTCCAGGCCCAGGTCGTCGGCGATGGCCGCGACGTCCGCCGCGGCGTCCGCGACGCGGCGGCCGGGCAGCCGGCTGGAGCCGCCGTAACCCGGCCGGTCGTACGAGATCAGCCGTACGCCGAGCCGGTGCAGCACGATGGAGCGTGGTCGTGGACCGTTGCGGCTGCCGGGTGTGCCGTGCATCAGGAACACGGGCCAGCCGCGTTCCGCCCCGGCGATGTCGACCGCCAGGTTCCTCCTTCCCGTCCGGACGATGTGCTCTCGGTGCCTGGGCGAGTGTGCCAATCGGGGCCTCCGGACGGGTGGTGGCGGTACGGGTGGCGTGGTCAGACCGCCCCGGCGGCCGGGATCTGGCCGGTCCGCCCGGTGTGATCGGACTGGTCGGATGCTGCGAGGACGCGCAGCGTGTCGAGGGCTGATGCCAGCGAGACCTCGGCCGGCACCCGGTCGTAGGCCCGCAGGTAGTCCAGGAGCAGCCGGCACAGGCTCGCCTCGTCGAGGAACTCGTCCGGCAGCCGGTGCGCGAGCAGGGCGTGCATCGTCTTCGGCGGGATCTTCGGCCAGGCCAGTTCGGCGTACTCGCTCAACGCCATCAGCAGCCACAGCGCGGTGCGGTTGTCGACCCGGGCGGCGGCGAACTGCTCGGCCATCTCGGCCGACACCACGCCGTCCTCCAGCGGCAGCTCCGCGAGCCGGTCCTCGATGTCGGTGAGCACCCGGCGGACCCGGGGCACGTACCGCTGCGGCAGCCGGTGGAGCCCGTGCCGCAGGATGAGCGCGTGCAGCACCGCGTGGTCGTCGGTCGTACCGAGCGAGTCGACCAGTTCCGGGAACTCGTCGATCAGGTACGGGCACGAGATGATCAGCTCGGGCGGCGCGGTCGGCGAGTCGGGCAGGCGACTCAGCGCCACCCGGGTCAGCCCGCACACCACCTCGCGGGGCAACTGCGCGCCGTCCTCGGCGAGGCACTCCAGCAGGACAGTGGCGCTCGTGCTGGACACCGCCTCCGGTGACTCGACGGCACGCGCCCACAGCCGCCGGTAGCTGCGCTCGTCGTACAGGATGAGCTGGTGCAGGGACGGCACCGGCCAGCGGCGGGTGGCCAGCGACACCAGGTCGGCGTGGAACCGGCCGGCCTCGAAGCTGTCCGGCTGCTGGCCGCGCCACGTCCGCGCGCCCGCCTGCAACTGGCCGTAGGTGGTGATGTCGCCGAGCAGCCGCGCCTCCTCGGCCGCCACGTTCACCGTCTCGCCCCGGCCTTCGCGCCGCCGCTCGGCGATGATCCGGCCGTCGGCGTCCCGGCCGAGCCAGCTGATCATCGCGAGCTGGCCCTTCTCGTCCAGTCCCGCCCGCCACAGCCGGACTGTCGACACCCAGGTCGCCTCGTCCATCAGGTCGGTGTGGCGTACGCCGTCCGGTGACACCAGCGCGGCGAGGGCGACCAGGTTGGCGGTGTACGCGGCCAGCAGCCGCACCGGGTCGTACGGCGCGGGCCGGTAGCCGTCCACGCCGGCCAGGTTGGTCCGCTGCCGGGCCTCGGCCAGCAGGCCGGCGATGGTCTCCACGATCCCGTCCAGCTCCTCCGGGTGGCGGGAGGCGAGCTCGCGGGCGAAGCCCACCACCGCCTCGCGCTTCACCAGCGGCTGGTGGGAGAGCAGCGCCCGGAACTGGCCGGTGTCCAGCTGGTAGCCGAAGCCGGCCGGGCTGCGGGTGTGCCGGCGCAGCACGGCCAGGCTCCGCAGAGCCCCGATGACGTACTCGGCGATCAGGAAGTCGCCGATCGTGGTGTGCAGGAACTCGTACGTGCGCCGGGCGTCCTCGCCCTGCACGTCGTCCGGGCCGTACACCACGAAGAACGCGGCGGTGACCAGCTGTTCCGGGCCGAGCACGTCGCCGAGTTCGAAGCGCGAGCCGTCTCCGGGCCCGGAGCCGAAGCAGTCCAGGTCGAGACGGAGCGCGGCCCGGTTCACCAGTTCCCGGTTGCGGTTGAACATGGCGAACGCGGTGATCGCCAGGTCGCGCCGGAGCTGGTGTTCGCGGGCCTCCCGCTCGTGGTTCGCGAGGGCGGTCGGCGCCTTCTCGCTCACCTGCCGCCTGATGAACGCGGTGAGCAGGCCGGTGAACAGGTCGGATCGGGAGATGGCGGCGCCGGGACGGCGGTCCGCCCAGTGCTCGTTGTAGTAGATCGCCAGCAGCGTGAGCAGCAACGGCTGACGGGCCAGCTCGCCGTGGGACAGCAGCTCCCGGGCGGACAGCCGGCGGTAGCCGGGCCGGTCCTCGTTCGCCGCGTTCACGGCGGTCAGCCAGGCCGTCACCTGGGCGTCGGTCAGGTCCTCCAGCCGGACCAGCACTGTGCCCTGCGGCACGCTGGCGCGGTCCATCACCAGGATCCGCGACGTGATGATCGGGATGACCGAGTAGCCCAGGTCCCACTGGGTCTCCTGGAACTCGGCCACCCGGTCGATGTACTGGGAGTGGGCCGTGCCGGTGACCTGGACGAGTTCGTCGAACCCGTCGAAGATCACCACGACGGTGGTGTGCTGGGTGGCCCGGCGCAGGTCCGCCCAGCGGATGCGCTCGTCCATCACCTGCTCGATCGCGGCCTCGATCTGCTCGGTCGGCGACGTGTCTCCGGACATCCGGCGCAGCGGCACCACTATCGCCGTGAACCGGCTCGCCGGCAGCCGGGCCGCGATCACCCGGGTCAGCAGCGTCTTGCCGGCGCCCGGCTGGCCGAGGAGCAGCAGCGGACGGTGCAGGCTCGCCGGGTCGGTCAGATACTCGGAGAGGAACCCGACGAGGTCACCCCGGCGCGGCTGGTCCTCCCACCAGTGCTCCCGCTCCGGTGACGTGTGCTTGCCGTACTCGGCGGCCCGGAAGTCGGGGCTGATGAACCCGCTGTCCACGTTCGGCAGCCGCAGGTGGAAGTCGACGTCCTTGATCCGCAGCAGCGGCTGCCGGAACACCGCCGCCAGCGACCCGGTGAGCCGGTCGAGCGACTCGCGGAGCAGGTCGGGCCGGTCGGCGGCCACCGGACCGGACAGCTCGTCCAGGTTGCGGTAGAGCTGCGCCAGCGCGTCCAGCCGGGCCGAGACCTCGGTGGTGAGCTTCCGGTTGTCGATCAGGTTGTGCTCGATCGCCTGCCGGATCATCCGGAACCCGAACTCGGGGAGGTCCGCGGCGAGCCGGTCGAAGCGGTCCTCGTAGTGCCACATGGCCCGGCCCACCACGCGGGAGCGCATCGACGTGAGGTCGAGCCCGCGCCGCACCGACGGCCAGGCGGCGAGACCCTCGCAGAAGGCGATGGTGGCGTCGTAGAGCTTGACGTACGCGGCCTCGACGTCCCGCCGGGTGTCGTCCATGCCGTGCACGGAGGAGGGCAGCGGGAAGTAGCCGCCGTCGATCTCCTGCGGAAGCGTGTGGTGCCGCCGCTCGGCCGGCACCATGCCGACCTTCTCCTCGTCGGTCAGTTCCAGCCTGTCGAAACCCGGCCCGACCTCGTCGCGGAAACCGTCGAAGAACGCGGAGAGGGCCAGCACGGTATGGCTGGCCTCCAGCAGCTCGTAATACGATTTACCGCCGGTTGCCCGGATGCGCCCGGCCTGGTTTCCGGTGGCGTCCCGGACGAGCTGCATGAGCGCGTTCTTCGGGCCGAGCAGCGCGAGCGCCGTACCGTGGGAGAGGGCCCCAGCGCCCAGGATCCCCGCGCTGACGACCTTGTCGGTCTCGGTGATGCGCGCGCTGCCCGGGGCCAGCAGTCGTAACGCATCTCGATAGCTGAGGCTCGAACGGCGCGGCATGCCGCCCCTTCCGCTGCTGGCGATCGGATTCTTCAAGGATAGAAACTTCAGTGACGGAAAGCTATCGATTCCTCACCGGGCGGCGGCTTTGCGACGACTTTTCCATTCATTCATCTCATTCATCTGGTAAATGCGGCCAAGGCGTACCGACCTCTATGATCGACGGGTGGACCACACACGGGTACGGCAGGCGTACGGGGCGGTCGCGCCGCTCTACATCGAACTGTTCGGCACCACCGGCCACGTCCACGCGGACGACCTCGCCCTCATCGGCCGTCACCTGACCGTCCGGACCGGCCCGGTGCTCGACCTGGGATGCGGGCCCGGTCACATCACCGACCATCTCCGTTCGCTGGGCGTCGACGCCACCGGGATCGACATGGTTCCCGAGTTCGTCGCGCACGCGCGGGCGACGCATCCGGACTGCGCATACCGGCTCGGGTCACTGGACGACCTCGCCGTCCCCGACCACTCCGTCGCCGGCATCCTCGCCTGGTACTCACTGATCCACCTCCCGCCACCGGACCTCGACGGCGTGCTGGCGGAGTTCCGCCGCGCGATCGTGCCGGGTGGACCGCTCGTGGCCGGCATCTTCGTCGGTGACGAGGTGGGTGCCTTCGAGCACAAGGTCGCCACCGCGTACCGCTGGCCGGTGGACGAGTTCTCCGCGCGGCTGCGGCAGGCGGGGTTCGCGGAGGTCGAGCGTCTGACGCGCCTGGACGACGCCCACCGCCCGCACGCCGCCGTCGCGGCCGTGGCTTCCGGGGCCTGAGCGCGCACCATCGTCACCAGGCCGCAACCGAACGCGGATCGCGGGGTGACACGGCACTGTCACCGTCGGAGCATGGCCGCACGAAGGGGTACGAGGACACGCCGGGCCGTCGCGGCACCGGCCGCCGCCCTGATCGTGCTGGCCGGACTGACCTCCTGTACGCCGGAGGTGAAGGGCGTCACCGGCCTCACAGTGGACGCCCACGGCCGGCCGCACGCGGCGCTCGCCTGGTGCGCGGACCGGCCGCCCGACCTCGTGGTGCTCACCTCCGTGGCGGAGTCCGCCTCGCCCGGTGCGCCCACACCGGAGCGGCCGTACTGGCCGAGGCGGAAGTACGACGTGCCTCGCGACGCCGCAGCGCCTGCCCTCGTACCCCTTGAGGGTTTCCCGCCCGGGCCGGTGGCCGACGGGCAGGCGGCGTTCCGGGTCTCCGGCGCCACCCACGACAACAGCTTCCGCACCGAGGGCGTGGACTTCCGGATCGCCGAACTGGCCGAGCTGCGGCCGGGTTCGGTCCTGGTCACCGACTTCGACGACAGCGGGGAGGTGCTGCGAACGGTCCCGCTCGACGAGTTCACCGAAATGGGCGAGAAAGCGTGCTGACCGCTGTGTCAGGATCGGCGTTCGGAGTTCGACGGCCGGAAGGACACCATGCCCGCGTACGCCATCGCTCACCTCCAGGACGCCGCCCCTCACCCGGACATCGCCGAATACATCGAGCGGCTCCCCGGCACCCTCGCCCCGCACGGCGGCCGCTTCCTCGTGCACGCCACGCCGCACGAGGTGAAGGAGGGCAACTGGCCCGGAGCCGTCGTGATGCTCGGCTTCCCGGGCATCGCAGAGGCGCGGGCGTGGTGGGACTCGCCCGCCTACCAGGAGATCGCGCCGCTGCGCTCGCGGCATATCGAGGGCGACATCATCCTGGTCGAGGGCGTCCCCGACGACTACTCCCCGACCGGCATCGTGCAGGCGATCCGGGCGGCGGCCTCCTGAGCCGGCCTGGCCGGCGCGCCCGCGACCTGGGGATCGTCGTCGGGTCGCTGCCCACCGGGCCGCACAACGCGATCACCGATGTCCCCGGCGTCCTGGTGGGTCACACCACCGTCGACGACGACGCCGACCTGCACACCGGCGTGACAGCAATCGTGCCGAGCGGGCTCGGCCCCGGACGGTGGACGCTGCCCGCGGCGGTGTACACCGGCAACGGCCACGGAAAGCTCGTCGGCTCGACCCAGGTGGACGAGCTCGGCGTACTGGAGTCCCCGGTCGTGCTGACCGCCACGCTGTCGGTGTTCCGGGCGGCGGACGCGCTGCTCGGGCACCTGATGGAGCGCCGGCCGGACGGGCTGTCGTTCAACCCGCTGGTCGGTGAGACCAACGACGGGCACCTGTCGGACATCCGCCGCCGCCCGATCACCGAGGAACACGTCCTGGCGGCCGTCGCGGGGGCGACCGACGGGCTTCCCGCCGAGGGCTGTGTCGGGGCCGGCGCGGGCACCACCGCCCTGGGTTACAAGGCGGGCATCGGCACCTCGTCCCGCACGGTCCGGACCGACGGCGGCACGCGGACGGTCGGCGCGCTGGTCCAGTCCAACTTCGGCGGCGTCCTCACCGCACTCGGCGTGCCGCTACCGGTCGACGAGCTGGTCCCGGCCTCCGACCGGACCGAACCACCCGGCAACTCGTGCATGATCGTGGTGGCGACCGACGTACCGCTGGACGCACGCCAGCTCCGGCGGCTCGCCCGCCGGGCGGTGTTCGCGATGGCCCGGGTGGGTGCGTCCTTCAGCACCACGAGCGGCGACTACGCGATCGCGTTCACCACGTCGGACCAGCCGCCGATCCCGGACGGCGCGATCGATCCGGTCTTCGCCGCCGTGCTGGACGCGGTGGAGGAGGCGCTGCTCAACTCGCTGTTCACCGCCGTCACCACCACCGGTGTGGGCGGTCGAACGAGTCACGCGGTTCCCCACCGGGCCGCCGTCGAGCGGCTGGCGGCGGCGGGACGGCTCACGGCCCGGCCGTACGCCTGATCCACTGTGCCCCTCGCCGTCGGCCGTTCGGCGAGGGGCCGAGTCCGATCATCCGCAGCATCGATGCCGGTATTCCGGCAGCTGCCCACCACTTCGTCGCTTATCGCGCCGGTAAGGGCCGGTCTGTCGGCTCAGCGACACTCCCGTGCGGACACATCGCTCCACACTGCCCGCTGTGACCGAAATCCCTCCCCCGAACCCGTGGCACGGGCAGGGCCCGCCGCCTCCACCGCCTCATCAGCCCGGCATGCCGTTCGCGCCACCGCCACGGCCGTCGTGGTGGAGCCGCCAGCCCGCGGCGATCAAGCTGCTCCTCGTCAGCGGCGTCGCGGTCCTCACCTGCTGCGGCGGGCTGCTCGGCATCGGCATCGCCGCCGGCCCCGCCACCGAACCGGACAAGGCACCGGAGAAGGCTGTCGCCCAGGAGGTGCCGACCGTGGCGGCACCCACCACCACGGCCCCCGCGCCCGAGGTCAGCACCGTGTCGCCCGAGCCGTCGCCGTCACCCACCACGGCCGCGCCGACCACCGCGAAGCCCGCGTCGAAGCCGACCCCGCGCAAGACCACGAAGCCCGCCGTCTACTACAAGAACTGCGATGCCGTACGCGCAGCCGGCAAGGCGCCGCTGCTGCGCGGCCAGCCGGGGTACCGGACCGGGCTGGATCGTGACCTCGACGGCGAGGCCTGTGAGCCGGATGGCGGCAACGGCGACTCCGGCGGCGGAAGCACCGGCGGCGGCAGTTCGGGCGGCGGCAACGACCCGCGCTTCGGCACCTGCAAGGAGGCGAACGCGAACGGGTACGGCCCGTACAGGCAGGGCAAGGATCCTGAGTACTACTGGTACATCGACCGGGACAACGACGGCACTGTCTGCGAGTGACACGCGACGCCGGGGCGGACCGTGCGGTGCCGCCCCGGTGGTCACTCCACCTCGTCGTCGAATGCCCGTCGGGCGTCCTCGATCTGCGCCATGTGGGCGTCGGCCCATTCGAGCAGCACGTCGACCGGCGCACGCAGCGTCTTGCCCAGCGGGGTGATCCGATACTCGACAGCGACCGGGCGCGTCGCCACGACGTGCCGTTCCACGATGCCGTTGCGTTCCAGTCGTCGCAGGGTCGCCGTCAGAGACTTCTGCGTCACCGCCGGGATCGCGCGGCGCAGCTCGTTGAAGCGGCACGGACGCTCGCACAGCTCGTTCAGGACGCTCAGCGACCACTTGTCCAGCACCTGATCGAGCAGCTCGCGGTGCGGTGCGTCGATGCGCAGCTCGGCGGCACCGGGGGTGGCGGTATCGCTCATGAAACCAGGTCTCCTTGAAGTGTCCTCCGTCAACTAGGTATCAATGGTAAACCTCAGTTGCCCAGTGGAGGAGCCCACATGTCAGTCACCCGTCTCAGCCCTGCCGGTCTTCAGCCGAACACGCCGTACCACCACGTGGCAGTCGCCACCGGGTCGCGCCACATCCACGTCAGCGGCCAGGTGGCACGACTGGACGACGGCTCACCCGTCGCCACCGGAGACCTGGCCGGTCAGGTCGCGCAGGTACTGCGCAACACCGGCCGCGCCCTCGCCGGCGCTGACTCGTCGTTCGAGGACGTGGTCCGGTTGACCTTCTACGTCACCGACTGGACGCCCGAGAAGATCGGGCCGTTCATGGCCGGGATCGAGTCGGTCGCCGAGGAGCTCGGGCTCCCGCAGCCGCTTCCGCCGGCGTCGCTGATCGGCGTCGATCACCTCTTCGAGCCCGACGTGCTGGTGGAGTTGGAGGCGACAGCGATCGCGCAGTGAGCGCCGGGGTGCCCCTACGGTCCAGGGTCAGCTGGAGTTCACCGTAGGGGCACCTGGTCGGCCACACCCACCTGAGCCGTTTTCGGTGGCCTGGGCAGGCCACCGGGATCAGCCCGTGGTGCAGGATCGGATCTGGGGTCTGGCGCTGCTGTTGCCGTTCATCATCGTGGTGAAGCCGAAGGTGTTGCCGCTGCCGTTGGACCGCATCGTCATCACGTAACCGGTGCTGTCCCAACTGGGGGAGCCGTTCCAGGTGGTGGAGACCCGCTGCGGCGGCGTCAGAGCCACGACCACGGTCCAGTTGCCGGCCCCCTGAACCGTCACCGAGGTGTTGTACCGGTCACCCCAGACGTTGGGGGTCGTCGCCGTCGCTGTGCACCCGCCGCTGGGAGGCGGAGTGGTCGGCGTGCCGGTCGGCGGCGGAGTGGTCGGCGGCGGAGTGCCGTCCGGGGCCACCGCTCGGCCGGTGCTCGGTGAGATCATGCCCGGACAGAGGTTGCGGCTGCTCAGGTTGGCCATGATCTGCGGAATCGCGTCGCGGGTGTTCTGAATGCCGTCGTGCATCAGGATCACCTGGCCGGCCTGGAGGCGGCCGGCGTTGGAGACGATCTGGCCGACGCTGGCGCCGTTCCAGTCCTGGGAGTCGACGTCCCAGATCACCTGGCGCAGGCCGAGCGACGAGGCGACCGACTGGAGGGTCGAGTTGGTCTCCCCGTAGGGCGGGCGGAACAACTGCGGCCGCACGCCGGTCGCCGACTGGATCGCCGAGTTGGTCTGGGAGAGGTCCGACTGCATCTGGCTCTGGCTCATCGAGGTCATGTGCGCGTGGTTCCAACTGTGGTTGGCCACCCACATGCCCGCGTCGACCTGGGCCCGCGCGGCGGACGGGTTGCTCTGCACGTTCTGCCCGACGTTGAACATGGTCGCCCGTACGCCGTTCGCGCGCAGCACGGACAGCAGTGCGCTGGTGCTGCCGGTCGGCCCGTCGTCGAAGGTGAGGCCGACGTACCCGTTGCAGACGGCGGCGCTGGACGGAGTGGCGGCGACCGCGAGACCGGCGGCAATCAGCGCCACGGTGGAGGCGAGCACTGCCAACCGGACGGTGAGACGCGATGTTCGGGGGGTGGACGGGCGGCGGAAGCCGCCGATGCTGGCGTACATGCGCAGGTCCTCCTCGGGACGGGTGACACCTGACGACGCATGGCTTTAATCGACAGAGATTGATGTTGCCGGCGCTCGGAGTATCGCAGCGGCGTTTCGAACACGTCAACGATTTTCCGGAAGTTTTCCGGAAGTACGTACCTAGACGACGTGCCGGAATCCCTCGACGAGGCCCGTGCCCGGCTGTTCACCGTCGCGCATCAGCGAGGGGCCAGTAGATCCCACCGTGGCTCCCACAGCCGCGCCGAACTCGCCGAAGACGGATACGAGAAAGCCCCCGACCTCGCCATTTCGGCTGGTCGGGGGCTTCTCCCTGTACTGTGCGCCCGAAGGGACTCGAACCCCTAACCTTCTGATCCGTAGTCAGATGCTCTATCCGTTGAGCTACGGGCGCCTGGTGCTCAGCCAGTCTACACAACCGGCTTTCGCGCGGAGACTCCGGGATTCGAACCCGGGAGGGGCTTTAAGACCCCAACCGCATTAGCAGTGCGGCGCCATAGACCAGACTAGGCGAAGTCTCCCTGGTGACCCACGAGGTCACCGCGCCCGAGGATACAGGTCCGTACCCGCCCGGGGCAAAGCGACTATCGGACCGGCCGCTCCGACCGCGTTTTCGTCGTGTGCCAGATCACGCCCACGGCTACGCTCCATCGATATGCAGGAGCAGCCGCCGAGCTATCCGCCCCGTCGCGAGCCCGCCCCCAAGGCCCGGCGGAGCCGCTCCCCACGACCGACGTTCAACCCACCGACACCGGAGCCCGCCGCGGAGAACGCGACGAGCGACACACCGCCGCCCCGGCGTCCGCGCCGGGCGGCGCCCACTGTCGTCTTCCAGCCGCCGACGCCGGCCGCCGACGCACCGCCGGCGCCGCGCCCGCGCCCGGCCGCCGACCCTTCGCCGAGCGCCGGGGAGGGCACGCTCCCGGCCGATGAGAGGCCCGTCACAGCAAGGCAGCAGCAAGCCACCGAGCCTCCGGCCGGGCCGGTCTCCCCACCGGCCGGGGAGGAAACACCGAAACGGGCGCGCCGCGCTCCCGCCGCCAAGAAGGCCGCCCCGGTCGCGAAGAAAGCGGCCCCAGTTGTGAAGAAGGCTGCGCCGGCGGTCAAGAAGGCCACTCGGAAGGCGTCGCCTCCGAAGCAGGAGACGGCGATCAGCACGACGGAGCCCACACCCACCGAACGGCAGCCCGACGGCACCGAGCCGGTCACGGCGGAGCGTCCCGTCACCGCACCTTCGCCCGGACGGACCCGCCGGACCACGAAGGCCACCCCGTCGGCGGCGATGGCGATCCCGGCAACGGCGAGTCCAGCCGCCGCCGACACCACGACACCCCGCGCCGAGCAGTCCGACGAGCCGACGCACGGCACGGTCGTCGAGCGGGCACCCGCACAACCCGACGTCGCGCGTACCCCGGTGGAGGGCTGGCGGGCGGTGGGGCCGCAGCTGCGCGACCACCCCGGGTTCGCGCCGGAGCTGCTGGCCCTGGCGGCGGTCGACGCGCTCGGGCCGCGGGCCGCTGCCTGGGTGGAGCAGGTCCGGCGGGCCTACCCCGAGGCGGACGCCGACGGGGTGGCCCGGCTGGCGACCCGGCGGTTCGTCCGGATGGCCGGTACGGGTGGGGCGCTCGCGGCGGGCGCCGGGCTGTTCGCGCCGGTCGCGGAGCTGGCGACTGTGCTGTGGACGCAGGCGAACCTGGTGCTGCATCTGGCGGCGGCGTACGGGCGGGATCCGGCGCATCCGGATCGGGCGGCCGAGCTGCTGGTGCTCACGTTGGTGCACCCGGACGACGGCACCGCGCGGGCGGCGCTGGCGGCGGCTCGGGCGGCTGATGCTCCGGCGGAGGGTCCGTGGGGGCGCGTGGCGGAGGCGGCCTGGCGGCTGGCGACGCCGGTGGCCGCGCAGGCGGGTGGCTGGCTCGGGCTGCGGTTGGCCGCCCGGTTGCTGCCGGGCGCGGCGGCGCTGGCGGCCGCGACCGGCGGTACGGCGACGGCCGGGCGGGTGGCCGCGCGGGCGGTCGCCCGGTATCGGGCGTGATCGACACCAGTTCGGCGAGCCGGCGCGGTCAGGCGGGCCCGATGCCGCCACTTCCCCGACCTGGCGGCGGACGGAACGCGTGCGGTCAGAGCCAGTCGAACCAGGACTTCGGCAGCATCGCGTAGCCGACGAACGCGAAGATGTCGAGCAGCGTGTGCGCGACGATCAGCGGGGCGACCCGGCGGGTACGCAGGTAGAACAGCCCGAAGATCACGCCCATGACGGCGTTGCCGACGAACGCGCCGAAGCCCTGGTAGAGGTGGTACGAGCCGCGCAGCAGCGCGCTCGTGGCGAGCACCGCGCCGATCCGCCAGTTGAGCTGCCGCAGCCGGGTGATCAGGTAGCCGACCACGATCACCTCCTCCAGCACGGCGTTCTGCACGGCGGCGAGGATCAGCACCGGCACCGTCCACCAGAGGTCCGGCAGCGCGGCCGGGACCAGCGTGGCGTTGAGCCCGAGCTGCGCCGCCGCCCAGAACAGCGCCAGCCCGGGCAGGCCGATGAGCGCGGTCAGGCCCGCGCCCCGGGCCAGGTCGGAGGCGGGCCGACGGAAGTCGACGCCGAGCGTCCGTGCCGGGTCGCCGGGGTCGCGCGCCAGCAGGTGTACGGCGAGCAGTACCGGCAGCAGCGCGAAGACGATCCCGAGCAGCTGGTACGTGAGGTCGAGGTATGGCCGGGCCGACGCGGAGGTGTTCAGCGCTGCGGTCTGCTTGGACAGTCCGCCGGTCGCGGTCAGCTTCGCGATGAGCGAGACGAGCGCGTACACGGCCGACTGGCCGAGGGACAGACCGAGCACGAGCAGCGTCTCGGTGCCCAGCATCCGGCGGGAGACCGGACGGGCCAGCTCGTCAACCGTCACCGGACCATGAAAGCACTTCGGCGACCGGGCCGGACGGTCGCACAGCCTGTGCGACCGGCGTACACGCTCCGTGGACATTCTATGCGGGCCGATCCGCCCGTACGGAGAAGGAGCGTGCCCCTGTGGAGAACTTCGCGCGGCTGCTGAAGGAGAGCTGGACCCTGGTCGAGGAGCACCGGGAGCGGCTCAGCGGTCACTTCTACGCCCGGCTGTTCCTCCTCGACCCGGAGCTGCGCAAGCTCTTCCCGGTGCAGATGAACGGCCAGGGGGACCGCATCCTGGAGGCCATCGTCACGGCCACCCAGACGGTGGGCGACCCGGAGAGCTTCGACGAGTACCTGCGCGCGCTGGGCCGCGACCACCGCAAGTACCACGTGTCGGCCGAGCACTACGCGACGATGGGCGTCGCGCTGCTCGACGCGCTGCGCAGCACCGCCGGGGACGGCTGGAATCTGGAGTACGACCAGGCGTGGCGGGAGGCGTACGCGGGCATCAGCGAGCGGATGCTGGCCGGCGCGGAGGCGGACGAGAACCCGCCGTACTGGCACGCCGAGGTGCTGACCCACGAGCGGCACGGCCCGGACACGGCGGTGCTGACCGTCCGCGCGCTCCAGGATCCGCTGCCGTGGCGGGCCGGCCAGTACGTGAGCGTGGAGGTGCCGCGCTACCACCCGCGGGTGTGGCGGACGTACTCGGTGGCGAACGCGCCGAACGAGGAGAACGTGCTGGAGTTCCACGTCCGGACGCCACCGGGTGCGGCCGGCTGGGTGTCCGGCGCGCTGGTGCGCCGTACCAAGCCGGGTGACCTGCTGCGGGTGGCCGCGCCGATGGGTTCGATGACGCTGGACCCGGAGTCCACCCGGGACGTCCTCTGCGTGGCCGGCGGGGTCGGCCTGGCGCCGATCAAGGCGCTGGTGGAGGAGCTGACCCGGGTCAACCGGACCCGCTGGGTGCACGTCTTCTACGGCGCGCGCCGCCCGGACGAGCTGTACGGGCTGCCCGGCCTGGAGGACCTCGTCGCGTCCCACCCGTGGTTGTCGGTGACGCCGGCGTGCAGCGAGGACCCGGACTTCGGCGGCGAACTCGGTGACGTCTCCGAGGTGGTCACCCGGTACGGCCCGTGGACCACGCACGACTGCTACGTCTCCGGCTCGGCCGCCATGGTCCGGGCCACCCTGCGGGCGCTCGCCGCCGACGACGTCCCGCCCGACCACATCCGGTACGACACGTTCGGCAACCTCTGAACCTTGCTCCCCCCGAGCCGGGTCGCGTGCCCCCGCCCCCTGGGGCACGCGACCCGGCCCCCCGTTTCTCAGTAACGCCAGGGGGTGCCGGTCTCGCGGTACTCCTCCACGGGCACGAGCGGCACGCCGGGTGCCATCCGGTCGACGTAGAGCCGCCCCTCCAGGTGGTCGATCTCGTGTGCGACCAGCCGCGCCATCGCGTACTCGTAGGACGTGATCACCCGGCTGCCGTCCCACAGGGCGTGTTCCACGTCGATGCGCAGCGGCCGGGGCACCAGGCCGCGGTGGTCGAAGAAGGACAGGCAGCCCTCGTACTGCTCGTCGGTCTCGGTGGCGGCGTCCACCACCCGGGGGTTGAGCAGCACCACCGGGTCGGCCGCCCGGTCGGCCGGGCGCACGAGCGCCGCGGACCAGCCGATGCCGAGCTGGGGCGCGGCGAGGCCGACGCCCTTGCTGAACGGGTGCAGCTCGTCCAGGCGGACCAGCATCGCGGCGAGCCGGTCGATCACCTGCCGGGCGTGCTGCTCGTCGGCCGGCAGGTCGAACTGGCGGGCCCGCTGCCGCAGCAGGTCGTCGCCGCGCTGCACGATGCCCACTGCGCGCATCCGGTCGCTGGCCCGTACCCGGGCGCCGCCGGTGGGCGCGCTGTCCGGTTCGGCGTCCGGCTCGGGGCTGCGGAACCGCCACTGCATCCGGTAGCGGGCGTTCAGCGGCGGGTCGTCGGTCCCCCAGTCGAAGACCACCCGGCCGCCGTCCGCCGAACGCTGGATCGGGGTACGCAGCGGCCCCTCCTCCGCCGACAGCGAGGTCTCCGCACCCCACACCTTGGGGTCGAGGTCCGCGGGCAGGTCGAGCCGCACCGCCAGGTGCCGGGTGGGCAGGCGTACGGCCCGTTGGAACCAGGGGCCCCACTTGTCCCGGCCGACGCGGTACGCGTACTCGATGGTGACCCGGTCGCCGGGGTAGAGCGGGAAGCGTCCCTCGTCGTTCTCGAACAGCAGCCAGATCTCCTTGAACGCGTCCCGGTCGTGTTTGGCCCGCCAGTGCATCGGCTCGCGTCCGTTGCCGTCGTCCCGGTACGCGGTGAGCTGCAGCTCGGCGAAGGTCAGCGGGTGTTCCCGGTGGTGCCGGTTGGAGCGGCCCGGGTCGTTGGGGTAGCGGTCGACGGCGACCCGGACCAGGTAGCGGGTGACCGGTTCGGTGCCCGCGTTGTACAGCTCCCGCCGGATCGCGCAGTGGTAGCCGTCCCCGGTGTGGGTGAGCGTGGCCATCTCCCGTTCCACCACGAGGCCGGTCCCGGGGGGCAGCCACTGGCCGGGCACGGGTGGGTCACGGTGCGCGGCACCGGTCCGGCCGTGCCGCAGCTCGTCGTACTCCCGGAAGCGCTGCCAGATCGCGCCGCTGGCCTCCAGGACGGCCTCGGCCCGGCGGGCGAAGTCCTCGGTGGGCCGGTGCCGGCGCCCTTCGACGTGGCTGACGTAGGACGGGTCGAAGCCCATCATCGTGGCCAGTTGCTTCTTGGACAGCCCTCGGCCGGTCCGGTGCCGGGCGAGTTCGGCCGCGAACGAGTCCGCGGCACGCTCGATCGGTGAGGTCGTCATCAGCTTCCTCGTACGCGGGAAGACCATTTTCACGTTGAGTGGCCGAACGTGTACGGAAACTGCCTCGTATTCGACACTCACCTTGACTTTTCAGCGGCGTACGTCGATCCTTACGCCGTCTGCCGCCGGTTCTCCGGCGGCGTTTTCCGTCTCCGAGGCCGGGTAGTACGCGACGGCCGTGGAGTGACGGGGACCTCCCCGCGATACCGCGGCACCACTTCCCCTCCCGCCGGGAGGGTGGTTAGGCTAGCCTTAGCTTGGGTCGACGGCACGCGCCGACCGCAGGGCGACAGGACAGGGGACGGCCAGGTGACTGCGGTGATGCCGGGGCGCGACGCCGCCACCCCGCTCGCCCCTGTGACAGCGACCCTGCGCGCCATGTTCGGCACCGACGACCTGCCCGGGCTCGCACCCGGCCTGCTGGTCCACGACGAGCTGGACCGCTGGTCCCCGGCCACCCGGCTGATCGACGGCACGCTGCTGTCCGAGTTCCTGACCGCCGCCGGCCGCCGCTGGGGCGGCACCCCGCACGCGTGCGCCGCGCTGGCCTGGAAGTCCTACAGCTACTGGACCGCGCTACCCGCGGTGCTCGGCTGGGCGTCCGCCCGCCGGGTGCCGCTGCTCGACCCGGCCGACGTGCTCGTGCACTTCGAGGACCACCACCAGCTCCTCACCTTGGGACTGCGTGCCTCCACCCCGGTGGCGGTGCTGCCGAGCGACCCGCTGGCCCTCGCCGGCGCTCCGGGCGTACTGGTTGTGACGGACGAGGCGGCGCTGCTCGGCGCGCTGCGCGCGTCCCTGCTCGACGCCCACTTCGCCCCGCTGATCGGCGCCATCCAGGGCGAGGTCCGGATCGGCACCCGTACGCTGCTCGGCTCGGTGGCCTCCGGCATCGCCCACGGCATCCTGCGCGCGTCGGACGCGCTGCCCGGCTCGGCCACGGCGGCCGTCGGCACGCTGCTCGACGCGCTCGACCTGAGCGACCTGGTCGAACTGGTGCCCGGCCCGGCCGGCGAGCCGACTGTGCAGCGGCGCACCTGCTGCCTGGCGTTCACGCTGCCCCGGCCCAAGGTGTGCCAGGGCTGCTGCGTCCGCCAGGGCTGACCGCTCACTCGACCAGCGGCCGGACGTCCCACAACCACACCCCGCCGGTACGCCTCGGCGTGATCCCGCTCAGCTCCGTCATCGCCCGGCGCAGCGCGTCGGCCTGCGGCAGCCGGGGGTCGAGGATCACCGCGCCGGCCCGCCAGTAGCGCAGGTCGTCCACGGCGGCCACCCGGTCCTGCGGCGTGATCGGCGGGACCGCGTCGGTGCGCCGTACCGTCTCGAAGAACGTGCTGGTGGGACGCGGCGGCGCGGTGAAGAGGGCGATCCGGTCCCCGCCTGGGCGGGTGTCCGGATAGAGGAAGTAGCCGCGGGCCAGCGGCATGTCCAGCCGGGTCTCGGCGGACCAGCGCAGCGGGACCGCGTACGTGGTGTCGGGCAGCGGCAGCGTGACGATGCTCCGCCCGCCGGCGACGTAGGGACGCCAGGCGCCGGAGGTGACGAACGTCGGAGTCGGGTCGAGGCGCTTCGCGGGCAGCGGGGTGGGCAGGATCGGCAGCAGCGCCATGGCGAGCACTGTGACGGTGGCGAACCGGATCTGGTCGCGCGCGTCCGGGTGCCGTACGGCGAGCCGCCGGGCCCGGTCGGCACCGAACGCGAGCAGCACGCCGATGATCGGGGTGAGCGCGAGCGACCAGCGGGTGGGCACCACCGAGTGCAGGACCGGCAGGTTCTCCAGCGCGGCCCAGGGGCCGGGGATGCCGGTGTCCCGCCCGTCGTAGCGGATCTCCCGGCCGAGCGAGAAGAGCACGAACACGAGCCCGACCGCTGCCAGCCCGAGCACCACGGCGTTGCGGCGCAGCCACCAGACCAGCGCGATCACCAGAATCACCAGCGGCCAGCCGAAGAACGCGTTCTCCTCGGTGGCGTTCTTCACGAGCGGTTCGCTGCCCCGGGCGTCGCCCGCCACCGACTCCCGCGACCAGGCCACGTACGCGGCGAGGTCGGTGGAGTAGCCCCGGATCAGCGTGGAGAGCCCGCTGTACGCGCCGGGGCCGAAGAACTGCACCCAGAGCGGGTACGCGAGCAGCGCCCCGGCGACCGTCGCGGCGACCCCGAGCCCGGCGGCGAACGGGCGGGCCGCCGAGCGCAGCGCGGGACGGCCGAGCGCCAGCGCGAGCACCACCACGCCGAGCCCGATGGCGGTCATCAGCAGGATCTCCAGGTTGAGGAACGCCTGCCAGACGATCACCAGGCCGAGCAGGACGCCGTTGCGCAGCCACCGGCCGGGTTCGGCCAGGCGCAGCGTCCGCCAGATGATCAGCGGCACCACGTACTGGCTGACGATGTTGGGGTGCGAGTTGGCGTGCGAGATCATCGCCGGCGCGAACGCGCAGAAGGCGGCACCCAGCCAGGCCGGACCGCGGGACCTCACGACAACTCGGGAGAGCAGGAAATACCAGGACACGCCGGTGGCGGCGAGCCCGAGAGTGAGGAAAATCAGAAAGGACCAGCGCGGGCCTGCCCAGAGCGTTATCGGGGTCAGCGGCAATGAAACGGATAATACGGACGTATTAGCCATGAGATTGACGACATCCGGCACATTCATCCGGTCCGAGGTGAACGGATAGGCGAAGTCAGTGACGACGCGAGCACCATGCGCCATCATCCATTCGAATTGCGCCTGATCTGTCCGATTGTCCCGGACGCCATTGCGCGGATCGACCCAGAGCCGGGCGGTGACCCAGAACGCGAGCAGCACGAAGCTGAGCACGGCGAGCGCGTCGATCCGCCCGCCCCGCCCCGATTTGGCCGCACTCGCGTCGCTTTCCGGAGTAGTCATGACATTTCAGAGCGTAGTCAGGGCATGACGGGCACGTGCAATGTTCCGGGGAATCACGTACTATGTGCCGAGTTCGCCGACCGCCGAACAGGCACCCCTCCGGATCACAATTCGGCCCCCCTCCGTCCCCCGATTTCCCCCTCAGCCATCCAGATGGTTGACTCTGACGGTCCAGGCGCGGGTCAGTCATATCGTGAGGAATCGACGCATGGCAGAAATCACTGGGGATCAGCGCATCCAGTCCGAGGTGCTCGAAGGCCTGGCGACGGCTGTCAACCACCGGCAGTGGTTCGTCGAGCTGGCGGTGCCCTACCTCGGTGACAACCCGATCGAGATCGGCAGCGGCCTCGGCGACTACGCCTCCGCCTGGGCCGCGTACGCACCCCGGATCACCGCCACCGAGGCCGACCCGGACCGGCTGATCCAGCTCAAGGAGCGGCTGTCCGACCACCCGGGCGTCGAGGTCCGGCAGATGCTGCTCCCGCACCACGAGCGCGGCGACTACAGCGCGGCCGTCTCCTACAACGTGCTGGAGCACATCGACGACCACGTGGGCGCGCTGCGCAGCATGCGGGACCTGGTCCGCCCCGGCGGCGCCGTGGTCATCATCGTGCCGGCGTTCCAGTTCGCCATGAGCCCCGCCGACATCGCCACCGGCCACGTCCGCCGCTACACGAAGAAGACGCTCGCCGCGGCGATGACCGAGGCGGGCCTCACCGTCGAGCGGATCCACTACGCCAACGCGCTCGGCCTGATCGGCTACTTCATGGCCACCAAGGTCTTCCGGCTGATGCCGAAGGAGGGCCCGATGGTGAAGGTCTACGACACGCTCGTGCTGCCAGTCACCAAGGCCGCCGAGCAGCGCGTCCGGCCGCCGTTCGGCCAGTCCGTCTTCGCCGTCGCCCGCGTGTAAGGAAGGGCCCCTTGTTAACAGACGTCTGTTAACAAGGGGCCCTTCCTTACACCTCACTCCTTGATCTGGTACGTCGGGCGGATGACCGCCCGGGCCAGGGTGTGGAACGCCAGGTTGAAGCCGACGAAGGCCGGGCTGGCCCCGGCCGGGATGTCGAGGCGGTCCACGTCCACCGCGTGCACCGCGAACACGTACCGGTGCGGGCGGTCCCCGGCCGGCGGCGCCGCACCGCCGTAGCCGGTGTCGCCGTAGTCGTTGCGGACGCTGAACGCGCCACCCAGGTCGGCCTCACGCACGCCGGTGGGCAGCTCGGTGACGGAGACCGGCACGTTCACCAGCACCCAGTGCCAGAAGCCGCTGCCGGTCGGGGCGTCCGGGTCGAAGCACGTGACCACGAAGCTCTTGGTCTCGGCCGGGAAGCCCGACCAGGACAGCTGCGGTGAGACGTTCTCGCCGCCGGTGCTGCCGTGCGCGTACCGCGCGTCCATCGGCTCGCCGTTGTGCACGTCGTCGCTGGTCAGGTCGAACGACGGCACCGTCGGCAGCAGCTCGTACGGGTCCGGGGCGATCGGTCGTTCCAGGGTCATCGAAACGGTCCTTCCGGGTACGCGAATGTCCTGCGCCCCTTCATACCCCGTTGTCCGCGCCACCGTGCTGTCGGCGCACCATCTCGTTGATCCAGACCGGCGCGTACGGCGACGTGCATCCAGGCGGCGTCGGATAGTCCTTGAACACCCCGAGCCGCTCGCCGATCCCGAGCGCGCGGTCCCGGTACGCAGGGTGCTCGATCCCGATCTGCGCCAGGCAGTGGTTCATCGCCCACTGGAGGCGCTCCGGCGCGCCCGCCATCTCCGCCTCGATCACGTCGAGCAGACCGGCCAGGTCCAGCCCGTCCGGATTCCGCGCCACCCGCTCGGTGGTCAGCGCCCAGCCGGCGCTCGCCACCACCGGATCCCTGTCGGCCGGCCAGGCCAGGCGCAGTGGCTCGGCGTGCGGGCTCTTCTTCACCACGTAGTTCACGAGCCAGTCGTGCACCTTCGGCGTACGCGCCTCGCGCAGCATGGCGTCCAGCTCGTCCCGCCCGTATGCCTTCGGCCGGCAGATCAGCATCGCGAGCAGCCGGGCCGCGCTGTCGCCGGTCGCCCACAGCTCGCGGGCCAACTCCTGCTGCGTCTTCAGCCGCTTTGCGACCGCCCGCAGCTTGCCCAGGTTGACCCCGTGATCGTCACCGTGGCGCTCGTTCACCGCACGGATCTTCGGATCGTCGAGCGCGGCCAGCTCGGCCGTCACCTCAGCCACAGTCGTCGTCTCCGCCACCAGGGCCTCCCGCCGTCGCCGCACCCCGCAGCCTACGACCGGCCCGACGCTCCCGCTGTGCCGCCGCCCCGCCGTTCCTCCTCGGCCGCCCTGCCGTGCCGTTCGCGGTTGCAGATCGACGGTCTGGTGCTCGGCGCCCCAGGAGAAGGAGCATCTCCTGTTACGGCTTCTCCCCCCACGATGCCCCGCCAGCGGAAAACGCCCGCCTTGGAGGATGGGCTGAGCTGCGTGAAGGGAGATCAGCTACTGGCGGAGGGTGTGGGATTCGAACCCACGAAGACATCGCTGCCTTACCGGTTTTCAAGACCAGCGCCATCGGCCACTAGGCGAACCCTCCCGGCACGCCCCCGAGGGGTGCGCGACCGGGGACCAGTCTGCCACGAACCCCGTACCGGGCAAGCCGCCGTCCCACCTCCCTTGCGCGAATGTGTGCGTGTGGGAGAGCCCGGCAGTGGTGCTGATCAGCGGAATCATGGCAGCCGGCAGGTCCACAGTGGCCGAAGGGCTGGCGCGGCGGCTGCCCCGTGCGGTGCACCTGCGCGGCGACGTGTTCCGCCGCATGATCGTCAACGGACCTGCCGGCCATGATCGGCCGGATCCGGCACCGGCCGCTGGCCGTGGTGGTGCTCGCGCCGCGCCCCGAGGTGGTCGCCGCCCGCGAGCGGGACCGGTCGAAGAAGGGGTACGGCGACTGGCCGGTGGCGGACCCGACGCCGGGTTCCGCGCCGACACCCCCGGATCAGGCTCTGGCTGGACACCTCCGGCCAGACCCCGGAGGAGACGGTGACGGAGATCCTCGCCCGCGCGTGGACCGACGGGCAGATCGGGTAAGACTGAGTCATGCGCGCGATCACGATCAGCGAACCCGGCGGACCCGAGGCGCTCGTCTGGACCCACGTGCCGGATCCGGAGCCCGGTCCCGGCGAGGTGATCGTGGAGGTGCGGGCGAGCGCTGTGAACCGGGCCGACCTGTTGCAGCGGCAGGGGCACTACCCGCCGCCGCCGGGCGCGTCCGCGTACCCCGGTCTGGAGTGTTCGGGGACGGTGCGTGCGCTCGGTCCCGGCGTGACCGGCTGGTCGGTGGGCCAGGAGGTCTGCGCGCTGCTCGCCGGCGGCGGCTACGCCGAGCAGGTCGCGGTGCCGGCCGGGCAGTTGCTGCCGGTGCCGGCCGGAGTGGACCTGGTCGACGCGGCTGCGCTGCCGGAGGTGGCGTGCACGGTCTGGTCGAACGTGGTGGACCTGGCCCGGCTGACCGAGGGGGACACGCTGCTGGTGCACGGCGGCGGCAGCGGGATCGGCACGTTCGCGATCCAGCTCGGCGTGGCGCTCGGCGCGACTGTGGTGGTGACCGCGCGCCCGGCCAAGCACGACCGGCTGCGTGAGCTGGGCGCCGCGCACACGATCGACTACCGCGAGCAGGACTTCGTCGACGAGGTACGCCGGGTCACCGACGGCCGGGGCGCCGACGTGATCCTGGACATCATGGGCGCGTCCTACCTGCCCCGGAACGTGGCGGCGCTGGCGACCGGCGGGCGGCTCGTGGTGATCGGCATGCAGGGCGGGCGCAAGGGCGAACTCGACCTGGGGATGCTGCTGGCGAAGCGGGCGGCGGTGCACGCGACCGCGCTGCGGTCCCGCCCGGTGGAGGGGAAGGCGGCGATCGTCCGGGGCGTACGCGAGCAGGTGTGGCCCCTGGTGGAGGCGGGCCGGATCCGGCCCGTCGTGCACGCCCGGGTGGACATGGCCGACGCCGCCGCCGCGCACCGCCTGGTGGAGACCAACGACCACCTGGGCAAGGTGCTGCTGGTCCGGTAGGGGTCAGCCCTGGCCGGGACGGGGGAGCATGAGGCGCGGGCCGGGGCCTTCGGCGGCGAGCGAGTCCTCCGGGTTGTAGAGCGTGCAGCGCTGCAAGGACAGGCAGCCGCAGCCGATGCAGCCGTCCAGGTCGTCGCGGAGCTTGCCGAGCAGCCGGATCCGCTCGTCCAGCCGGTCCCGCCAGGCGCGGGACAGCGCGGCCCAGTCGTCGGGCGTGGGGGTACGCCCCGACGGCAGCGAGTCGAGCGCCGCCCGGATCTCCTCCAGCGACACACCCACCTGCTGGGAGATCCGGATGAACGCGACCCGGCGCAGCTCGGTACGGGCGTAGCGGCGCTGGTTCCCGCCGGTGCGGGCGGCGTGGATCAGGCCGAGCCGCTCGTAGTAGCGCAGCGCCGAAGGGGCGACACCACTGCGGTCGGCGAGCTGCCCGATGGTCAGTGTTGCTTCGTGCATCACACGGCCTTGAGTTGAAGTTCGCTTCAAGTCCGAGGCTATCGGTATGACGACGACCACCGCCACCGACCTGGGCGCGCTCCTGGACCGGGTGCGCGCCGGCCGCGAGTTCGGCGCCAACGTGTACTCGACGCTCGACGTGCTCCAGGTGCTCTACGACCGGGTGCTCCGGATCACCCCGGCCACCGTTGCCGACCCGGACCGGGACCGCTTCCTGCTCTCCAAGGGCCACGCGGTCGCCGGGTACTACGCGCTGCTCGCCGCCCGCGGTTTCCTGCCGGCCGAGTGGCTGGACGACCAGGGCGGCCCGGCGAGCCGGCTCGGCGACCACCCGGACCGGACGCTGGTGCCGGGGGTGGAGATCGGTTCCGGTTCGCTGGGCCACGGGCTCGGGCTGGGCGTGGGCACCGCGCTCGGGCTGCGGGCCCAGGGCCGCACCGGTCCCCGTGTGTACGTGCTGCTCGGCGACGCCGAACTGGACGAGGGCTCCAACCACGAGGCGATCGCGTACGCGGGCGCGACCGGGCTGGGCAACCTGACAGCGATCGTGCTGGACAACCGCTCGGCCACATACGGCTGGCCGGGCGGCGCGGCGAGCCGGTTCACGGTGAACGGGTGGAGCGCCGCCGCAGTCGACGGGCGCGACCACGACGCCCTGCACGCCGCCCTCACCGGGCACGACGATCACCGGCCGCACGTCGTCGTCGCGGTCGTCACGGACGGGGAGTGAGCATGACCAGCACCATGCGGGACGCGTTCGTCACCAGCACCGAGGAGGTGCTCGCCGATCCGCGGACGACAGTCGTGCTCGCCGACATCTCCGCCGCCGCGTTCGAGCCGGCCGCCGCCCGGTACCCGGACCGGGTGATCAACGTGGGCATCCGGGAACAGTTGATGATCGGGGTGGCCGGTGGGCTGGCGCTGACCGGGCAGCGGCCGGTCGTGCACAGCTACGCCCCGTTCCTGGTCGAGCGGGCGTACGAGCAGATCAAGCTGGACCTCGACCACCAGGACGTCGGCGCGGTGCTCGTCGGCATCGGCGGCTCGTACGACCGGGCGGCGGCGGGACGCACCCACCTCGGGCCGGCGGACGTGGCACTGCTGGACACGCTGGACGGCTGGACAGTGCACGTGCCGGGGCACCCGGACGAGGTCCGGCCGCTGCTGCGCGACGTGGTGTGCGGGCAGGACTCGGCGTACCTGCGGTTGTCCGTCCGGACCAACGTGCAGGCGTACCCGCAGGCGGGTGACCTGCACGTGGTGCGCGACGCCGGGCCGGGCGCTCCGCTGCTCGTCGCGGTCGGTCCGGTGCTGGACGCGGCGGTGGCGGCGACGGCCGACCGGCCGGTCACTGTGGCCTACACCCACCGGCCGCGACCGTTCGACACGGCCGGGCTGCGGGCGCTCGCCGGGACCGAGGTGATCCTGGTCGAGCCGTACCTGGCGGGCACGTCGGCGCGGGTGGTGTCGGAGGCGCTGGCCGACCGGCCGCACCGGCTGCTCGCGCTCGGGGTGGGCCGCAAGGACCTGCGCCGCTACGGCAGCGCCGAGGACCACGAACGCTGGCACGGCCTGGACGCCGCCGGGCTGCGCCGCTCGGTCGACGCGTTCCTCACCTGAGCGGGCTGGACACGGCGGAACCCCGCGACCTCGGTTCGTGCCGGGGTCGCGGGGTTCCGTCGATTCAGGCTCAGTGCGCGGCGGCGGGACCGGCCGGGCGGCGGCGGGCGCGCTCGCGGGCCAGGATCCAGATCGCCTCGACGCCGTCCTTCCAGGTGATCTTCTTGCCCTCCTCGCGACCCCGGGCGCGGTAGCTGATCGGCACCTCGTACGGGCGGATGCGGCGGCGCAGCAGCTTGCCGGTGACCTCCGCCTCCATGCCGAAGCCCCGGGAGCGGACCTGGAGCGAGCGGTACAGCTCCAGCGGCATCAGCTTGAAGCAGGTCTCCAGGTCGCCGATGTAGGAGTTGTAGAGCACGTTCGCGGCGAGCGTGACGCCCTTGTTGCCCATCACGTACCAGAAGCTGTACGAGCTGTGGCTCCCGAAGGTCCGATTGCCGTAGACGACAGTCGCCCGGCCGTCGAGCACCGGCTCCAGCAGGCGCGGGATGTCCTGCGGGTCGTACTCCAGGTCGGCGTCGAGGATGACCATGTACTCGCCCTCGGCGCTGTCGACAGCCGTCTTGATGGCCGCGCCCTTACCGGCGTTGCGCTGGTGGGTGATCACCCGCAGTCGGGCGTCGTCCACGCGGCCGAGGATCTCACCGGTGCCGTCCCGGCTGCCGTCGTCCACGACGACGAGCTCGATCTCGCAGGGGTAGTCAACTGCCAATGCCTGCTTCAGGGCATCCGCGATACGTTCTTCCTCGTTGTAGACCGGCATGAGGATCGAGAGCTTCACGGAATCTCCACGGAGGCGATGGCAGGTCGGGGCATAGCGTAGCCTGGCACATTGCTCAGGTCACGACAGCCCAGGCACCCTATTCCTGGCGAAGTGGCACCACCACGAGCCGGGCCACGCTCTTGTCGCCGTCCTTCGCGCCGGCCACCCCGACCGTCGTACCGATCTTGATGTCGGTCGATCGGATCGTGGTCCGCCGCTCGACCACCCGCAGTTTCTCGCCGAACGTCCACGTCGCGGTGAAGCCGTCGGTGGACTTCACGGTCATCGACCTGCCGTCGATCGCGGTCACCTCGCCGCGCTGGACCGCGACGGTCTTCGTACCGCCGTCCCTGGTCCGCACCACCGCCTCGCCGTGCAGCGTGTTGCGCCGCAGCAGCACCCGGGCGCGGTGCCGCTTGTGCCCGTCCTTCGCCCGCTCGCCCTTGCCGTCCGGCCCGGCCTGCGGCGTGCCGGAGGGTGCCGGGGCGGCGACCGGATCCACGTCCAGTTCGTCGGCGTCGACGCCGAGCGCGGCGAGCGCCTGGCCGTCCACGCCCAGGGCGGCGCTCACCTCGACCGCGTCGTCCGGCGCCGCGCCGGGGCTGCTCACGCCGCACCCGGCGAGCCCGAGCGCCGCGGCGGCGAGCAGTGCGGTGGCGCCGGTGACGATTCGCTGACGTCTCATCTGTGGTCCTCTCCTCGCGGTGACGACCCGAGCGTTCCGCACCGACGCGAGGGGACGGTCAAGCCGATGTTCGAGCCGCGTAAGGATCCGCCGGCACCCGGACGGTGAAGGCGGCTCCGCCCTCCGGGGCGTGCCCCGCGGCGATGTCCCCGCCGAGCCGGCGGACCAGCCCGGCGGCGAGCGCCAGGCCCAGCCCGCTGCCCACCTTGCGCACCCCCCGGTACCGCTCGTGCAGCGCGCCCCGCTCGAACGCCACCCGCAGGTCGTCGTCGGTGAAGCCGGGTCCGCCGTCGCGGACCTCCAGCACCCCGCCGCCCGCCGGACCGTCCGTGCGGACCGCGAGCACGACCGGCGCCCCCGGAGGCACGACCCGCAGCGCGTTCTCCAGCAGCCCGTCCACCACCTGCCGGATCCGGCCCGGATCGGTGTACGCCGGCACCGGCACACCCGGCGTCTCCAGCCGGAACGGCACCCCGAGCGCCGCGCACCGGCCGGACCATGCGCGCTCCGCGTCGGCGGCGAGCCCGGCCAGGTCGACCGGCACCGGTTCCAGGGGGAAGTCGACCGCCTCCAACCGGGCCAGCGCCAGCAGGTCGCGGACCAGCCGGTCCAGGTGTTCGGCCTCGGCGAGCACGGTCCGGCCGGTCGCCGGCACGGCGTCGGCCTCGATCACGCCGTCGGCCAGCGCCTCGGCATAGCCGCGGATGGCGGTCAGCGGGGTCCGCAACTCGTGCGAGACGGAGAGCAGGAACTCGCGCTGCCGCCCCTCGCTCGTGGCGAGCGCGGCGGCCAGGCCGTTGAGCGCGTGCGCCAGGTCGGCCACCTCATCGGGCGGCTCGACCGGCACCCGGACCGCCCGGTCCCCGGCGCGCAGCCGGGCGGCGGCGGTGGCGGCGGTACGGATCGGCCGGGCCAGCCGGCGGGCGAGCAGCAGTCCGGCGGCCGCCCCGGCGGCGAGTCCGGCGAGCAGCGGCAGCCAGAGTCCGCGCAACACCTGCCGCCAGGGCGCGGCGCTCCGGGCCCGGGTCAGCACCACCCCGTCCCCGCCGGGCAGCGACCGCGCCTCGACCAGCCGGCGTTGCCCCTCGACGAGCCGGCGGCCGGAGACGTTCTCGCCGCCGGCCACCCGCGTCACCAGCGGCCGGGGCAGGCCCGGCCGGTCGGCCCGGCCGTCCCGGATCACGTACACGTCGATCTGCTGCTGGCGCAGTTGCCGGATGAGCCGGTCCCCGGCGCCGTCGCGCTGGCGTACCGGCCGCACCCGGAGCACGTCGGCGGCGAGCCGGGCCTGGGCGGCGAGCGCCTCCTGGTCCCGGCGTTCCGCGCCGCGTACCGCGAGGGGCACCGCGACGAGCGCGGTGACGAGCACCGACACCAGCGCCACCGCGCAGGTGGCGAGCACGGCGCGCGCGGTGAGCGTCCGCCCGGGGCGGCGGCCGCTGCGGGGCGGACCGGTGGGCGGCATCGCCACGGTGGGCGGCATCGGCACTGTGGGCTGCTCAGGCATCGGCGGCGTACCCGACGCCCCGATGGGTGCGGATCACGCTGTCCGGGCCGAGCTTGGCCCGCACCTGCGCCACGTGCACGTCGACGGTCCGGGTGCCGGCGTGCGCCGCGTACCCCCACACGCCCGCCAGCAGCTCCTCCCGTGTGAACACCCGGCCGGGCCGCGCCATCAGGTGGGCCAGCAGGTCGAACTCGGTGGAGGTGAGCTGCACCGGCGCACCGCCGGCCGTCACGGTCCGCCGGGCCGGGTCGAGTGTGACGGCGCCGAGCGTGCGGGGCTGCTCGGCGGGCACGCCGGCGGTGCGGCGCAGCACCGCCCGCAGCCGGGCGAGCAGTTCGCGCGGGCTGAACGGCTTGGTGACGTAGTCGTCGGCGCCCAGTTCCAGCCCGACGACGCGGTCCACCTCGTCGTCGCGGGCGGTGAGGAAGATGACAGGCGTCCAGTCACCCGCCGCGCGCAGGCGGCGGCAGATCTCGGTGCCGGCCAGGCCGGGCAACGCGATGTCGAGCACGCAGGCCACCGGGCGCAGGCGCCGCGCGGCGGCCAGCCCGGCCTCGCCGTCACGTTCCAGGTGTACGCCGAACCCGTCCCGGGTCAGGTAGAGCCGGACCAGGTCGGCGATGGCCGGCTCGTCCTCCACCACGAGGACGAGCCCGGGCGGGGCGGCGGTGGTCACCGGCTCATGATGACCGACCCGCGACCGCCCGGCCGGTCAGGGAATGTTCGGATCAGGTAAGGAGGACGTCAGCGGGCCGGGGCGGGCCGCAGCACCGTCGGCCGGGCGCCCGCCGGCGACTCGCCGATGGTCGCCACCACCCGCTCGGCGGGCGTACGCAGGCGGGTCCGGAAGGCGTGGTTGAGCAACGCGTCGAGCTGCCACACCTGCTTCGGGTGGTGGGTACGCAGGACGAAACGCTCGCGTACCCCGTCGATCGCGGTGGCCGCCAGCTCCACGCTGTGCGCGCGGGCGTCGGGGCTCCACGTCACGTTGCTCAGCTCGCGCAGTTCGGTGTTGAGGTGCAGGCGCAGCCGGTGCAGCACCCGGGTCTGCCGGGTGACCACCAGCCGCCGGTGGGTGAGGAGCATCAGGTAGTCGCCGCCCACCGGGTCGTCCGGGCGGCTGCACCGGGTGACCAGGATGGTCGCGTCGCCGGAGCCGACGCATCGGCGGAACACCGGCATGTGCCGGGTGACGGTCTGGGTCGCCAGGCCGGTCTCGGCGGCGGCCGGAAGGAACGTTCGCGAGAACACGTCCATGCCCGGTCCAACGAGCCGATGACCAGGGGTGATATGGGTCACGCCCGATTTCTGGAACTTCCACACGTGCAAGTCGCACCAGCGGTGCGACACCGGCGGCCGGTCGGATCAGAGCAGCTCGACGATCGTGGCGTTGGCCATGCCGCCGCCCTCGCACATGGTCTGGAGGCCGTAGCGGATGCCGTTGTCCCGCATGTGCTGGAGCATCGTGGTCATGATCCGCGCGCCGGAGCCGCCGAGCGGGTGACCGAGCGCGATCGCCCCGCCCCGCGGGTTGAGCCGCTCCGGGTCCGCCTCGGTCTCGGCCAGCCACGCCAGCGGCACCGGGGCGAACGCCTCGTTCACCTCGTACACCCCGATCTCCTCGATGCCCAGCCCCGCGCGGCGCAGCGCCTTCGCGGTGGCCGGGATCGGCGCGGTGAGCATGGTGACCGGGTCGTCGGCGGCGACCACCGCGGTGTGCACCCGGGCCAGCGGGCGCAGGCCGTGCCGGCTGGCCCACTCGGCGGTGGTGACCGCGAGCGCGGCGGCGCCGTCGGAGATCTGCGACGCGGACCCGGCGGTGACCACGCCGTCCGCGCGGAACGGGGTGGCCAGCTCGCCGAGCTTGGCCAGCGAGGTGTCGCGGCGGATGCCCTCGTCGGCGGAGAACTTGCCGCCGTCGGCGAGCGCCACCGGCGCCAGCTCGGCCTCGAACGCGCCCGCGTCCTGCGCGGCGGCGGCCTTCTCGTGGCTAGCCAGCGCGAACTCGTCGAGCTGGGTACGCGAGAAGCGCCACCGCTGCGCGATCAGCTCGGCCCCGACGCCCTGGTTGAACGGCAGCGGGGAGTCCTCCGCGACGCCCTCGACGCCGCGGTAGCGCTCCAGGATCGCCGCGCTGAACGGCATGCCGCCGGCGACGCTGGAACCCATCGGCACCCGGGTCATCGACTCGACGCCACCGGCCACGACCAGGTCGGCCTGGCCGGAGAGGACCGTCGCGGCGGCGAAGTGCAGCGCCTGCTGGCTGGAGCCGCACTGGCGGTCGAGCGTGGTGCCCGGTACCGACTCCGGCCAGCCGGCGGCGAGCACGGCGTTGCGGGCCACGTTCCAGGACTGCTCGCCGACCTGCGACACACAGCCCCACACGACGTCGTCGACCTGGCCCGGGTCGATGCCGGTGCGCTCGGCGAGCGCGCGCAGCACGTGCGCCGAGAGGTCGACCGGGTGCACTCCGGCGAGGCTGCCCTTGCGCCGCCCGACCGGGGTCCGTACCGCGCCGACGATGACCGCGTCACTCATGTCTACTCCCCGGTAACCTCGCTTGCCCCGATCCTACGTGCTGATCCGACCGGTCGTCCTCCCCCGGCGTCCGGCAGGTGCGGCTGGCATGCTGGGCGGATGGATCCACAGTCGCCGCCGGTCCGGCAGTGGCGGGTGCCGCGCGAGGTGCCGGTGCTCAAGGCGGTGGGCGCGCTCGCGCTCGTCGCCCTGGGGCTGGTGTTCGCCGGCGGTGACCCGGTCCGTCCGGCGCTCGCCGGACTGGCCGCCGCCGGTCTGCTCGCCTGGGCGCTGCGCGACGTGGTCGCGCCGGTCCGCCTCGCCGTCGACCCGGACGGGCTCACCGTGCTGCGGGGGTTCGCCGGGCGGCGCCGGCTGCCGTGGGACGCCGTGGAGGCGATCCGCCTGGACCGGCGCAGCCGGCGCGGGATCACCGCCGAGACGCTGGAGATCGACGCCGGGGAGTCGCTGCACCTGTTCGGCCGCCGCGACCTGGACGCCCCGCTGGACGAGGTGGCCGCGGCACTGGACGAGGCCCGCCCCGCGCGCTGAGGCTCAGCCGAGCAGCGCGGCGGACCGGACGAGCGTCAGGCCGATCAGCGCGACCAGCACGATCGCGCAGCCCGCGACCTGGAACAGGGTGCGCCGCGACCGTGGGGCGTACGCCAGGACCAGCGCCACCAGCGCGCCGGCCACCAGACCGCCGAGGTGCCCGGCCACCGAGATGCTCGGCACGGTGAACGTGAAGATCAGGTTGATCACCAGGATCGGCACGATCGCCGAGGTGTCCCGGCCGAGCCGCCGCATGATCACGAAGACGGCGGCGAACAGGCCGAACACGGCGGTCGAGGCGCCGGCCGTGAACCGGTTCGGCTCGGTGAAGACGTACGCGGCGACGTTGCCGCCGAGCCCGGCGAGCAGGTAGAGCGCCAGGAAGCGCAGCGGCCCGAGCACCGCCTCCAGCGTCCGGCCGAGCACCCAGAGCGCCCACATGTTCAGCAGCAGGTGCAGCACGCCGTAGTGCAGGAACATGGCGGTGACCAGGCGGTACCACTCGCCGTCGGCCACCCCGCCGACGTGCCCGTCGGAAAAGCGCGCCAGGCCCAGCACCGCCCCCCACTCGGTGAGCGGCGTCCCGTTGCCCATCAGGCCGCCCAGGCCACCGCCGGCCACGGCGGTCCCGCTGCGGGCCGAGAGGATGGACAGCAGCATCATCACCACGTTCAGCGCGATCAGCGCCTTCGTGACGTTGCCCTGGCGGCCGGCGGCACCGCCACCGAAGGCGGTACGCGCCGGCCGCACGCTGCGGCGGCCCTCGGCGACGCACTCCGGGCACTGGTGGCCGACGGAGGCGTCCCGCATGCACTCGGTGCAGATCGGCCGGTCGCACCGGGTGCACCGGATGTAAGTCTCCCGGCCGGGGTGCCGGTAGCAGACCGGAGTGGTCGGCACCGGACCCCCGGTGGCGTCGCCTGGCTGGCCGGAGCGCTCAGTCATGCGAGCAAAGGTACCCGCGTGCCGCTCAGGACTGCTTGTGCTCGATCTCGACGCGCTCGATCACCACGTCCTGGATCGGCCGGTCGCTCGGGCCGGTCGGGGTGTTGGCGATCGAGTCGACCACCTTCGCGGACTGCTCGTCGGCCACCTGGCCGAAGATGGTGTGCCGGTTGTTCAGGTGTGGCGTGGGCGACACCGTGATGAAGAACTGCGAGCCGTTGGTGCCAGGCCCGGCGTTCGCCATCGCCAGCAGGTACGGCCGGTCGAAGCGCAGCTCGGGGTGGAACTCGTCGGCGAACTTGTAGCCCGGGCCACCGCGGCCGGTGCCGGTCGGGTCGCCCATCTGAATCATGAAACCGCTGATCACGCGGTGCGAGACGGTGCCGTCGTAGTACGGCCCGCTGCCCGGCTGACCGGTACGCGGGTCGATGTACTCCCGGGTGCCCTCGGCCAGCTCCACGAAGTTGCGGACGGTCTTCGGTGCGTGGTTCGGGAAGAGCTCCAGCCGGATCGGGCCGGCGTTGGTGTGCAAGGTGGCGTAGACAGCCTCGGCCACGGGTACTCCTCACTCGTAGTTCAGTTCCTTGCGGATCCTCCCATGTGCCCGATCTGGCCATGCGGAGGCATTCGAAGGTGGAGGATGACGAAGGAACAACTCCCAGGAGGTGGGACCGTGTTTGGAATCGGGCGGCGAAAGACCCAGGGCCAGCTCGCGAGGGTCGAGCTGAACCAGGGCATCGGTCACCTGAGGCAGGCCGCCACGCACGCGGCGAAGGGGGCCGGCGCCACTGTCGGCCCGCGGGTCCAGGCAGCCCGGGTCGCCGTCGCGCCCACCGCGGTCCTGGTCCGGGACCGCGCGTCCAGCGGGTTCGCGTCGACCGCCGCGGCGCTCGCGCCGGTGCTGCTGGCCGTGCGCAACGCCCGGGTCGAGGCCGCCGGCAAGGCGTCGAGTGGCCGCAAGGTGATGGCCGCGAAGCAGTCCGCGATGACGAAGAAGGCGAAGAACATGAAGGCCGGAAAGAAGAAGCAGCGCAGGTCGCGGGGCATGACCGCGGGCCTGCTGGTGGCCGGCACCGTCGCCGGCCTGGCCGGTGCGATGGCCATGCGCCGTCGCCGCGAGCAGCAGGAGTGGGCCGAGTACGACCCGACCGGCACGCTCGGCGCGACGGGCACGCTCGGCACGACCGGTCACGACAAGCTGGAGCCGATGCGGGAGGACGTGGACACGATCGTGGTGGAGACCCCGGACGCGAGCGCGAAGGTGACGCAGGCCGGCCCGACCGGCGCCGGTTCCTCGGCGGTGGCCAACGGCAGCAGCGCGTCGACCGCCACCTCCGGCAGCCAGCCGGTGATCCACCCGAACGACCAGGTCCCCTCCGTCGCCGAGGGCGCCCGGGACGCCTCCGGCCGCCCGGCCGACGACATCACCAAGGCCGTGCAGGCCGGCAAGAACGCCGCGAAGGCCGGCGGTCGCCGCTGACCTCGTACCGTCGGATCAGCGCCGGCACGCGGGACACCCCGCGTGGCCGGCGCTTCCGCGTGTACGGGGCGGCTACAGCCAGCCGTTGCGGCGGAACAGGCGGTACAGCGTGAAGGACGCCGCGAGCATCAGCGCCCAGACGCCCGGATAGCCGTACGTCCATTTCAGCTCGGGCATGTTGTCGAAGTTCATGCCGTAGATGCCGGCGATCGCCGTCCACACCGCACCGATCGCGGCCCAGGCGGCGATCTTGCGCATGTCGTTGTTCTGGTCGACGGTGACCTGGGCCAGCCGGGCCTGGAGGATCGAGTTGAGCAGGTCGTCGTAGGAGTTCACCTGCTCGACCGTGCGGCTGAGGTGGTCCTGCACGTCGCGGAAGTAGCGCCGCACCTCCTGCGGCACCGCGCGGTTGACCTGCGAGGTGAGCGTCATCAGCGGGCGCTGCAACGGCGCCACCGCCCGCTTGAACTCGACCAGCTCCCGCTTCATCTGGTAGATCCGCTGGATCCGGCCGCTGCTCTGCCGGTCGAAGACGTCCGCCTCCAGCACGTCGAGGTCGTCCTCCAGCCGGTCGGCCACCTCCAGGTAGAGGTCCACCACGCGGTCGGTGATCGCGTACGCGACCGCCCACGGGCCGTGCCGCAGCAGGTCCCGCTTCGCCTCCAGGTCGGCGCGCACCGGCGCCAGCCGGCAGGCGTCGCCGTGCCGCACGCTGATCACGAAGTGCGGCCCGATGAAGAGCATCACCTGACCGGTCTCCACCACCTCGGAGTTCTCGGTCAGCTCGGCGTGCTCGCAGTAGCGGGCGGTGCGCAGCACCAGGAAGACGATCTCGCCGAAGTGTTCCAGCTTCGGGCGCTGCTGGGCCTTGACCGCGTCCTCCACCGCCAGCTCGTGCAGGCCGAAGGTGGCGGCGATCTCGGTCATCTCGGCCAGGTCCGGCTCGTGCAGACCGAGCCAGACGAAGCCGTCCCGCTCCTGCCGGGCGGCGGCCAGGGCCTCGGCGTACCGGGGGTGGCCGGGGCGGCGCTCGCCGTCGACGTACAGCCCGCAGTCGACGATGCCGCTGCGCTCCGGGCCGGCCGGCTGGGCCGTACGCGGGGAGCCGTCGGCGTTGAGGATGCGGGACATCGCGCGGACCGGGGCCGACCAGGCGCGGGGGCGCAGTGCCCGGCTGCCGTCGGTGCCGGCGGTTCGGTCGCGTGCCACCCGGTCCGTCATCTCTCGCCCCCTTCCCCTAGAGCTGCGGCTTGCAGGTTACGCCGACCGGCGGGAAGCGCAGCGCGGGCGCGGGTGCGGGGGACGGGCGGTTGCGACGGGCGTCACGCGGCGGCGCCGGGCGGGCCGGGCCGCGTCAGGGGGGTGAGGGGCGACACGGCCCACCCGGCACCCCTTGGGGGCGGGAGTGATGCTGGGCGTGCCGCCGGCCCGGCCGGTCGTCCGGCGTGCGGGCTGGTCACCGGCAGAAGGTGAGCGGCACTCGCAGCATTGTGGGGGTGCCGGCCGGTCCGGCGGGAGTGCCGAACCGGCCAGCGGGGCCTTTTTGTCAGAAACCCGACAGAAAATCAGCCGCGAACGGCGGCCATGGCCTCGGCGAGACGCCGCACACCCTCGTCGATCCGGTCCGCTGTGACCGCCGAGTACGCCAGGCGCAGCGCGTGCCGGCCGCCGTCGACCATGAAGTCGCTGCCCTTCACCACCGCCACGCCGCGCTCGGCGGCAGCCGGGGCGAGGCGGTCGACCTCGACGTCCTCGGGCAGCTCCACCCAGAGGAAGTAGCCGCCGTCCGGCTCCACGAACCGGGCCTCCGGGATGTGCCGGCGCAGCGACTCGGCCAGCACCGCCGACCGCTCACCGAGCGCCGAACGGACCGTCCGGATCGACTCCTCGATCGCGCCGGAGACGCAGAACTGGTGCACGATCGCCTGGGCCACCATGCCGGGCGAGATGTAGAGGTTGGTGGCCCGCTTGGCGATCGCCGCGATCAGCTCGGCCGGGCCGACCAGGTAGCCGACCCGTACGCCCGGGCAGACCGTCTTGGTGAAGCTGGAGGCGTGCACCACCACGCCCCGGGTGTCCATCGACAGCATCGAGGGCAGCGGCTCGCCCCGGAACCGGATGTCCGCGTACGGGTCGTCCTCGAAGATCGTGAAGTCGTACTCGGCGGCAAGGTCCAGCAGCTCACGGCGCTTCTCCAGGGAGAGGGTCACGCCGGCCGGGTTCTGGTAGTTGGGGATCACGTGCGCCAGCCGCGGCCGCACCCCGGACTCCAGCAGCTTGCGCAGCTCGGCGGTGTCCAGGCCGTCCGGCTGGATCGTCACGCCGTGCACCTCGCCGCCCATCTGCTTGAGGTTGAGCAGCGTGCGGTCGTACGTCGGACGCTCGACCACCACCGCGTCGCCCCGGCGGACCAGGTGGTCGAAGAGGAACGCGTCGGCCTGCAGCGAGCCGTTGGTGATCAGCACCTGGTCGGCCTCGACACCGTGCTTCTCGGCGATCCACTTCCGCAAGGGCGGGTAGCCGACGGAGGTGCCGTACGCGGTGACCCCGGCGGGGTCGGCGTCGAAGGCGCGGACGGCGGCGGCCTTGAGCCCCTCGACATCGACGATGTCCAGCGAAGGCGCGCCACGGGCGAACGAGATCAGCTGCTCGGCGGTCATGCGCAGAGCCTAGGGCCTGGCCCGGCGGGTCCGACCGCGATACACGCGAAGTTCAACATGCGGGCGGCCGGCCGGACCACCGGTGCCTCCGGGGGATCCGAGACCGCCTCGCGACTGTCTACGATCCGACGGACGCTGGCGCCGGTCCGACCGGACGCCGAAGGATGACGGGTCGCGGCAGACCCGGGAGAACAAGGGATGGGGCTCGTGACCGAGGACGAGGCGGGACGGCTCGACGACCAGCGGTTCGCGCAGTGGCTGGCGACCGAGGCCGGCAGGGCGCTCACCGCGCTGCGGGACCGGCAGGGCTTCGCCGACCCGAAGGCGCTCAAGGACGCCGGCGACCGGGCGTCGCACGAGCTGATGACGGCGGCGCTGGCCCGGCTGCGGCCGGCCGACGCGGTGCTCTCCGAGGAGGAGGCCGACTCGCGCCGCGCGTGGGCGGACGGCGAGCGCGCGCCCCGGCACGAGGCGGACCGGGTCTGGATCATCGACCCGCTGGACGGCACGCGTGAGTTCTCCGAGGAGGGGCGGGACGACTGGGCGGTGCACGTGGCGCTCTGGCAGCGCTCCGCCGCCCCGGACGGCGCCCTGGTCGCCGGCGCGGTGGGCATGCCGGCCCGGACCACGGTGGACGGTACGCCGCTCGTGCTCGGCACCACCTGCCCGCAGCCGAAGGCGTCCGACGGGCCGATCCGGATCGCGGTGAGCCGCAGCCGCCCGCCGGCGTTCGTGGGCGAGCTGGTCGAGATGCTCGGCGCCACCGCCGTGCCGATGGGCTCGGCCGGTGTGAAGGTCTGCGCGGTGGTGACCGGCGAGGTCGACGCGTACGTCCACGCGGGCGGTCAGTACGAGTGGGACAGTGCCGCCCCGGTCGCCGTGGCGCTCGGTGCGGGCATGCACGCGTCCCGGATCGACGGTTCGCCGCTGCGCTACAACCGGGCCGACCCGCGGCTGCCCGATCTGCTGGTCTGCCGGCCCGAACTGGCCGACCAGTTGCTCGACGCGATCGCCCGGACCGGGGTCGAGATGCCCGCTTCGACCGTCACCGGTGACCAGGGTGAGGCGTTCGGCTGAGTGTCACGGTACGTACGGCCAGGTGGATGAGGGTTATCGTCGGGCAGGTATGCGTGGCGATCTGAGCCCCGACCACGGGCCGCCGACAGCCAGGGAGGGTCATGCCGGCCGACCGAGAGCCGCACAATGCCTTCGGGCAGCCGACCGGCCTGTGGCCGGGTCAGGACATTCCGCGTCAGGTGGGCGGCCCTTCGCTGCCCTGGCCGGAGGCCGAGAGCGCGCCGCCGCCACCACCGGCCCGGCCGGGCGGTGACCTGCCCTGGCCCGAGCGTGACCGGCCCGACGCCGGTCACCACGACGGGCCCGGGCACGACCCGGCCGGCTGGGACGCTGCTCCCGGCACGACGAACGGCTGGGCGCCGCAGCAGGACGGCCCCTGGCCGCAGCACGGGCCGGCGGGCCACGGCGACGCCGCCTGGCCGCAGGGTGAGCCGCACGACGACGCCTGGGCCACTCAGGCCGGTCCGGCGGACGGCCACACCGGCTGGGCGCCGCACGACGAGCCCGGCCGGGGACCGGCGGGCGACTTCGGGCCGGGCGGCCCGGCGGGCGAGGCGGGCTGGGGTGCGGGCACCACGGCGACCGCCACCCTGACCGGACCGCCCCCGGTGGACGTTCCGCACGGACCGGCCACCGGCGGGCCGGGCCGGCCGCCCGCGCCGCCGCTCGCCCCGGCCCCCGTGCCGTCGTCCGGCGGCTCCCGTCGTCGCTGGCGGGTCGCCCTCGCGGCGGCACTGGTCCTGGCCGTGGCCGGCAGCGGGGTCGCGGTGGCCACGCTGCGACCCGACGCGGCGGAACGGCAGGCCGGCGGGACGCCAGGCTCGGTCGGGCCGGCCACCTCGATGGGCCCCGGCACGCCCGGCACCCCGGGTGCGTCGCCGAGCGCCGACCAGGGTCTCGGCGGCAAGCCCTCGGCGCGTCCGTCGGCCTCCGCGGACGCCGGGCCGGCCTTCAGCGGTACGCGACTGACGCTGCCCGGCGCCTCGATCGGTGTGCAGGGCGGGGAGACGTTCGGCCAGGCGCTGGCCCGGTCCGACCAGACCTTCGGCAAGCTGCGGATGGCCCGGATCTTCTTCCCCGGCCTGCCGCCGGCGTGGTCCGGCAGCCGGGCCGACGTGGTGGACCGGACCGTCGTGGTGTCCTTCAAGGCGTCGCCGCAGGAGGTGAACACCGGCAAGTTCGACTCCCGCCTGACCTCCTGGTTCTCCTCGATCCCGCGCGAGCACAACGTCTATTGGTCGTACTTCCACGAGCCGGAGGACGACGTCGAGCGCGGCGCGTTCAGCACGACGGCGTACCGGACGGCGTGGAAACGGATCGCCGGCCTGGCCGACCGGACGGGCAACCCGAAGCTGATCAACACGCTGATCCTGATGTGCTGGACGCTCGACTCGAAGTCCGGGCGCAGCTTCGACGCGTTCTACCCGGGTGGCGACGTGATCGAGGCGCTCGGCTGGGACTGCTACAACTGGGGCAAGAAGTGGAAGCGGTACGCCTCGCCGCAGGAGATCTACGGCCCCATGATCAGCAAGTCGAAGGCGCTGGGCAAGCCGTGGGGCGTCGCGGAGACCGGCAGCGACCTGGTTCCCGGTGACGGGGGCACCGGCCGGGCGGCCTGGATCCGGTCGATGACCAGCTTCCTCAACGGTCAGCGGCCGGAGTTCGTGGCGTACTACAACCAGACCGTCAGCCAGGGCGACTTCCGGCTGCTCGACCAGCCGAGCATCCAGGCGTGGAAGTCCTTCTGCACGGCCTGATCACAGCGGAACGGGAACGGGCGGGCGACCGAGGTCGCCCGCCCGTCTCGCGTACGGCTCAGATGCCCCGGCCGCGCTTGTGCAGCGTGCGCAGCACCCGGTCGGCCTGCACGGCCCGGCTCGCCACCGCCAGCGCCAGGTAGGCGCGCGGCTCCTTCGGGTTGCGGGCCAGCGTGCGCCGGGCCCAGCGGACCGCGTCGCGCCGGTTGCCCATCGCGGCCTGCGCGAAGGCGATCTGACCGGCCACCCGCGCCTCGCCGTGCGGCACCGTGGCGAACTCCGGGTAGCGGCGCAGCAGCCACTGCAACGCGGTCGAGATGGTCTCCCAGCGCTGCGCGAAGTAGGACCGCTTGTGCCAGCGGACCAGCACGTACGGGCTCTCCACGTTCACCAGCGGGGCGTAGCGGGCGGCGCGGAGCAGGAACTCGTAGTCCTCCGCGTAGCTGCCCGGGATCTGCTCGTCCACCAGGCCGATCGCGTCGAGCAGCGCGGCGCGGCGGATCAGGAACGTGGACGGGTGCAGCTCGGTGAGCCGGTCGCGCAGCAGCGCCTCCAGCGAGATCCGGGCCCGGTCCAGCGAACGGTCCACCGTACGGTCGTCGTAGCTGACCCGGATGCCGCAGCTCACCAGCGCGCCGTCCGGGTGCGCGTCGAGCGCCCCGAACTGGGCGGCCAGCTTGCCGGGCAGCCACTCGTCGTCGTCGTCGCAGAACGCCACCCAGTCGCCGGTGGCGGCCTCGATGCCGGTGTTGCGCGCGCCGGCCAGCCCTGCGGTACGGGTATTCGTGATCACCCGGATCCGGCGGTCACCCCGGTCGGTCTCCAGCGACCGGTCCGGCTCGGACTGATCGTAGACGACGATCGCCTCGATCAGGCCCGGGTGGGCCTGGCTGAGGATGGCGTCGAGCGCCGCACGCAGCAGCTCCGGACGGTCCCGCGTCGGTACGACGACCGAGATGCTCGGCCCACTCATGCTCTCTCCACGGACTCGTCGGATCCCCGCTGGCCCAGATAGCCGTAGCGGACCCGCAGGGGAAGCGTGGCCAGGCTGACCACGGCACGGCTGCGGCGCGGCAGGCGGTCCCGCCACGCCTCGTCCCGGCGCACCGTCAACGGCCCGCCGCTGAACCGCAGCGGGTTGCCGGCGACGCTGTGCGCACGGAACGGCGCGGCCGGCTCGGGCGCCGCGCCGGTCTCGTCGGCTCCGGACAGGATGCGCAGCGCCGCCGGGTCGTCCGGCAGGCCGGCGAAGTCCCGCACCCGGCGTACGGTGCCGGCCGGGTCGGCGGTGAAGTCCTCGTAGCGCAGCCGCAGCACCTTCGCCCGGGAGGCGAGCAGGTGGAACGCGGCGTTCTGCGCGGTCCACAGCTTGCTCACCTCGAACGGCGAGAAGGTCGGCATGAAGTCCTCGCCGTCGACGACCTCGGGGCGGCGCACCTGCTTGCCCCACGAGTACGCCACCGCCCGGCTGTCCCGGACCAGGTGCAGTACCCGCAGGTCCAGCCCTTCGGCCCAGCGCAGGGCGAAGGCGAGCGAGGCGTGCTTGCTGGAGTCCACCACCACCCGGGCGCCGGTCACCGACAGCGCGGCCCGGTAGATCCGGGTGTACAGGTCGGCGTAGCGGCGCACGTCGGCCAGCTGCTCCGGCGGGAGCGCCTCCTTGGCGAGCCGGGGGATGTGCCGGGTCCGGTCGACGCGGTCCTTGAGCGCCAGCACGTCGTCCCGGTCGACAGCGGCCCAGCCGCCGAACGCCTGGTCGCCGACCTGCCGCCAGAACGGGCAGGCGGTGAACCGCTCACCGCAGCCGCACCGCTCGTCGGCGCCGAGCGCCCGCTCCCACAGGTGCACCACCTCGCCGACGGCACACACGTCGGCGCTCTGCGCCAGCAGCAGCTCCAGCAGCGTGGAGCCGCTGCGGCCGAGGCCGCCGACGAAGAGGACCCGCGGCGTCGCCGGATCCGGGGCGCTCATCCGCGACGCCCGACGGCTCGTTGTCGTACCCGCCGGGCCACCAGCTCGTCGATCACCGCGCCGACCCGGGCGACCGCCTCGGCGCGCGGGTCCGGGCGGTTCGGGTCGGCGGCCAGCACGAACCGGTTCGGGTCGGCCAGGCCCTCGTCGAGCGCGGCGAGCAGCTCGGCCTCGGACTCGCACAGCCGCACCATGCCGGCCGCGCCGAGACGACGGGAGAACAGCTGCTGGTGGTTGTCGACGTGCTCGTCGTGCGACGGGTCGCGGGGCACCACGATCGGCAGGTGGCCGTTGCGGCGCGCCTCGGTGATGGTGGCCGGGCCGCCGTGGCTGACCACGAGCGTCGCCTCGGCCATCGCCCGCTGGAGTTCCTCGTGGCCGAGGAACGGGGTGGCCTCGGGCAGGGCCGGGGTGCGGCTGTGGCCGTACTGGAGGACCAGCCGGACCTCGGGCCGCGCCGCGTGCCAGCGCTCCAGCCAGCCGACCAGCCGGTCGAAGCGGTGCACGTCGGTGCCGACCACGACCAGCACGTACGGTGCCGCGGAACGCCGGTCCCGCTGCTGCGGAATGTGCGCCATCAGAGCAGATTCCCCACGACGGTGGCCTCCGGGTACATCCGGCGCTGCTCGTCCCACTGCACGAGCATCGCGGAGAGGAAGGGGCGGCAGAGCCGGGCGGTGAGCGTCGCGCTGTCGATCCGGTCGTACACCTCGATGTAGACCGTCGGGATCTTGCGCATCCGGGCCGCCACCACGAACGGCAGGGCGACCCCGGCGCCGGTGGTGACCACGGCGTCGACCTGGCGCCGGCGGATCACCTTCAGCGCGAGGAACGCGTTGCGTACCAGGTTCTTGACGTTGCGTGTGGTGGGGTGGTGCGCCCAGACCACGTCCTCACCGGCGAGCAGCGAGCGCGCGTCCGGGGTGTCGAAGGTTACCCATGCGCGGCGCCGATCCCGGTACCACGGTTCCAGGGCCAGGAGCTGGGCCAGGTGCCCGCCACTGGAACCCACCAGCAGGACCTGCCCCGAGTCCTCGGTTGACCCGCTCACCACAAAAGTCCTCCCGTACGCGGATGACGCGTCCGGATTTTTGTGAATGCCCCTCGGACGCGTCCTGACAACCTACTGGCGCGCCCATGGGCAACTGAAGGGGCCATTGGACGGATCCTGGCTCGCCGGTCGGCTCACCTCTCGATTCCCGTCACCGGGATGCCCACCGGCCGGCCACCGTCCAGGTCAGCCCGGTTCGCCCCGCGCCGCCGGGGCGGGCCACCGGAAGAAAGTGAGATGTGTCAGGATTCCGTCACCGCTCCGCACGAGAGCCGTCGGCGACGCCGGCTTATCCGGGGACAGGTCGGGCCCGACACCGGGAAACCCGCCGAATGGTCAGCGCCGATCGGCCATTTCTACGCGGGCTGCCCACACCCGGGCAGGCTTACCGGAACGTGAGCAGACTTTCCCTCGTCGTTCGGATCGGGGACACTCAAGGCCACGGTCAGGTCCAGCTGTGCCGTGGACTGCCCGGCTCGGTCGAAAGGGAGCGACAGACTCTGATGCCCTCACCCCATTTGGCCGAGAGCGACGCCGACGGTCTTGCCCTGATGGCCTACCTGGGCTGGCTGCGCCGCCGCTGGTGGATCCTGCTGCTCGCCGCGGCCCTCGGTCTCGGTGGTGGGCTGGCGCTGAACCAGATCCAGGAGGCGCGCTACACCTCGACCACCTCGCTGCTGGTGCGCCCGCTCGGCTCGGGCGCGGAGAGCAACCCCAACGCCAAGGTCAACCTCGACACCGAGGCCCAGGTGGTCCGCTCGCTGGTGGTGGCCGAGCGGGCCAAGGCGCTGATGAAGGTCGACACCGGTGCCGACCAGCTGGTCAAGTCGGTGACCGTCAAGGTGCCGCCGAACAGCCAGATCCTCCAGGTGGCGTACGAGGGGAACAGCCCCGAGGGCGCCCAGTCGGGCTCGCACGCGTTCGCCCAGGCGTATCTGGACCTGCGCAAGGCCACCGCGCAGAAGGCGCTGGAGAACGAGACGACCGCGCTCAAGCAGCAGATCGCCGAGCTGCAGAAGCAGCTCAGTGCCGTCGCCGGGCGGATCGCGGCGTCGCCGTCGAACTCGCCCGAGCGGGAGCGGGCCGAGGCCGAACGGAGCCTTCTCACCAGCCAGATCACCGGTCTGAACAACCGGCTCAGCCCGCTGGTCTCGGCCGGCTCCGACCCCGGCGAGATCATCTCCGACGCCCGTCTCCCCGACTCGCCCAGCTCACCGAACCGCACGCTCAACCTCGCCAGCGGCATGGGCGCGGGCCTGCTGCTCGGCATCGTGCTGGCGCTCGTGCTGGACCGGCTCGACACCCGGATCCGGCGTGGTCGTGACATCTCCGACCGGGTCGGCCTGCCGCTGCTGCTGGAACTGCCGGTGCGCGCGCCGTCGCTGGCCGTCCTGCCGGCCACCCACCGGGTCTCCCGCGAGCTGGGCCGGCTGCGCAACGTGCTGCTGTCCGCCGTGCCCGAACCGGCGCAGGGCGGGCGCGGTCGCCAGTTGCTGATCTGCGACGCCTCGGCCGGCACCGCCGCCGGATTCGTCGCCGCCAACCTCGCCGCCGCGTACGCCCGTACCGGCCAGCAGGTCGCGCTGATCACCACCAAGCCCGACTCGACGGTGGGCGCCATCACCGGCGTGGCCGAGGGCCGGCACAACCTGGCCTCGGTACTGCGCCGCGACGTACCCCCGCTCAAGGCGCTCGCGCCGGTGCCGGGGCTGGGCCAGCTCCGGGTGCTGGTGCCGGGCGACCTGGACGCGGAGGTCGAGCTGCCGGTCGCCGGTCTGCTGGAGATCATGCACGAGCTGTCCGCGCGCTTCGACCACGTGATCATCGAGACCGCGCAGCCCACGTTCGCCGTGGAGGCCCAGGCCCTGGGCCGGTACGTCGACGCCGTGATCATGGTGGCCGAGGCGGGCAAGACCCGCAGCGGTGAGATCACCGCCGCCCTGCAGCAGTTCGAGCAGGTGAACGCGCCGGTGATCGGTGCCGTGCTGGCCCCGCGCCTGCCCGCCCCGGTGGCCGGCGCCGCCCGGCCGGCGTCCTCGGGCGGTGCGAGCAGCACGTCGGGCACGTCGGGCACGCCGAGCACCCCGGTGGCACCGGCCAACCGGCCCAAGCCCCGGCCGAGCCCCGGCCCGTCCGCCGAGTCGACGATGGTGCTGCCGCGCATGCAGTCGTCCCGCCCCGCCCCGGCGAAGCCGGCACCGGGCAAGGCCACCCCACCGCCGAACCCCGGCAACCCAGGCAACCAGGGCATGCCGGGTAAGCCGGTGCCGCTCAACGGCACCGGCGGCACGTACCGCTCCCGGGGTGACGGCGACGGCCGCAGCTACGCGCTCGACTCCGGCGAGGACCTGGGGTGAACCGCCGGCAGATGCTCCGCGCCGCCATCGCCCCCGCCGTCGTCCTCGGCGTCGGGACCGGGTGCAGCGAGCCCGAGCCCAAGCCGGGCAAGGTCCAGGTGGTGGACCCGGGCGACGTCACCGCCTCGCCGTCATCGGCCAGTGCCTCGCCGACCCTGCCCACCGGCCCGCTGACCGGCGCGCCGGTGAGCACCCCGGCCGCCGCCACCCGCCAGGCGGTCGCTGTGCCGCTGCGGGTGAGCCCCGCGACCACCCCGGCCGGCCTGGACGCCGCCGACCTGGTCTACGCCGAGTTCGCCGAGTCCGACACGCTGCACCTGACCGCCGTGTTCCACTCCAAGGACGCCACCAAGATCGGCCCGGTCACCGAGATCCGGCCGGTCGACATCCGGTCGCTCGCGGTGCTGCGCCCGTTCGTCGGCTACGACGGCGGCCCCACCGGCTTCCTCACCCAGTTCGAGAACTCCGACCTCGACGGCGTGACGCCCGACGACGACAGCAAGGTCTTCTCCGGCGACTACACGTCGACCGCCGCGCTGCTCAAGGCCGCCCCGAAGGGCGGCCAGCCGCCCACCCCGCCGATCGACCACGCCGGCGCGGGCGACGCGCTCGCCGCCCGCGACCTCGCGCCGGCCACCGAACTCACCGTCACCGTCTCCGGCGGCCCGCCGATGGTCTGGCGGTACGACCAGGCCAAGTCCGTCTGGGTCGGCAAGGTCGGCAAGGTCGCCGTGACCGCCGCCTCCGTCATCGTGCTGACGATGGAGTACCGCACGCTGGACGTCCGCAACCCGTCCCCGCGCTCGCTGCCCTCGGCGAACGTCTTCGGTGAGGGCGCGGTGCTGGCGGTGTCCGGGCCGAACAGCGCGAAGGGCCGGTGGCGCAAGCCCGGCCTGGGCATGGTCTGCACGCTCGCCGACACCGGCGGCGATCTCCTGCACCCCCAGCCCGGCAACGCGTGGGTGATCTACGCGCCGACCACCGCCAAGGTCACCGTGAAATGAGCACCGCCACCCCGCCCCGCACCGCGCGCGGGACGGTTCCGGTCGGAGCGGTGTCGCCGCCGGACGGGAACCGCCTGCGGCCGGTGACGGTACGGCCGGAGAGCTGGTCGTGGCGGCTGCCGACGGCGTGGCCGCTGATCTCGGTCTTCCTGCTGTACCCGCTGTGGTGGGTGCTCGGCGTGTCGAGCTTCGTCTTCGTCATCTTCGCGGTGCCGATGGTGGTGCAGATGCGCAAGCGGGGCCCGATCCGGGTGCCGCCCGGCTTCGGGATCTGGATGGTCCTGCTGCTCTGGGTGTTCCTGTCCGTGCTCACCCTCGACCTCACCGCGCCGAACACGCTGCCCCCCGGCGGCAGCGGCAAGTACATCGGCTGGGGCATCCGGCTCGCCAACTACGTCGCCATGACCGTGACCATGCTCTACGTCTACAACCTGCGGGAGCGGGAGCTGTCCCAGCGCCGGATGGTCCGCCTGTTCGGGTTCATGGGCGTGGTCGTGGTGCTCGGCGGCTGGATCGGCTCGCTCTTCCCGAACCTCACGTTCGTCGCGCCGCTGCGATTCGTCCTGCCCCAGTCGATCGCCGGTCACCCGTACGTCACCTCGCTCATGGAGATCAAGTTCGCCCAGGTGCAGCAGGTGATCGAGGGGGAGGCCAGCTCGCCCCGCCCGTCCGCGCCGTTCACCTACACGAACTCGTGGGGCCAGAACACGGCCATCCTGCTGGTCTGGCTGATCGTCGGCTGGGTCGTGCTGGGCAAGCCGATGCGCCGTACCGCGGGCGTGGCGATCGCCCTGGCCGCGATCTTCCCGATCGTCTACTCGCTGAACCGGGGCCTCTGGATCGGTCTCGGCATCGCCGCCGCGTACGTCGCGCTGCGGCTCGCGCTGCGCGGCCGGATGGTGGTGCTCGGCGGGCTCGCCCTGGCGGTCGGGCTGATCGGGGTGCTGATCGTCGCCACACCGCTCGGCCGCACCTTCGACGAACGCCTCCAGAACGGCCACAGCGACGACATCCGGACCACGCTGTCCCAGGGCGCGGTCGCCGCGGCCAACCACTCGCCGATCCTCGGGTACGGCGGCAACCGGGCGCTGATCGGCAGCAACCGGTCCATCGCCATCGGCAAGTCCGAGGACTGCAAGCAGTGCGGCAACCGGGAACTGGGCAGCAACGGCCAGGTCTGGGCGCTGCTCGTCGGGCAGGGCTGGGTCGGCGCGATCTGCTACAACGCCTTCTTCATCTACTGCATCTGGCGCTACCGCCGCGACCACAGCGCGATCGGCATCGCCGGCACGCTCATCCTCATCCTCATGCTCTTCTTCCAGTTCACCTACGGTGCGATGGAAGCGACACTCGCCTACGCCCTGATCACTGTCGCCCTGCTGGCCCGCAACGACCGGATACGCCGGTCGCTCGCGCCGGCGCCACCCCAGGGCACGATCGCCGGGCTACGGGCCCGACTGGAAAAGACCGGTGACAGCTGATGGTGTTCCGCGTACCCCCGGACGGCGACGGCCGTGCCGCGTACCTCGGTGAACTGGCCGGGCTGATCTGGCCCGCGCCGGCCGAGCCCAGCCTGCGCCGCGGCGGCGCCGGCTGGGTGGTGGTGCCCTCGGCGTCCCGCCCCCGGCTGCTCGTGCCGACCGGCTCGGGCCGGGCGGCGGCGAGCGCGGTCCGGCACTCCACCGAGGCGGTCGGCCGCAAGGCCAAGCTGGTCCGGCAGGGTCTGTCCACGGCGTTCCGGCTCGGGCTGGGCCCGCTGGTGTTCCGCGACCGGCTGGTGGTCGACGGCGGCGGGCTGGACGCGTACCTGACCGAGGTGCTCGGCGAGCCGGCGCTGGTGAGCCTGCACATCGGGCCGGCCCGCGCGAACCGCAAGCCGGTGCTGCAACTGCTCGCCCCGGACGGCCGGGCCCTCGGGTACGCCAAGCTCGGCGTCGACCCGCTGACCCGCGCGCTGGTGCACGCCGAGGCGGACGCGCTGCGCCGCCTCGCCGAGGTGCCGCTCGGCCCGGTGGTGCTGGCCGGGGTACGCCACCACGGCGACTGGCACGGCCACGCGCTGCTCGTGCAGGAGGCGCTGCCGGTACGGCTGCCCCGGGCCACCCCGGCCGCCGCGGAGGCGGCCGAACGCGACGCGATGGTGGCGGTCGCCGGCTGTCTCGGCGTACGCCGGCAGTCGTGGGCGGCCAGCGGACACGCGGCCCGGCTCACCGAGGCGGTGGACGCGCTCGGACCCCGGCCGGAGGCCGGGCGGCTGCGCGCGGCGCTGAAGTCCGTCGCGGACGCCGACCCGGTGGTGGCCTTCGGCGCCTGGCACGGTGACTGGAACGGCGGCAACAGCGCCGTGCTGGCCGACGGCCGGGTGCTGGTCTGGGACTGGGAGCGGTTCGAGGCGGACGTGCCGGCCGGGTACGACGCGCTGCACCTGGCGGTGCAGGGCGCGATGAGCCACGACGGGGTGGAACCGGTCGAGGCGGCCCGAGCGCTGATCGCCGGCGCCGGGGCCACCCTGGCGCCGTTCGACCAGACCGGCGGGGGCGCCGATCTGGTCGCCGTGCTCTACCTGGTGGAGCTCGCGGCGCGCTACCTGCGGGACCGGCAGGCGGAGGCGGGTGCGCGACTGGGGCACGTCGACACCTGGCTGCTGCCCGCCGTCGAGGAACACCTGGCCCGCCGGGCCGGGTGAGAGTGAGGAGTGGGGACGTGACGCTGGCCAAGGAGCAGGCGCTCCGCGCGGTGAAGTCGGTGAGCCGGACGGTCGGCCGGCTGACCGCCGGTTCGCGGATGGTGCCGGGATTCCTGATCGTGGGGGCGCAGCGCTGCGGCACCACCTCGCTGTTCAAGACGCTGTCGCAGCATCCCGGTGTGCTGCCGCCCGCCTACCACAAGGGCGTGCACTACTTCGACATGGACTACCACCGGGGGATGAGCTGGTACCTCGGGCACTTCCCCACCACCGGCAAGGCCGAGGCGGTGAAGGCCCAGATCGGGGTACGCGGGATCACCGGCGAGTCCAGCCCGTACTACATGTTCCACCCGCTGGCCGGGCAGCGGATCGCCCGTGACCTGCCCTCGGTGAAGCTGCTGGTGCTGCTGCGTGACCCGGTGGAGCGCGCCTACTCCGCGCACTCGCACGAGCTGGCCCGCGGCTACGAGACCGAGACGGACTTCGAGCGGGCGCTCGCGCTGGAGGAGTCCCGTACGGCGGGCGAGCGGGAGCGGATGATCAGCTCCGCGTCGTACGCCAGCGAGCACCTCCAGCACAACGCGTACCTGGCCCGGGGCCGCTACATCGAGCAGCTGGAGCGCCTGGAGGCGCTGGTCGGCCGGGACCGCATGCACGTCATCGACAGCGACGACTTCTTCGCCGACCCGCGCCCTTCCTTCGACGCGGTCTGCGACTTCCTCGGGCTGCCCCGCTGGGCGGACATCGCGTTCGGCAAGCACAACTCGCGCTCCCGTTCGCCCATGTCGGCGGAGCTGCGGACCCGGCTGGAGGACCACTTCGCGCCGTACGACGAGCGGCTGGCGACGTGGTGGGGACGCGTGCCGTCGTGGCGGCGGTGACGCGGGCGGACGCCGGCGGCACCCCGACGCTCACCGCACCGCCCCCCGGGCCGGGCGCGGGGCTGGGCGGCGCAGCCCGGCAGGGCTTCGCCAACCTGGTCGGGGTCGGGCTGGCCGCGGTCGCCGGCTTCGGCCTGAACATCGTCATCGCCCGCGGCTGGTCGGTCCGCGAGGCGGGCATGTTCTTCGCCGCCACCAGCGCGTTCATGATCGCCGCGTCGGCGGCCCGGCTCGGCACCGACGTCGGCACCGTCTACTTCGTCAGCCGCCAGCGCACACTCGACCGCCGCGACCAGATCCGGGGCACCATCCTGGTCGGGTTGCTGCCGGTGCTCGTGGTCGGCACGCTGCTCGGGCTGGCCGGCTGGCTGGCCGCACCGGCGCTGGCCCGGGCCACCATGCCGGAGGCCGGGCCGGAGGCGGTGACCGCGCTGCGCATCCTGCTGGCGTTCGTGCCGCTGGCAGCACTGAACGACTACGCGCTCGCCGCCTGCCGCGGCTTCGGCCAGATGCGCCCGCTGCTGACTGTGGAGCGGCTCGGCCGCACGCTGGTGCAGTTCCTGGGTGTGGCGGTGGCCGCCTGGCTCGGCATGTCCGCCACCGTCGCGCTGCCGCTGGCCTGGGTGGTGCCGTACCTGATCGCCGCGGTGGTCGCGCTGTTCTGGCTGAGCCGGCTGGTCGGCCGGGCCGGGAGGCAGGTGACCCGGCCGGTGCCGGCGCGCGAGCTGGCCGGGCCGTTCTGGCGGTTCACCGGGCCCCGCGCCGTCAGCAGCCTGGCCGCGATTGTGGTGCAGCGGCTGGACATCGTGCTGCTCAGCGCGCTGCGCGGCCCGGCGGACGCGGCGATCTACACGGCCGCGACCCGGTTCCTGGCGCTGGGTCAGCTCTCCAGCGTCGCGCTGTCCAGCTCGGTGCAGCACCGGCTGGCCGCCGCGTTCGCCCGCGACGACCGGGCCGAGGCGCGCCAGCTCTACCAGGCCGCCACCGGCTGGCTCGTGCTGCTCTCCTGGCCCGCGTACCTGATCTTCGCGGCGTTCGCCACGCCGATGCTGGCACTGTTCGGATCCGGGTACGGCGACGGACGTCGGGTCGTGGTGCTGCTGGCGCTGACCATGCTGCTGGCCACCGGCTGCGGCATGGTCGACATGGTGCTCAACATGGCCGGGCGCACCGCGTGGACGTTCTACAACGCGATGACCGGCACCGTGCTCAACGTGGTCGGCAACCTGGTGCTCATCCCGCGGTACGGCATCCTCGGCGCGGCCCTGGCCTGGACCGTCTCCATCCTGGTCACCAACCTGGTGCCGCTGACCCAGCTCTGGTGGTCGATGCGGCTGCACCCGTTCGGCGCCGGTACCCGGGCCGCGATGGCGCTGGCGGTGGTCACGCTGGGTCTGCCGCTCGGCCTGGCGACGCTGCTCGGCGCCGGTCCGCTGGTACTCGCGCTGGTGACGGTCGCCGGGCTGGTCGCGTACGCGACGGGCGTCTGGCGCTGGCGGCGCACCCTGCACCTCGACGCGCTGCGCGCCCTCCGCCGCGGCCGTAACCGGGCCGGGGCGGACCCGGCCGCCCAGTCCTGACCGATCCTGCGCACCGATGGGACCTTCGATGACAAGCGACTCCCCCGCCCCGCACTCCGGCCTGTCCACCGTGAAGGCCGCGAAGCTCGCCGCGGTCGGTCTCCTGGCGGACCGCAAGGAACGCCGCGAGCTGGAACGGCCGGTCGAGGGGGGCGGCCGCCGGCTCACCCTGAAGGTGGAGCGTCCGATCTTCATCCTGGGCGCCCCGCGTTCCGGCACCACGTTCCTCGGCAGTTGCGTCGGCGCGCTGCCGGACGTGTCGTACCACTTCGAACCGCGCCTGACCAAGGCGGTCGCCCGCTGTGTCTACGAGGGAAGCTGGACGCCGCAGCGGGCCGCCCGCTACTTCCGCGGCTACTACGGCGCGCTGCTCGCCGCGTCCGGGCACGGCGGCCTGCGGTTCGCCGAGAAGGACCCGGAGAACTGCTTCATCGTGCCGTTCCTGACCGAGGTCTTCCCGGACGCGGTCTTCCTGCACGTCTACCGGGACGGGCGGGATGTGGCGGTGTCGCACGCCGAGCAGCCCTGGCTGAACGCCGCGTCCACCGGCACCGGCCGCAGCGGCCGGGGCGGTACGCCGTGGGGCGCCGCGCCCCGGTTCTGGGTGGAGCCGGAGCGGCGCGAGGAGTTCACGCAGGTCTCCGACCTGGGCCGGTCGGCCTGGATGTGGCGGCGGTTCACCAGCAGCGCGCTCACGCAGCTCGCCGAGCTGCCCGCGGAACGGGTGCGGCACCTGCGGTACGAGGACATCGTCACCCGCCCGGCCGAGGCGGCCGAGGTCGTGGCCGACTTCCTGGAGGTCGGTGACCCGGCCGGGCGGGAGGCGCTGCACGCCCGCTTCGCCAAGGCGCGGCCGGGCTCGGTGGGCCGGTGGCGGCAGCGACTGACCGAAAAGGATCTGGCCGACGTGATGGCTCAGGCCGGGCCGCTGCTGACGCAACTCGGCTACCCCGCCTGAGCGCCGCGTCACAGGTAGAGTGCCAGGGGTCGCCCGCCCGGCCCGGCGTGCCTCTCCGCCCACGCGGATCCGTCAGGGCCCCCATACCGTGGCCGGCGACCGTCCTGGGGAGAGGTTGCGGTGGTACGACGGTTACGACTGACGATGGCTGCCGTGCTGGGCCTGGCATTCCTGGCCCCGGCCGTGGCGGCCTGTGACATCGGCTCGGAGCGATCCGACGAGACGGCGACGGCGGTGCCGCCCCCGCCGACTGTGACACCGCGGACCGCTCCGGTCCGCACCACCGGGTGGGGGCCGGAGCCGCCGGAGAAGGGGGCCTGGCTCGGCACCTGGGTCAAGCCGCAGTACCACAACGCCAGCGGGCGGGCCGCGGCGTTCGACGCGTTCAACCAGGCGGCCGGCGGCAACCTCGCCATCGCGCACATGTTCCACGAGTGGAACGAGCCGTTCCCGAGCGCCACCGAGAAGTTGTTCCAGTCCCGGGGCAAGCTCCAGATGATCTCGTGGCAGGGCACCGACACCCGGTCCACGGTCAGCGGCGTCTACGACGCGCTGATCCGGGAACGCGCGAAGGACGTCAAGGAGTTCGGCGTTCCGGTGCTGCTGCGTTACCGGTGGGAGATGGACCGGCCGAACCTGGCCGCGAGCATGCACTCGCCGGAGGACTACGTCGCCGCCTGGAAGCACGTCCGCGGCATCTTCGCCGAGATGGGCGTCACCAACGCCGGGTGGGTGTGGTGCCCGCACGCGGACGGGTTCGCCGAGCCGCAGCGCCGGGCCGCCGCCTACTACCCGGGCGACGACCAGGTCGACTGGCTCTGCGCGGACGTCTATCCCAGTCCGGAGTGGAACAGCTTCTCCAACCGGATGGACCACTTCATGGCGTTCGCCAAGAAGCACCCGCGACCGGTCATCATCGGCGAGTACGGCCTGACCCAGGACGGGCGGCCGGGCCAGCGGGCCGAATGGATGCGCGAGGTCGGGCCGTACCTGAAGAAGCACCCGCAGATCAAGGCGGCGGTCTACTTCGCGGCCCGGCAGACGGAGAAGCCCATCTACGACAGCACCTTCGGCGACGACCCGGAGAGCGAGCAGGTATTCCGGGAGATGGCGACCGATCCGTACTTCCAGCCGCCGATGCCCGACCTGAGTGTTTCCTCAGGAACACCCTCCGTGTCCACCAGGTGATCGTCGTTCGTCTTTTCGTGTGACCCGGTGCGTTTCCTCGGTCAAAAAGGCCCAACCCGGGTGGACGGGCGACGGCCGAATGCGAGAAGGTATTGCTCTCACGTCTGCGGTCGGTCGGGTGACGCCCCGCCTCATGTCGGCACCGACCACGATCGCAGCGCCTCCGACGTTTCCCCCCGGAGTAGCCTGTGGCTTCCTCGATCCTGAGACACCGCTCGGTGTCCGCCTTCGGCGCTGCCGTGCTCGGCATCGCCACCTTGTTCACACCGGTACCGGCGCTCGCCGCGCCGGCCGCGGCGCCCGCGCCCGACCACAGCACGATGGTCGGCGAGGTGCCCTCGGAGAAGACGCCGAACATCAACGACGGCAACGTCGTGGCCATCCACGACGCCGGCAGCAAGGTGATCGTCGGCGGCTCGTTCACCAACGCGCAGAACCGGGGTTCCTCACCCACCCCGGTCGAACGCCGCGGACTGCTCGCCTTCGACAAGGCGACCGGCAAGATCGACAACGCGTTCGCGCCGGTGCTCGACGGTGACGTCACCGCCGTCATCGCCGGCCCGACCCCGGGCACGGTGTACGTCGCCGGCAAGTTCAACAAGGTCGGCGACAAGAACTTCCGCAAGCTGGCCCTGCTGAACGTCGCGGACGGCACCCCCGTCGACGGGTTCAAGGGCCCGGCGTTCAACGGCACCGTGAACGACATCGCGCTCGTCGACGGCCACCTGCTGGTGGGCGGCATCTTCACCACTGTGACCGCGACGACCAACCGCAACGGGCTGGCCTCGCTGAACCCGACCACCGGCGCGGTGGACGACTACCTCACCGTGTCGCTCACCGAGCACCACAACTGGACGCCGACCAACAACGGCGCCTCGGCCGGTGTCGGTACGGAGAAGCTCGCCGTCTCCCCCGACGGCAAGCACCTCGTGGTGATCGGCAACTTCAAGAAGGCCGACGACGTCGTGCACGACCAGATCGTGCGGATCAACCTGGGCGAGAGCTCGACGACCGTCGCCGACTGGAACACCGACGGCTACTCCGCGGCCTGCAAGTACGCCGCGTTCGACTCGTGGGTGCGCGACATCCAGTTCTCCCCGGACAGCAAGTACTTCGTCGTGGTCACCACCGGCGCGTCGTACCCGGGCACGCTCTGCGACTCCGCGGCCCGCTGGGAGACCGCCGCCAGCGGCGACGGCCAGAAGCCGACCTGGACGAACTTCAGCGGCGGCGACACCTTCCTCTCGGTCGGCATCAGCGAGAAGGCCGTCTACGTCGGCGGTCACTTCCGCTGGTCGAACAACCCGCTCGCCCGCGACAAGGCCGGACCGGGCGCGGTGCCGCGGGCCAGCATCGCGGCGCTCGACCCGGTGAGCGGCCTGCCGCTGTCCTGGAACCCGGGCCGCCACCCGCGCGGCTACGGCGTCACCGAGATGCTGGTGACCCAGGAGGGCCTCTGGCTCGGCAGCGACCAGGAGTACATCGGCAACTTCGACTACCAGCGCAAGCGGCTCGCCTTCTTCCCGCTGGACGGCGGCAACGCCCCGCACTCGACCAGCACCAAGGGTCTGCCGGGCAACGTCTACCAGGCCGGTCGCGCGGCGCAGACCGAGGTGCTCTACCGGGTCAACGCCGGTGGTCCCGCCATCCCGGCCACCGACGGCGGGCCGGACTGGGCCGCCGACAGCGCCACCGAGCCCAGCCCGTACCACAACACGGGCAACCAGGTCACCAGCTACACCACGAACGCGACGTTCGACCCCACCGTGCCGGCGAGCACGCCGGCCACGCTGTTCAACACCGAGCGGTGGGACGAGGCGACCGCGCCGGACATGCAGTGGGACATCCCGGTCGCGGCCGGCACCCGGGTCGACGTCCGGATCTACATGGCCAACCGCTGGTCCGGCACGAGCAAGCCGGGCGCCCGCAAGTTCGACGTCAGCATCGACGGCGTGCTCAAGCTGAACGACTTCGACCCGGTCGTCGCCGCCGGCGGGACCGACCGCGGCACCATGCAGTCCATCTCGGTGGTCAGCGACGGCGTGGTCGACATCGACTTCGGCCGGGTGCTCCAGAACCCGCTGCTGCACGGCATCGAGATCGTCAAGACCGCGCCCACGCCGGACGCCTCCGACGTGCTCTACCGGGTCAACGCGGGCGGCGACCAGCTGGCCGCGCCGAGCGGCCCGGCCTGGGCCGCGGACACCGCCGCCGCACCGAGCACCTACCACAACGCCGGCAACCAGGTGACCAGCTACACCACGAACGCCTCCCTCGACGGCACGGTGCCGTCGGGCACCCCGGTGGAGCTGTTCAACGCGGAGCGGTGGGACGAGTCGCCCGCGCCGGACATGCAGTGGGACTTCCCGGTCCCGGCCGGCACGCCGGTGCAGGTGCGGCTCTACCTGGCGAACCGCTGGGCCGGCACCGCCACCGCCGGCAAGCGCAAGTTCAACGTGACGATCGACGGCGTGGTCAAGCTGAGCAACTTCGACCCGATCGCCGCGATCGGCGCCACCAACCGGGGCACCATGCGCGCGTTCCCGATCACCAGCGACGGCAACATCGACATCGACTTCGGTCGCGTCCTGGAGAACCCTCTGGTGCAGGGCATCGAGATCGTCAAGCTGCCCCCGGTGCCGCCGGCCACCACCGTCGACAGCATCACCAAGCGCACGTACGACGGTGCGACCTCGGTCGGCAACGCGATGTCGGTGCCGAACGCGGACAACACCGGCTGGTCGGGCGTCAAGGGCGCCTTCTGGGTCGGTGGTGACCTGTTCTACGGCGTCGGCGGCGACCTCTACAAGCGCTCGTTCGACGGCAGCGAGTTCGGCACCCCGAAGAAGCTGGACCCGTACCACGACGCCAAGTGGGACCTGGTCGTCACCGGCTCCGCGCCGGAGGGCTCCACGTACGCCGGCATGACCGGCAACTTCTCCGCCGAACTGCCGAACGTGACCGCCATGTTCTACAAGGGCGGCCGGATCTACTACTCGCTGGCCGGTCAGAGCACGCTGTTCTGGCGCGGGTTCGCGCCGGACACCGGCACCGTCGGCGCCGAGCGCAACACGGTCACCGGCACCACGGCCTTCGCCGACGCGGGCGGCCTGTTCCTGGACGGCGACACGCTCTACGTCGTCTCCCGGAGCACCGGCACCCTGTCCTCGATGGCGTGGTCCGACGGCGTGCCGACCGGCTCCGCCACGGTGCGCAGCGGTCCGAGCGTCGACGACGTGGACTGGCGCGGCACCTCGGTCTTCGTCGGCCCCTGACGGGCGGGCACGACCGGAACGGAACAGATACGACGATGGCCCGGCCGATATCGGCCGGGCCATCGCCCTTTCCCCGGCGCGTACGCGCCGGGCGGATCAGGTACGGGTCGGCGCGTGCTCACCCGCCCAGACCCGCATCAGGTCCCGTACCGAGATCACTCCCGCCACCTCCCGGCCGTCGAGCACGACCAGGTGACGGAACCCGCCCCGGGCCATCGCCGCGGCTGCCTCCTCGACCGTCCAGTCCGGGCCGGCGTAGACGACGTCCCAGGTCAGGTGTGCCCCGGTGCGCTCGACATCCGGGTCGAGCCCGGCGCCGATCGCCTTCAGCACATCGCGTTCGGTCATGATCCCCACTCCCTCGGAGTCCGGGTCGATCACGACCGCCGACCCGACACCGCGGGCCGACATCATCCGGGCCGCCTGCCGGAGCGTGTGCTCCGGCCCGACCACCAGTACCTCGCTGGACATCGCTTCCCGTACCTGCATCACACATCACCCCTGTGGGACGGCGACTGAGTACGGACATGGTGGGCCATCGATGCGTACCGGGACAAGAACGGGCATCGCCGGAGACGGCCCGGATGGCTACTGTCGGAGGGTGCCCACCGAGCCCCTCCGCTGCGCCGGCGCGCTGATCGTCGACGACGACGGCCGCATCTTCATCCAACGCCGATCCCCCGAGCGACGCCTCTTCCCGAACTGCTGGGACATCGTCGGCGGCCACCTCGAACCGGGCGAGGAGATCGACGACGCGCTGCGCCGGGAGGTCACCGAGGAGACCGGCTGGGCCCTGTCGCACGTGCTCGGCCTGGTCGGCGAATACCGGTACACCGCCGACGACGGGCTGACCCGGGTGGAGACCGACTTCCTGGTCCGGGTGGACGGCGACCTGAGCCGGCCCCGGCTGGAAGCCGGCAAGCACACCGAGTTCCGCTGGCTTGCGGAGTCGGAGATCGCGCTGCTCGACGAGCACCGGAACGTCAACGACGGAATGATCCGGCGGATCGCGGAGGACGGCTTCGCGGCGCTGCGCTCGATCGGGCTGACGGGCTGAACCACTGCCGGTCGGTGCCCGGCGATATCCTCGCCGGGTGGAATCGGGTCGAGAAGAGGAGCGTGTCGGCATGATCGGGATGGTGCTCGCCGCAGGTGCGGGGCGCCGGCTGCGGCCGTACACCGACACCCTGCCCAAGGCCCTGGTGCCGGTCGACGGGGAGACCACCATCCTCGACATCGCGCTGCGCAACCTCGCCGAGGTGGGGCTGAACGAAGTCGTGATCGTGGTCGGCTACGCGGCCGACGCGGTGCGGCAGCGCCAGGCCGCCCTGGAGGAGAAGTACGGCGTCACGATCACCCTGGTCCACAACGACAAGGCCGAGGAGTGGAACAACGCGTACTCGCTCTGGCTGGCGCGTGAGCACTTCTCCCGTGGGGTGCTGCTCGTAAACGGCGACACCGTGCACCCGGTGAGCGTGGAGAAGACGCTGCTGGCCGAGCGCGGCCCGGGCATCCTGCTCGCCGTGGACACGCTCAAGCCGCTGGCCGAGGAGGAGATGAAGACCACCTTCGACGCCGCCGGCCAGCTCACCCGGATCACCAAGCTGATGGACCCGGGCGAGGCGTACGGCGAGTACATCGGCGCGACGCTCATCGAGCCGCAGGTGGCCGAGCCGCTCGCGGACGCGCTGGAGGCGACCTGGCGGCGCGACCCGAACCTCTACTACGAGGACGGCTACCAGGAGTTCGCCGAGCGCGGCGGCGAGGTGCGGGCGGCCCCGATCGGCGACGTCTCCTGGGTCGAGGTCGACAACCACGCCGATCTGGCCCGGGCGCGGGAGATCGCGTGCCGCTACTAGCCCGCAGCGTCCTCACCCCGCTGCACATCGACGTGCGGCGGGGCGCGGTGGCCGATCTGGCGGCGATCCTCTCCGACGGGCGGATCTCGGCCGGTGGCGACGTCGCCGTGGTGGTCGGGCCGGGGCAGGGCGAACGGATCGCCGAGCTGATCCGGCCGTCGCTGCGCTCGGCCGACGTGTTCACGGTGGCCGGGGGGACGCTCGACGCCGCCGACGACCTGGGGGCGAAGCTGCGCACCCGGTCGTACGACGCGGTGGTCGGCATCGGCGGCGGCAAGACCATCGACGTGGCCAAGTACGCGGCGACCCGGCGCGGGCTGCCGATGGTGTCGGTGGCGACGAGCCTCGCCAACGACGGCATCGCCTCTCCGGTGGCGAGCCTGATCACGGAGGGCCTGAAGGGCTCCTACGGTGTGCACATCCCGATCGCGGTGATCGTGGACCTGGACTTCGTGGAGGCCGGGCCGGAGCGGCACAACCGGGCCGGCGTCGGCGACGTGGTGAGCAACATCAGCGCACTGGCGGACTGGGAACTGGCCCGGCGGGTACGCGGTGAGCGGGTCGACGGGCTGGCCGCCTCGCTGTCGCGCGCCGGCGCCGAGGCGGTGCTCAACCACCCGGGCGACATGAGCGACGACGGCTTCGTCACGGTGCTCGCCGACGCGCTGATCTCCAGTGGTCTGGCGATGGCGATCGAGGGCACCAGCCGGCCGTGCAGCGGCGGCTGCCACGAGATCATGCACGCGATCGACGCGCTGTTCCCCGGCACCGCCTCGCACGGCGAGCTGGCCGGGCTCGGCGCGCTGTTCTGCACGTTCCTGCGCGGCGACGAGCGCCGGTTCGCCGAGATGGCGGCCTGCCTGACCCGGCACGGGCTGCCCCGGCTGCCGGCCGAGGTCGAGCTGACCGACGACCAGTTCGTCGAGGCGGTGCAGTTCGCGCCGGCCACCCGGCCGGACCGCTACACCATCCTCGAACACCTCGCGATGTCCGCTACCGAGACGCGGGAGCGGCTGGCAGACTACGCCGGTGCCCTCCGCGACCACATTGGCTGAGCCCCGTCCCACCGTCGCCGACTTCCACCGGGTCAACCGGGGAGGCGGCCTGTTCAGCGAGTCGATCAGCCAGTGGATCGGGGCGGCCTTCGCGCTGGCCGCGCAGCGCCTCGGGTTGCGCCCGACCGCGCTGACGCTCGCCAACCTGGTGCTGGGGCTGGCCGCCTCGGTCACAGTGGTGGCGCTCGCCGACGACGTGGCCGCCGGCACCGTACCGGCCTGGGTGGTCGGGCTGGTCGCCCTGGTCGCCTGGCAGATCGCGTACGCGCTGGACTGCGCCGACGGGCAGCTCGCGCGGGTGACCGGTCAGGGCAGCGCGGCCGGCGCCCGGATCGACGTGCTCTGCGACGTGGCCGCCCAGATCGCGCTGGTGGCCGCCATCGGCGCGACAGCCGTGGCGCAGCGCCCGTCCACGCCGGTCTGGCTGGTGGCGGTGTTCGCGGGCACCTGGATGGTCAACCTGGTGACCTCGGTGATGCAGTCGGGGCCGAACGCGGCGAGCATGGTGACCTCGACCTCGCTCCCGGTACGCCTGGTCAAGCTGGTCCGCGACTACGGCGCGGTGATCTTCCTGGCCGGCCTGGTGCTGGCCTTCGCCCCCGCGCTGGCGCTCTGGCTGATGGTCGCGTTCACCGTGGTCAACGGCGGATTCCTGCTGGCAAGCATCGCCTTCTCCGCCCGCGCCTCCCTGCGGTAAGGAAGGGCCCCTTCTTAACGCCTCGTGCATTGAAAGGGGCCCTTCCTAACACCTCGGTCAGCGCGCGGGACGACCTCCGGCCAGGCCGGCGTAGATGTCGATCAGGCGCTTCGTGATCACGTCGGGGTGGAAGGTGCGCTCGTAGCGGGACCGGGCCGGGCCGGCGAGCATGCGTGCCTCGGCGGCGGCCAGCGGCAGCGCGGCGGCGAGCACGTCCACCTCGGGCGCCACCACCCAGCCGGCCTCGCCGCGCTGCACCCCTGACGGCAGCGCGACCCGCCCGTCGCCCGGTGCCGCGGTGGCCACCTCGGCCGGGCCGGTACCGGCGGGCTCACGCGGGCCGTCCGCGCCCACCAGGTACGGGATGCCGCCGAGCGCGGTGCCGAGCACCGGCCGCCCCGACGCCAGCGCCTCGATGATCACGGTGGGCAGCACGTCGTGCCAGGTGGAGGTGGCCAGCACCACGGAGCTGTCGGCCAGCGCCGCGCGTACCCCGGAGCGGTCGAGCTGGCCCAGGTAGAGCACGTCGGGCCGCTCGGCGGCGGCCGCCTCGGCGAGCGGACGCAGCTCGCCGTCACCGGCGATGCGCAGCGGGCCGAGCGCGCCCACGGGGTGCCGGCGCCACGCCGCGAGCAGCAGATCGAGGCCCTTCTCGGGGCTGAGCCGGCCCATGAAGAGGAAGCCGTTCCCGGACGGCGCCGGGGCACCCGGGTCGGGCACCGCGTTCGGCTTGACCACGATCCGCTCGTCCGGGATGCCGTAGTCGCGCAGATGATCAGCGACCGCCGTGGTGAGCGCGATGTACCGGTCCACCGACTTCCAGGTGGGGCGGTGCACGGCGAGCGTGGTCGCCATCAGCGCGCTCTGCGCCCGGGAGTTGCGGTAGCAGCGGTGCACGATCGCCGGTACGCCCAGCGTCCGCCCCCGGCAGTCCTGGCAGATCACGCCGTCGCGGAAGTAGAGGCCCGAGGAGCAGACCTGCCGGTAGTTGTGCACCGTCTGCACCACCGGCACGCCGCGCTTGTGCGCGGTCCGCACCACCCAGGGCGAGAGCAGAGGGTACGGGTTGTGCAGGTGCAACACGTCCGGCCGGTGCTCGGTGAGCAGGCGGTCGAGGTCGTGCTGGGCCTTCGGCGCCCAGATCGGCGAGATCGGCAGCAGCGCCTTGGCCGGCTTGGACATCGACGGGATCTCGTCCGAGCTGCGCAGGAACGGCAGCACCTCCACGCCGGCGGCGGCGAGCTGGGCGATCTCCGCGTCGACGATGGTGTTCTCGCCGGAGGGCTGGGCTTCCCGGTACCGGTTGTGCGCCACCACGATTCTCACAGAGCTCGCCTTTCGTTCGCGACTGTGCCGATCTCTGCTCGCGGCTGCGGGGCTCGCAAGCTCACTCCTCGCGCTCGCGCATGAGACTCGCAAGCTCATTCCTCGCGCTCACGGGAAAGAAGGCTACCGTTGTACCGTGCCCGAACTTCCGGAGGTGGAAGCGCTCGCCGGTTACCTGCGCGAGCGTGCGGTGGGCCGCCGCGTCGAGCGGTTCGAGGTCGCCGCGATCAGCGCGCTGAAGACGTACGATCCGCCGCCGAGCGCGGTCGCCGGCCGTGCGGTCACCGGCGCCGGCCGGTACGGCAAGTTCCTGGACGTGCGGTTCGACGAGGGTCTGCACCTGGTGGTCCACCTGGCCCGGGCGGGCTGGCTGCACTACCGGGAGGCGTTCCCGGCGACGACCCCGCTGCGGCCCGGCAAGGGCCCGATCGCGGTGCGGGTACGCCTCGACGACGGCTCCGGCTTCGACCTGACCGAGGCCGGCACCCAGAAGAAGCTGGCCGCCTACCTGGTCACCGACCCGGCGCAGGTACCGGGCGTGGCGAAGCTCGGGCCGGACGCGCTGGAGGCGGACCTGCCGACCTTCGCCGAGCGGCTGCGCAGCCGCCGGGGTCAGGTGAAGGGCGTGCTGACCGACCAGTCGGTGCTCGCCGGGGTGGGGAACGCGTACTCGGACGAGATCCTGCACGCGGCGCGGCTCTCCCCGTTCGCGATCACCGACCGGCTCACCGACGACCAGCTCGCCGGTCTGCACGCGGCGACGCGGACGGTCCTCGGCGACGCGGTACGCCGGTCGATGGGGCAGCGGGCCGCGGAGCTGAAGGGCGAGAAACGTTCGGGCCTCAAGGTGCACGCCCGCAAGGGGCTGCCGTGTCCGGTCTGCGGCGACACGGTGCGGGAGGTCTCGTTCGCCGATTCGAGCCTCCAGTACTGCCCCACCTGTCAGACCGGTGGCAAGCCGCTGGCTGACCGAAGGTTGTCCCGCCTCGTACGGTGAGTAATGGCATTCGCCGGTTACCGAGTGGAATCGACCCGGGATCGCCGATGCTCCCGGTCCGCCCCTCTACCCGAGCCGTCATCCATCGGTATAGTGGCTCGGTCCCCGGCTTCACAACTGATTCGGAGCCGGCCAGATCTCACCGAGCACCAGCGGAACGGCTTCCTCGCGGGGGCCGGTCCGGGCCGGGCCCGCGTGGGAGACTGGGACGGTGAGCGACCCGGGCCCTCACGCCGAGTGAGGACGCGGGTCATGCGGGAGGACATGGGTTGAGGTGACGACAAGCCTCCAGCGCCCGGTAACCGACAGAGGCCGGAGCAAGAGCGTGCGGCACGTCGACAGCTTTGAGATCCAGCCGCCGACTCCGCCGTCGCACAACGGCGTACCCCGGTCGGCGTGGGCCCGAGCCCGGCGCCGGGTGTCCCGGTGGCACCGGCCCTACATCGCATTCCTGCTGCTGCTCGACTTCGGCGCGGCCGCCCTGGCCAGCTTCCTGGCCGTGCAGATCTTCGAGCAGGCCGCCTCCGGCTTCCGGAACGCGCCCGAGGCGTGGTTCTACACCGTGGCCTTCGCGCTCCTGCCGCTCGGCTGGGTGCTCATCCTCTGGGGCAACCGGGCCTACGACCGGCGCTACCTTGGCCTCGGCCCGGACGAGTTCAAGCGGGTGATCCGCGGCGGCGTCGCGGTCGCCGCGACGGTCTCGTTCCTCGCCTTCGCCACGAAGACCACCCTGTCCCGCTGGACGGTCGGCTTCGCGCTGCTCGGCGCCCTGCTGCTGATCCTGCTCGGCCGCATGATCGCCCGGGCCTGCCTGCACGCTCTGCGCCGCCGCGCCGGCCACGCCGGGCACCGGATGGTGCTCGTCGGCACGCTTCCGGAGTGCCTGGAGGTCTACACCACAGTCACCCGGAACCCGTCCGTCGGCCTCGTGCCGGTGGCCATCCACCTCACCGACGGGTACGCCGCCGCGCGCGGCCTGGAGACCCCGGTGCCGGTGTACGCGGGCCGGGACGTACTGGCCCTGGTGCGTGAGGTCGGCGGCGACACGATCGCGGTCTGCGGCTCGGCCAGCGCCGAGCCGGGCGAGCTGCGCCGGCTGGCCTGGCAGTTGGAGGGCTCCGGCGTCGATCTGGTGGTTGCGCCCCAGCTCACCGACATCGCCGGTCCCCGGGTGCACATCCGCCCGATCGAGGGCCTGCCGCTGCTGCACGTCGAGGAGCCGACCCTGTCCGGGCCGGCGCTGCTGGTCAAGAACCTGATGGACCGGGTCGCCGCCGGGCTGGGCCTGCTGCTGCTGGCCCCGCTCTTCCTCGCCATCGCCGTCGCCATCCGGATCTCCGACCCCGGGCCGGTCTTCTTCCGTCAGCCCCGGGTGGGGCACGAGGGGCGGACGTTCCGGGTCTGGAAGTTCCGGACCATGTACGTCGACGCCGAGGAGCGGCTGGCCGGCCTGGTCGACCAGAACGAGACCGACGGCATGCTGTTCAAGATGAAGCAGGACCCCCGGGTCTTCCCGGTGGGCCGCTTCCTGCGTGCCACGTCGCTGGACGAGCTGCCCCAGCTGATCAACGTGCTCTGGGGCGAGATGTCGCTCGTCGGCCCGCGCCCGCTGCCCGCCGACGACGGCGACTTCCTCGGCGACGTCCGGCGCCGGCTGCTGGTCCGGCCGGGCATGACCGGTCTGTGGCAGGTCTCCGGCCGCTCCGACCTGTCCTGGGACGAGGCGGTCCGGCTCGACCTCTACTACGTCGACAACTGGTCGCTGGCGTACGACCTGAGCATCCTGTGGCGGACCGTGGGCGTGGTGCTGGCCCGCAAGGGCGCGTACTAGCGCTACCGGGCCGGCACCCGGCAGGATCGCTGCGTGGGTGGCAACCTCTCCGCCGTCTTCGCCGTCGTCTCGCTGGTCACCGCGTTGGCCGCGGCGCTCTGGGCGGTGCTGCGGCTGCGCGGCCGGCGGGGCATCGCCACCGCCACGCAGCGGGCCACGTACGAGGTGCTGCACACCGCGGGGCTCGCCGCCGAGCCGCTGCGCGCCGGCCTGACCGCGGCGGACGCGGCGAAGGCCGTACGCCATCTGCGGGCACTCGTGGGCGCGGCCGGGCTGGCGCTGACGGACCGCGACGCGTTGCTCGCGGTCGACGGGCAGGGCGCGCACCACGGCGACCAGCTGGTCGCGGCGGCCCGGCGGGCGGCCGACAGCGGGCGCTCCACAGTGCTGGGCGAGTCGGAGCTGCGTTGCGACCTGGTCGACTGCCCGGTACGCGGCGCGGTGGTCGCGCCGCTGCGCGCGGACGGGCGGGTGGTCGGGGCGCTGGTGGCGGTGGCCGACGAGCGCCCGGCCCCGGGTCTGGTGCAGGCGACGCTGGAGACCGCGCACTGGGCGGGTGACCAGCTCGCGCTGGCCGAGCTGGAGTCGTCGCGGGAGCGGCTGGCGCGGGCCGAGGTACGCGCGCTGCGCGCTCAGATCAGCCCGCACTTCATCTACAACGCGCTCACCGCGATCGGCTCGTTCGTGCGCACCGACCCGGAGCGGGCGCGGGAGCTGATCCTGGAGTTCGCCGAGTTCACCCGCTACTCGTTCCGGGCGCACGGCGAGTTCACCACGCTGGCCGAGGAGCTGCGTTCGATCGACCGCTACCTGACCATCGAGCGGGCGCGTTTCGGCGAGCGGCTCCAGGTGCGCCTCCAGATCGCGCCGGAGGTGCTGCCGGTGACGCTGCCGTTCCTCTGCCTCCAGCCGCTCGTGGAGAACGCGGTCCGGCACGGGTTGTCCCGCAAGCCGGGCACCGGCATGGTGAGCATCGAGGCCCGGGACGCGGGCGCGGAGTGTCACATCACGGTGGAGGACGACGGGGTGGGGATGGATCCGACGACGCTTACCGCCGGCATCGCCGAGGTGTCGGGCGCGGCCGGCGACCCGGCCGACGACCCGGGGCAGCACGTCGGCCTCTCGAACGTCGACGAACGGCTCCGGTCGGTCTTCGGGGACGGCTTCGGCCTGGTGGTGGAGACCGGCCTGGGTTCGGGTACGAAGGTCAGCATGCGTGTGCCGAAGTTCCACCCCGGCGTCCGGGCGTCGTCGTGACCGTCACCGGCACCGGTTTCCTCCGGGTGCTGGCGGTGGACGACGAGCCGCCCGCGCTCGACGAGCTGGCGTACCACCTGCGCGCCGACCCCCGGGTGGCCCGGCTGCACACGGCCGGGGACGCGACCGAGGCGCTGCGCGTGCTGCGCGACGACGACGTGGACGTGGTGTTCCTCGACATCCGGATGCCGGGGCTGGACGGCATGGAGCTGGCCCGGGTGCTGCGCCGGTTCGCGCGGCCGCCGGCGATCGTGTTCGTCACCGCGTACGACGACGGCGCGGTGGACGCGTTCGACCTGGGCGCCACCGACTACGTGCGCAAGCCGGTACGCGCCGAGCGGCTGGCCGAGTCGCTGCGCCGGGTGATCGGCTCCCGGGTGGTGCCGTCGCATCCGGCCGCGCTGGCCCGGGCGGAGGAGGATCCGACCATCCCGATCGAGCTGGCCGGCACCACGCGGATGCTGCCCCGCTCGGCGGTGCGGTGGGTGGAGGCGCAGGGCGACTACGCGCGGCTGCACACGGCGGAGGGGTCGCACCTGGTCCGGGTGTCGCTGGCGACGCTGGCCGAGCGCTGGGCCGATGCCGGGTTCGTCCGGATCCACCGGTCGTATCTGGTGCAGCTGCGGCTCATCGCCGAGCTGCGGCTGGTCAACTCCGGCTACGTGGTGGTGATCGACGGATCCGAGCTGCCGGTGAGCCGCCGGCACACCCGGGAGCTGAAGGACAAGCTGGTACGCGCCGCGAAACAGGACTGGAGCCGCTGAGGGACGGGGGCGTCGGGAGCGCTGACGTACAATGTACGGCAGACCGTACGACAGGGTGGGGGACCGCATGTCCGACGACCGCTTCGACGCCGCTACCGAATTCGACCGCCAGCTCGACCGCCTCGTGCAGCTCGGCTACCCGGCGCTGGCCGGGCAGACCGAGAATGAGTTCCGGGCGCTGCTCACCCCGCTGCGCGACGCGGCGGTCACCGGTGCCGCCGGACTGGCCGGGCCCACCGACGCACGGGTGCCGTTCCTGCTGGTGACCACGCGGGAGCTGGTGCCGGTGCCGGAACGCATCGCGCTCACCACGCTGGCCGGCAAGCGCAAGGCCGGCGTCCTCGACCGCAACTTCCCCGCCGACGACCTGCCCACCTTCCACCCGATCAAGGAGCTGGAGGTGCCGTCCGGTCCCGCGTACCTGCTCTTCGACGTGGACCGGGGCGAGGAGTACCGCAACGTGCCGCCGTCGGCCGCGCTCGAGGACATGACCGCGAAGGACCGGCTGCCGATCACGATCGACGAAGGGCTGGCGTTCGTCACGTTGCACCCGCAGGCGCTGGCGAGCAACAGGTGCTTCTCGCTCGTGGGGTCGCGCTGCGGCGACCGGCGGGTGCCGGCGCTGTGGATCAGCCAGGGCGCGCCGAAGCTCGGGTGGTGCTGGTTCGGCAACCCGCACACCTGGCTCGGCTCGGCGACCGCGAACCCGGTACGGGTGGGGCTGAGCTGACGCTGTCCACAACGACTCCACGCCATCCACCGGGTTATCCACAACCGTGAAGCGTTATCCACAGGTTGTGCACAGGGCTCGGAACCGTGCTCTTGACATTCCCGCTGAGCGGGCGAGACTGCCGGGGGTGACCGGAGCCGCGGAACAGCATCCTTCGGGGCGGCCCGCCGAGGCCGCCCCGGTTCCCGGCCCGCGCGCGTCCACACCGCTCCGCGAGCCGGGCAGCGGGCCGGCGCCGGCCGCCGCGCCGAAGCGGACCCGGATCGTGCTGGCCGAGGTCTCCCGGACCGGCGACCCGGCCGACCGCACCCGTTCCGAGCTGACCCAGCAGACCCCTGTCGGCGAGACGCTCGTGCAGGGGCTGATGCGCGCCCAGCTCTCCCTCGCGCTGCGGCTCAGCCTGCTGGTGCTGGTCGGGCTCGGCGGCCTGCCCTGGCTGTTCGCCATCGCGCCCACTGTCGGCCGGGTCACGGTGCTCGGGGTCAACCTGCCGTGGCTGCTGCTCGGCGTCGTGTCCTTCCCGTTCCTGATCGTCGTCGGCTGGGCGTACGTGCGCCTGGCCGAACGCAACGAGCAGGACTTCGTCGACCTGATCCGACGGCCGGAACACTGATGTCCAACGGCTACGTGGTCCCGGCGATCGTCGCCGTCACCCTGGTCACCGTCGGCATCGGCTTCTACGGGCTGCGGCTGGCCCGCACCACCTCGGACTTCCTGGTCGCGTCCCGGTCGGTCAGCCCGACCTGGAACGCCGCCGCGATCGGCGGGGAGTACCTGTCGGCGGCGAGCTTCCTCGGCGTCGCCGGGCTGATCCTCAAGTACGGCGTGGACGTGCTCTGGTACCCGGTCGGCTTCGCCGCCGGATACCTGGCGCTGCTGCTGTTCGTGGCCGCGCCGCTGCGCCGCTCCGGCGCGTTCACGCTGCCCGACTTCTGCGAGGTGCGGCTCGGTTCCCGCCGGCTGCGGACGCTCGCCACCGTCTTCGTGATCTTCATCGGCTGGCTGTACCTGGTGCCGCAGTTGCAGGGCGCCGGGCTGACGCTCGCCACGCTCACCGGCTCGCCGTACCCGCTCGGCGCGCTGCTCGTCGCCGTGGTGGTGACCGCGAACGTGGCGCTGGGCGGCATGCGGGCGATCACCTTCGTGCAGGCGTTCCAGTACTGGCTCAAGCTCACCGCACTCGCCGTACCCGCCATCTTCCTGGCGTTGCAGTGGCAGGCCGACGCCCGCCCGGCGGTGACCCCGCCCGACGGACCGACGTTCCGGACCGCGACCACAGTCGTGGTCGAGCACCGCGCGACGCTCACCCTGCCCGACGGCGACATCCGGGAGGTACGCCCCGGCGACCGCCTGGAGTTCGCCGCCGGTGACCCGGTGCCGGAGGTGTCCGGCGCGGCGACCGGCGCCACCGAATGGCTGCTGCCGGACACCGCCGGCGAGGACGACCGAGGGCTGTTCGCCACGTACTCGCTGATCCTGGCCACGTTCCTCGGCACCATGGGCCTGCCGCACGTGCTGGTCCGCTTCTACACCAACCCCGACGGCGCCGCCGCCCGCCGCACCACGCTCGTGGTGCTGGCGCTCGTCGGCGTCTTCTACCTGCTGCCCACCGTGTACGGCGTGCTGGGCCGCATCTACACCCCGCAACTGCTGGTGAGCGGCCAGACCGACGCGGTGGTGGTGCTGCTGCCCGGTGCCGCGCTCGGCGACGGCACCACCGGCCGGCTGCTCGCCGCGCTCGTCGCGGCCGGCGCGTTCGCGGCGTTCCTGTCCACCTCGTCCGGCCTGCTCACCAGCGTGGCCGGGGTGATCTCCACGGACGTGCTGGGGCGCGGCTCGGTACGCGGCTTCCGGCTCGCCACGGTGATCGCCGGCGGGGTGCCGGCGGTGCTCTCGCTGAACGTCTCCGGGCTGGACGTGTCACAGGTGGTGGGGCTGGCGTTCGCGGTGGCCGCGTCGAGCTTCTGCCCGCTGCTGGTGCTCGGCATCTGGTGGCGCGGCCTGACCGACCTGGGCGCCGCCGCCGGTGTGCTGGTCGGCGGCGGCGCGGCCGTCGGTGCGGTGCTGCTCACCGTGCTCGGCCCGCCGCTGACCGGGTGGCCGGCGACGCTCACCACGCAGCCGGCCGCGTGGACGGTGCCGCTGGCGTTCACCGTCATGGTGGTGGTGTCGATGGCGAGCCGGCGTCGGCTTCCCCGCGACGTCGGCGCCACCATGCTCCGCCTGCACACCCCGGAGTCGCTGCGCCTGTAGGCGCTACTCCCCAGGTAGGAGCAGAAGATCACCCTGCCGCCCGAGCAGCCGCTGGCCGGAGCCCGATACGGTCGGACCATGACCGATCAGCACCCCGCGCTCTCCCTTCGTGGTCTGGCCAAGCGCTTCGACACCAAGGTCGCGGTGGCGGGCGTCGACCTCGCCGTGCCGACCGGCTCGTTCTACGGCCTGCTCGGCCCGAACGGAGCGGGCAAGACCACCACCCTCTCCATGGCCGTCGGCCTGCTGCGGCCCGACGCCGGTGAGGCGAGGGTGCTCGGGTACGACGTCTGGGCCGACCCGGTCCGAGCCAAGAGCCTGCTCGGTGTGATGCCCGACGGCGTACGCCTCTTCGACCGGCTGAGCGGGGCGGAGCTGCTGGCGTACCACGGTCTGCTGCGCGGCATGGACCCGGCGGTGGTCGACCAGCGGGCGGCGGAGCTGCTCGACGTGCTGGCGCTCTCCGACGCCGGCCGCACGCTGGTGGTCGACTACTCGGCGGGCATGAAGAAGAAGATCGGGCTGGCCTGCGCGCTGCTGCACGGTCCGCGCCTGCTGGTGCTGGACGAGCCGTTCGAGGCCGTCGACCCGGTCTCGGCGGCGCTGATCCGCGACATCCTGCACCGGTACGTCGGCGGCGGCGGAACGGTGATCTTCTCCAGCCACGTGATGGAGGTGGTCGAGCGGCTCTGCTCCCACGTGGCGATCCTGGCCGAGGGCCGGATCAAGCGGGTGGGCACGCTGGCCGAGGTGCGCGGCGACCGGTCGCTGGAGGACGTCTTCGTGGAGGTGGTCGGCGGCCGGACCGCGACCGGCGAGGAGCTGTCGTGGCTGTCCCGGTGACCGTCCCCGAGCGTCCGGCCCGGCGCGTGTCGCCCTGGCACTTCGTCCGGCTCAAGCTGCGGGTGCTCGGCAACAACTTCCGGGGTCAGACCTGGCGGGTCGCGCTGTTCGTCCTCGGCCTGCTGTTCGGGCTCTGGTTCGCCGCCGTCGGGTTCTTCCTGCTCGCCGCGCCGGGGCTGGCCGGCGAGTCCCGGTACGCGCTGATGATCGCCGCGTTCGGCGGTGGCGTTCTGACGCTGGGCTGGCTGCTCCTGCCGCTCGTCTTCTTCGGCGTGGACGAGACGCTCGACCCGGCCCGGTTCGCGCTGCTGCCGCTGTCCCGCCGCACCCTGGTCACCGGTCTGCTCGCCGCCGCCCTGGTCAGCGTGCCGGCCCTGGCGACGGCGATCACGGCGGCCGGGCTGGTGGTCACCGCCGGCGCGCTCGGTGGATGGGCGGCCGCCCTGGTCGGCGCGCTCGGCGTGGTCGTCGGGCTGCTCGTCTGCCTGGCCGGTGCCCGCGCGCTGACCAGTGCGTTCGCGACGATGCTGCGCTCCCGCCGGGTACGCGACCTGGCCGCCGTGCTGCTCGCGGTGCTGGCCGCGCTGCTCGGGCCGTTGCAGTTGCTGGTGCTCGCGGCGGTACGGCAGACCGACTGGGACCGGCTGGACGGTGTGGCCCGGGTGGTCGGCTGGACGCCGTTCGGCGCACCGTGGACCGCCGGCGTGGACGTGGCCCAGGGGCGGACCGGTGCGGCGGTGGTGAAGCTGCTGATCGCGGTCGCGACGCTCGGCGTACTCCTGTTCTGGTGGTCGCGGTCGCTGGAGTCGGCGATGGTGGGCACCGCGAGCAGCGGCCCCGCGCGGACGCCGCGCGCTGTGGCCGGCGGCGCGGTCGCGCAGCTCTTCCCCCGCGCGGTGGGCTGGGCCCGGCGGGACCGGTTCGGCGCGATCGTCGCCCGGGAGTGCCGCTACTGGTGGCGGGACGCCCGCCGCCGGGCCAACCTGATCACCGTCGCAGTGGTCGGCGTGTTCGTGCCGCTGATGGTCAACCTGGGCGGCCCCGCGTTCCTGTCCGAGGGCGGCGCCGCGTTCGACCAGGCGACAGCCGATTCCTCACCGGCGATGGTCAGCCTCACCATGGTCTTCGTGGGGGCGCTCGCGTCGTTGACGCTCGCCAACCAGTTCGGCTTCGACGGCAGCTCGTTCGCGGCGAACGTGGTCGCCGGTGTGCCGGGGCGGGTGGAGCTGCGGGCCCGGATGGCCGCGTTCTCGATCTACGTGGTGCCGATGCTCCTCGTGATCGCGGTCGCGCTGGCCGTCGTCCTCGGCCGGCCCGAATGGCTCGGCGTGATGGGTGGCGCGTTGTTCGCCGCGTACGGCTGCGGGCTCGCGATCAACGCGTTCGTCTCAGTGCTCGGCGCGTACTCGTTGCCCGAGTCGAGCAACCCGTTCGCCCTGAACAGCGGCGCGGGCTTCACAAAGGGCCTGCTCACCCTGGTCTCCATGGTCGGCTCCGCGGTGGTGGCGGTGCCGTTCGTGGTGGCCGCCGCGCTGCTCGGCGACGTGTGGCTCTGGCTCGCGCTGCCGGTCGGGCTGGCGTACGGCGGGGGCGCGGCGCTGCTCGGCGCGTACATGGCCGGGGACACACTCGATCACCGGCAGCCGGAGCTGCTGGCGAATGTCACCCCGAGGCGCTGATGCCTGTCGTCGAAGCGGTCGTCACCGTCCCGGTCCCTCCGGAGCTGGCGTTCGCCGTCTCCCAGACCACCGCCCCGGTGCGGTACCGCTGGGATCCGTTCGTCCGCGAGCAGCACTTCGTCGACGGCGCGACGCGGCCCGGGCGGGGCGTGCAGACATTCACCCGCTCCCGGCACGGCCTGGTGATGGTCAGCGAGTACGTGTCCTGGTCACCGCCGACGAACGTCGGCATGAAGATGGTGCGCGGACCGTGGTTCTTCGAGCGGTTCGGCGGCGGCTGGCGGTTCGCGCCCGGCCCGGATCCCGGCACCACGATCGCGACGTGGCGGTACAACTTCCGCTGCCGGCCCGCGTTCCTGCGCCCGGTCGCCGAGCGGATCGGGGAGCGGTTGCTCGGGCGCGACATCCGGCGCCGGATCGCCGGGTACGCGGCCGGCTGCGCCGACCCGGAGGTGCTGGCCGCCGCCCGCCGGTTGCTCGACGACGACTGATCCGCGCGTCTCGGGCTGCCGTCAGGCGGTGCGGCGCATCGCCGCGTAGACGTGGTGGCCGTCGCCGACGCTGAGCACGTTCACCAGGTCCCAGCCGTAGTTCGACAGGTGCTCGACCGCCGCCATGAGCGGCGGGAACCCACTGCTGCCCCACTTGTGCCGGGCGATGACCATCAGGTGCCGGTACGGGTAGGCACGGAGATCGACCTGACCACCGAGAACGGCGTCGGCGCTGACCATCCGGTCCTGGGCGAGCTTCTGCGGTGGGACGAGAGCCATGCCCGGCAGGGTAGGGCGTTCCGTCGAGCCTCGCCCGGTGGCGGGCGGCACAATGTTTCACGTGAATCCAGAGCCGGGCGCGCAGATCCACTCCACCGATCCGTTCGCGGCGCCGGCCGCGCAACGCTCGCCGGTACGCCGGCTGCGCGGGCGGCTGGCCGCCCCGGTGACGCTCTGGACCGCGCCCGGTCCGGCCGGGCTGACCGTCTCCTCCACGCTGGTGGCCGAGGGCGAACCGGACCGGCTGCTCGGCCTGGTCGACCCGGAGTCGGACCTGTGGGCGGCGATCGAGGAGGCGGGACGGTTCGCGGTGGCCCCGCTGGGTCCGCAGCATCGGCAGCTCGCCGACCGCTTCGCCGGGCTGTTCCCGTCGCCCGGCGGCCTGTTCGCGCTCGACGCCTGGACCGAGACGCCGTACGGCCCGGTGCCCGCCGACGCCGGCGGGTGGGCGGGCTGCCGCCTGGACACCGCCCGCGAGTACGGCTGGGGCCTGCTGGTCGAGGCCACGATCGAGTCCGTGGACCTGCCCCGGGACACACCCCCGTTGCTGCACTACCGGGGCCGCTACCACGACCTCCCCGGCTGACCCCTCTCCTCCGTCGATCATGAGGTTGGCCGCGCTCCGCGTCCGATTTGTCGCCGTCAACCTCATGATCGACCGGGTGGGGGGTGACCGGTTAGCGGAGTGACGTGGGTCACTGGGCGCAGTGGGGGTGCCGTTCGGCGCAGCCGTTCGCCGCCCGGCGGCGGAGCCTTCCCGGGCCGGGAGCGCGCTCTCTACCGTGCGCGAAACTCCCCCACGCCTTGCGAAGGTGGTGATCCACAGATGTCCACGGACACACCCGCGTCCGCACCCGCCGAGTCGGCGGCGGAACGGTACCTCGCCGTCCAGCGGTCGGACGAGTTCGCCGGGTTGCGGCGCACGCTGCGCGGCTTCGTCTTCCCGATGACCGTCGCGTTCTTCCTGTGGTACGCGCTCTACGTCATCCTCTCCGCGTACGCGCGGGGATTCATGGGCACGAAGCTGATCGGCAACATCAACGTCGCCCTGGTCTTCGGCCTGCTCCAGTTCGTCTCCACGTTCCTCATCGCCTGGTTCTACTCGCGGTTCGCCAGCCGCCGGATCGACCCGGTCGCCGACCGGATCCGCGACGAGATGGGGGAGGTGACCCATGAACACGGTCCTCGCGGCTGAGGCGGGCAGCACCACCGCCCGGAACCTCACCATCACGCTGTTCCTGGTCTTCGTGGCGATCACGCTGGCGATCACCGTCTGGGCCAGCCGGCAGACCAAGACCGCCACCGACTTCTACGCCGGCGGCCGGTCGTTCTCCGGCTTCCAGAACGGCATGGCGATCGGCGGCGACTACATGTCGGCGGCGTCCTTCCTGGGCATCGCCGGAATCATCGCGCTCTACGGCTACGACGGCTTCCTTTACTCGATCGGCTTCCTGGTCGCCTGGCTGGTGGCGCTGCTGCTCGTGGCCGAGCTGCTGCGCAACTCCGGCCGGTACACGATGGCGGACGTCCTGGCGTTCCGGATGCGGCAGCGGCCGGTCCGGACCGCCGCGGCGGTCTCCACCATCACGGTGTCGATCTTCTACCTGCTGGCCCAGATGGTCGGCGCCGGCGCGCTCGTCGCCCTGCTGCTCGGCATCAAGCCGGGCACCACGTTCCTCGGCATGGACGCCGACACCGCCAAGGTCGCCACCATCATCATGGTCGGCGCCCTGATGATCATCTACGTGACCGTCGGCGGCATGAAGGGCACCACGTACGTCCAGATCGTCAAGGCGTTCCTGCTGATGGGCGGCGCGCTGGCGATGACGCTGCTGGTGCTCGCCAAGTACAAGTTCAACCTGTCCTCGCTGCTCGGCGACGCGGCCAGCGCCTCGGGCAAGGGAGCGGCGTTCCTCGAACCCGGGTTGCGCTACGGCGTGGAGACACCCGGCGACGCGCTGAAGACGTTCTACAGCAAGATGGACCTGCTCTCGCTGGGCATCGCGCTGGTCCTCGGCACGGCCGGCCTGCCGCACATCCTGATCCGCTTCTACACCGTGCCGACCGCGCGGGCGGCCCGGAAGAGCGTGCTCTGGGCGATCGGCATCATCGGCACGTTCTACCTGCTCACCCTGGCGCTCGGCTTCGGCGCGGCGGCGATCGTCGGCGGGTCGGAGATCACCGCACAGGACAAGGCGGGCAACACCGCGGCGCCACAGCTCGCCGAGAAGCTGGGGGAGCAGTTCCTCGGCGGGGACCTGGGCGGCGCGACACTGCTGGCGATCATCGCAGCGGTCGCGTTCGCCACGATCCTCGCGGTGGTCGCCGGGCTCACACTGGCGTCGTCGTCCAGCCTGGCGCACGACTTCTACGCCAACGTGGTGAAGAACGGGCAGGCGTCGGAACGGCAGGAGGTGACCGTCGCCCGCATCTCCGCGCTGGTGATCGGCGCGGTCTCGATCGTCCTGTCGATCTACGCGCAGAACCTGAACGTGGCGTTCCTGGTCGCGCTGGCGTTCGCGGTCGCCGCGTCGGGCAACCTGCCGGCGATCCTCTACAGCCTGTTCTGGAAGCGGTTCAACACCTCGGGCGCGGTCTGGGCCATCTACGGCGGCCTGCTCGCCGCCGTGGTGCTCGTCTTCTTCTCGCCGGTCGTCTCCGGCGCGCCGACGGCGATGTTCCCCGACCACGACTGGCAGTGGTTCCCGCTGTCGAACCCGGGCATCATCTCGATCCCGTTCGGCTTCCTGTGCGGCTGGCTCGGCACGATCCTGTCCAAGGAGAGCGACGAGGAGAAGTACGCGGAGCTGGAGGTGCGCTCGCTCACCGGAGCCGGCGCGCACTGATCACCACGGTCGAGCGGGGCCCCTGCCTTACGCGGGGGCCCCGCCTCGCGTGTATAGGCTGACCGCCATGAAGGTCGCTCCCCGCTTCGGTACCGGACACCGCATCCTCGTCACCGGCGGCGCCGGTTTCGTCCCGTCCCACCTGGTCGACCGGCTCGTCGAGCGCGGCTGCGACGTCGTGGTGCTGGACAACTTCGTCACCGGGTCCAAGGACAACGTGGCCCATCTGCTGGACAAGCCGACCTTCACGCTCGTCGAGGCGGACATCTCCGACGGCCTGCCGCAGCACCCGGCGATGGCCGAGCGGTTCGACGCGATCCTGCACATGGCGTCCCCGGCCAGCCCCACCGACTTCGAGAAGCTGCCGGTGGAGATCCTCCGGGTCGGCTCGGTGGCCACGCTGGCTCTGCTGGAGCGGGCCACCGACGACGGCGCGCGGTTCCTGATGGCCTCCACCTCCGAGGCGTACGGCGACCCGAAGGAGCACCCGCAGCGGGAGACGTACTGGGGCAACGTCAACCCGATCGGCATCCGGAGCGTCTACGACGAGGCGAAGCGCTTCTCCGAGGCGGCCACCATGGCCTACCACCGGAGCCGGGGCACCGACACCGCGATCGTGCGGATCTTCAACACGTACGGCCCGCGGATGCGCCCGGACGACGGCCGGGCCATCCCGACGTTCATCTCCCAGGCGCTGCGCGGCGAGCCGATCACTGTGCACGGCACCGGCAACCAGACCCGTTCGATCTGTTACGTCGACGACCTGGTGCGCGGCATCCTGCTGCTGCTCGACTCGACCGAGACCGGGCCGATCAACTGCGGCACCGAGCACGAGATGTCGATGCGGCAACTGGCCGAGACGATCGTGTCACTCACCGGAAGCACGTCCGAGGTGAGCTACATCACTCGCGCCTCGGACGACCCGGAGATGCGCCGCCCGGACCTGACCCTCGCCCGCGAACTGCTCGGATACGAGCCGAGCGTCACGCCCGAAGACGGCCTCCGACGCACGATCGAGTACTTCCGCGGGCGTCTCGGGTACTGAACCCGCCGGGGACGCGGCTGACATCGGGGCGCGTACGAGGGCGTCGGTGGCCGGGCCGACCTACCCTCGGTTACATGTCAGCGACCTCGTCTGCCGGCGCCCCGCTCCCCCGACACCTGAACCGGGGCGCGGGCCGCGCCGCGGTTCCCGGCTCCGGCCGCGGCGCCACCGGGCGCGCCCGCCCCTCGGAAGCCACGTGGTACCCCGCACACGACGAGGCGCCCCGCTCCGGCGGTCCCGGCGGCCCGGCCGGGCCGACCGGTCCCGGTGGTCCGGGCGGCGGCGGTCCGGGTGGGTCCGGCCGGCGTGGTCCCCGGCCGCGCTGGGGGCGCATCGGTCTGGTGGCGGGTGTCGCGGTGCTGGTGCTGGCGCTGCTCGGCGGCCTCGGCGCCTGGTTCTACGCCCGCAACCTTGACGACGACCTGGCGCGCACCGATCCGTTCGCCGGGATCACCGGCGGGCGGCCGGCCAAGCAGGTCGAGGGCGCGTTCAACATCCTGCTCGTGGGCAGCGACTCGCGGGATCCGGACGCCCCGGTCGACGGCTCCGGCAAGTGGCGCGCGGACACCGTGATCGTCATGCACATCCCCGCCGACCACAAGAGCGCCTACCTGGTCTCGGTGCCGCGTGACCTGTACGTGCCGATCCCGGAGAGCGCCGGCGCGTCCTGCGACTCCGGCTCGCGCAACAAGATCAACGCGGCGTTCGCGTTCGGCGGCCTGCCGCTCGCGGTGAAGACCGTGGAGTGCTTCACCGACGTACGGATCGACCACGTGATGGCCATCGACTTCGGCGGTTTCAAGGAGGTCACCGACGCCCTGGGCGGGGTCGACCTCAAGGTGGAGCGGACCATCACCTCGATCCACAAGCCGTACCGGACGTTCACCAAGGGTGTGAACCACATGAACGGCGCCGAGGCGCTGGACTGGGTCCGGCAGCGCAAGCAGTTCCCGGACGGCGACTTCGCCCGGATGCGGCACCAGCAGGAGTTCCTGAAGGCGCTGATGGACAAGGCGGCCAGCACAGGGACGCTCACCAACCCGAAGAAGTTGAACGACTTCCTCAAGGCGGTGACCGCCGCCGTCACGGTCGACCAGGGATTCTCGTTGACCGACATGGCAGTGCAGTTCCGCAGCCTGCGGGGCGAGAACCTGACGTTCGTCACCAGCCCGCACCTGGGCGGCCAGACCATCGACGGCCAGTCGGTGGTGGTCTCCGACCGGGAGAAGGCGCTGGCGATGTACAAGGCCATCGCCGCCGACCGGATGGCCGAGTGGATGCAGGCCAACCAGAAGGGTTCGGGCGACAACGCGGGCGGCTGACGCCGGCACGACATGACCGGTCTCGCGCGTTAGGACCTCGCCACCACGGAGGCCAACCGCCGACCGGCTCCTTACCCCTGCCCGTTCGGCCACAACCCGAAGATGTCGGCCGGTATTGACGGGAATTGCGACCCGACGAGGTCGCGAGAACGGGAACAGATACGTAAAGTGGTCCCGCCCCCGATCACCGAGCTGGAGCACGCATGTCGGTCCAGACCAGCCGTCGCCCGCAGTCACCGGCACCCGGATCATCCGGGCGGGTCCCTCCGGTCATCCCCACACAGCCCGGTTCCGGCGGTCGCGGTCCCGGCGGTGGCAAGAAGAAGCGCACCAAGCGCAAGGACCCGCTCTGGGCGAAGCTCACGCTGGTGCTGGGCGCGGTGCTGATGGTGACCAGCGGCGTCGCGATCGTCGGCAGCAAGGCGGTCATCGGTCAGGCCACCAACAACATCGCCCAGCGCAACCTGCTCGGTGAGGCCGGCAAGTCCGACGCAGAGGGCGGCAGCAGCCTCGAAGGCCCGATCGACATGCTGCTGCTCGGCGTGGACGCACGGGCCCGCTGGGCCGCCGACGACGTCCGGTCGGACACGATCATCATCCTGCACATCCCGGCCAGCCACGACCAGGCGTACCTGATCTCGATTCCCCGGGACACCGAGGCGCGTATCCCGGCCTTCGAGAAGAGCGGCTACAAGGGCGGCACCGACAAGATCAACGCGGCCTTCTTCCACGGCGCCCAGAACGGCGGCGGCTGGGAGGGCGGCGCCCAGTTGATGGCCAAGACGATCAAGTCGATGACCGGCATCGGCTTCGACGGCGCCGCGATCATCAACTTCGGCGGCTTCAAGAGCGTGATCGACGCGCTCGGCTCGGTGCGGATCTGCGTCAGCCACGAGGTCAAGTCGCACCACATGTCGTACGTCGACGGCAAGCCGATGTGGAACGCCGACGCGAAGAAGACCGGCAAGCCGTATAAGGCAGTGGTGCACAAGAAGGGCTGCCGGGAGATGGAGGGCTGGGAGGCGCTCGACTACTCCCGCCAGCGCTACGGCCTGCCGAACAGCGATTACGACCGGCAGCAGAACCAGCAGCAGCTGATCAAGGCGATGGCCAAGAAGGCCACCGAGGGCGGCATGCTCACCAACCCGATCAAGCTGAACTCGCTGATGAAGGCGGCCGGCAAGGCGTTCGTCCTGGACACCGGCGGCGTGCCGATCGCCGACTTCATCTTCACGCTCAAGAACCTCAACGGGAACGACCTGGTCACCCTGCGGACCAACGGCGGCACCTTCGCCGGCAACGGCAACGGCCGGGAGACGTTCAACGAGGCGACCATGGACATGTTCCAGGCGGTCAAGAACGACAAGCTGGCCGACTTCGTGGTGAACAACCCGGACGTCCTCTCCACCCGTAAATGACCCGCTGACCTGCGCGAAAGCGATACCGGTCGGCCGATCCCCCCGTAGCCTGACGTGAGCGGGTCTCATGTCGCGGCTACGGGGGGATCGTCACGTCCAGGCCAGCACGGAACCGACGCGGGCGGGGTGGACCCGCCCGCTGGGCCCGGTTTCTGCTCGGCACCGGACTCGTCCTGGTCCTGCTCGCCACGCTCGGCGTCGCCGGGCTGCACTGGCTCACCTCGCGCTACGACCGCACCGTGGCCAAGGAGCAACTGCTCGACCCGGCCGCCCGCAACAAGCGGACGGACCTGGACGGCGCGCTCAACTACCTGCTGATCGGCTCCGACCACCGGCCCGGCGCGAACCCGGAGGACCAGCGCTCCGACAGCATCCTGATCGTGCACGTACCGGCCGGGATGCGGCAGGCGTACCTGATCTCGGTGCCGCGCGACCTGCTGGTGGCGCTCCCCGCGGCACCAGGCTTCCCCGGCGGCCAGGACAAGGTCAACGCCGCGTACGAGCACGGCGGCGGCGGTGAGGGCGGCGCGCGGCTGCTCAGCACCACCCTGAGCCGGCTCACCGGGATCCGCTTCGACGGCGCCGCACTCGTCGACTTCTCCGGCTTCAAGCAGGTGATCGACCAGCTCGGCGGCATCCGGATGTGCGTGGACACGCCGGTGCGCTCGATCCACACCCGGCACCAGTTCGACGCCGGCTGCCAGCAGATGGACGGCGCGCGGACGCTCGACTACGTGCGGCAGCGCTACGACCTGCCCGGCGGCGACTACGACCGGCAGCGGCACCAGCAGCAGATGCTGCGGGCGGTGCTCGACCGGGCGGGCGAGACGCGGCTGCGCAGCGACCCGGTCAAGCTGGACCGCGTGCTGCGCGCGGCCGGCGGGGCGCTGACCGTGGACACCAACGGCGTACCCCTGGACGAGCTGTTGTTCGCGCTGCGCGGCCTGCCCGCGGACGCCCTGCGCGGGGTCCAGGTGCCCTCCTACCCGCAGACCATCGACGGCGTCTCGTACGTGGTGCTGGACAACGGCGGCGGCGGGCTGTTCACCGCGCTGCGCGACACGCGCGTACCGGAATGGGCCGGCGCCAACCCGCGCTGGGTCAACCGGCTGTGAGCGCCGTGGGCGACTAGGCTTGGTTACCGTGTTCGGAGCCTCACTACCCAGCGTGCCCGCGTCGGCCGTGCCCGACGACGTCTACCTGCTCGACGTCCGCGAGGACGACGAGTGGGCCGCCGGCCACGCGCCGGCCGCCCACCACCTGCCGATGACCGAGCTGCCCGCCCGGATCGCCGAGATCCCGCAGGACCGCGACGTGGCGGTGATCTGCCGCTCGGGCGGCCGGTCCGCCCAGGTGGTCGGCTACCTCATGCGCAACGGCTGGGACCAGGTGCGCAACGTCGACGGCGGGATGGGCGACTGGGCCGCCGCCGGCCGTCCGGTGGTCACCGACGACGGACAGCCGGGCCGGGTCGCCTGAGTCGGTGACGCGGCCATGACCGTCCCCCTGGTCTTCGCCCATCGCGGCGCCTCGTACGACCTGCCGGAACACACGCTCGCCGCCTACCTGCGCGCTCTCGACGAGGGCGCGGACGGGCTGGAGTGCGACGTCCGGCTGACCCGTGACGGGCATCTGGTCTGCGTGCACGACCGCCGGCTGGACCGCACCAGCAACGGCCGCGGGCTGGTCAGCGCGCGGACGCTCGCCGAACTGGAGGCGCTGGACTTCGGCTCCTGGCACCGGGCCGCGACGCTCGCCGAGGACGACGCGCCGCTGGACGAGTCGCACACCCGGCTGCTCACGCTGGAGCGGCTGCTCGACGCGGTGCTGGCCGCCGGGCGGCCGGTCCGGCTGCTGATCGAGACCAAGCATCCGTCCCGCTACCGGGGCGAGGTCGAGCGCCGCCTGGTCGAGATGCTGCGCCGGTACGGGCTGGCCGAGCCCCGCCCGGACCATCCCGTCCAGGTGACGGTGATGTCGTTCTCGCCGCTCGCCGTACGCCGGGTCCGGGAACTCGCCCCGGCGCTGCCCACCGTGCTGCTGCTGGAGATGCTGCCGCGTCTGCTGCCGCTGGGCCGGCTGCCGTTCGGCAGCCGGATCGCCGGCCCGGGTGTGGACCTCGTCCGGGCCCGCCCGCGGCTGGTGCCCGCGCTGCGCGCCGCCGGCAACTCGGTGTACGTCTGGACCGTCAACGAGCCGGAGGACCTGGAACTCGTGCTGGAAGCGGGCGTGGACGGGGTGATCACGGACCGGCCGGCCCACGCGCTGGCCCGGTTGGGCCGGTGAGTCCCGTCGATCGGTACCGGGGACGGTCGACCGGCCGGGGGTGTCACGGACGCGGGCGGCGCGGCACACTCGGGACATGCCGGAGCGAACCGACTACCCCGCCTTCATCGCCGGCCACACCGCAGTGATCAACATGATCAACTCGGGCGAGTCAGGTCTCGCCGTGCTCACCCGCCTGCTCCGCGAGGTCGAACCGGCGGTCGGCGCCGCCGGACTGGTCTTCGTGGAGTTCACCCCGGCCGGGGGACGGGTGATCGCGGCGACCGGCAGCGCCGAGTTCGTCCTCGGCCGCCCGCTGCCCGCCACCGACCCCGCCACCGTCTGCCTGCTCGCCGGCCCGCCGGTGCGGGAGGTCCGGGTCGACGCGATCCCGGGCGCGCTCGCCGTCGAGGTCGCCGGCCGGGGCCTCTGCCGGATGATCGTGGCACGTGCCGAGGTCGGCGGGCTGACAGTCGGCAGCCTGCACGCGCTCTACCCGCTGGGCGAGCCGCTGCAACCCTCGCAACGTGCCGTCATCGGCTACATCGCCGCGTGCATCGCCCACATGTACGGCGACCAGACCGGCCTGCCCGTACACGGGGACGGCCCGGTCGTGGCGGCGCTCGCCGACGGCCTCGCGGTGGTGGACCGGGACGGACGTGTCCGGCTCTGGAACCCGGCCGCGGTCGAGGTGACCGGCCGGCCGGCGGACGAGGCGTTGAGCCGGCCGCTGCCGTTCCCGCTGCCGCCGCCCGGCCAGGTGCTCGACCACCGGCTGCCGGACGGCCGCTGGCTGCGGATCACCTCCGGCGAACTGCCCGGCCCGAACGCGCTGCGCGTGGTCAGCTTCCGCGACACCACCGACCAGCAGCGGCGCGACCACGACCGGGACCTGTTCGTCGCGGTGACCAGCCACGAGCTGCGGACGCCGGTCACCGTCATCAAGGGGTACGCGGACACGCTCACCGACCACTGGGACTCGCTGAGCGACGGCGACCGCAGGCAGGCCGCCCGGATCATCGGCCAGCGCGCCAACGAACTGGCCCGCCTGGTCGACCGGCTGCTGACCGCCGCCACCGAGAACCGTCCCGGTGGCGAACCGGCCGCGCCGTTCGACCTGGTCGACGCGTTGCGCGCGGCGGTGGTGGACCTGCCGGCGGACGTCCGGCACCGGGTCGTGCTCGACCTGCCCGCCGACCTGCCCAAGGCGCTCGGCGACCGGCACAGCCTCGCCACGGTGCTCACCGAACTGGGCACCAACGCCGGGAAGTACTCGCTGCCGGACACGCCGATCGAGATCACCGCCGAGGCGAACGAGCGGACCGTCTCGTTCCGGGTGGCCGACCGGGGCATCGGCATCCGGCCGGAACACGTGGAGCGGGCCTTCGACCGGTTCTGGCAGGGGGAGTCGGGCGACCGCCGCCGGTATCCCGGCGCCGGGCTCGGTCTCTATCTCGTCCGCCAGATCGTTGAACAGCAGAATGGATGGGTATCCCTCCGGCCCAGAGCCGGTGGCGGTACGGTCGCAGAGGTGCGGCTGCCCCGGGGTTGACCGGGGCGCTCACGGGCGGGGAAGGAACGACGTGTCGACTGGTCCGGCCGAACGGTCGTGGTGCGTGGTGGTGCCCCACGACCCCACCGGCGCGCGCCTGGCCCGGCACCGGCTCGCCGACGAGCTGACCGGTGTCGTACCCCCGGTCCTGGTGGCCGACCTGGTCGCGGTCCTCGCCGAACTGGTCGGCAACGCGGTCCGGCACGCCGACGCGCTGCCCGGCGGCGTCGTGCGGGTCGCCTGGCGGCTGCGCCCGACCGAGCAGGGGCCGAGCGTCGAACTCCGGGTCACCGACGGAGGATCAGGCGCCGGCCCGTGCATGCGTACCGCCTCGCCGGACGCGGCGGACGGGCGAGGGCTGCACATCGTCGCCGGGCTCGCCAGCGGCTGGGGCGTGGAGCGCGACGGCCTGGGCCAGAGCGTGTGGGCGCGGTTCGACCCGGTCCCGACGCAGCGGACCGACCTGGTCGCGGCCGGCTGACCGACGCGGCGGGCGGGTCCGGCCCTCGCCGCCGAGACCCGGCATCTAGGCTGTCTCGCCATGAGCGAGCGGAGCGGAGCGGGCGCATGAGCAAGCGTCGGAAGAACCAGCGGGCCGGCGAGGCCACCCCGAAGCGGGAGAAGGTGCGCGACGTCTTCGTGCCCCGGCCGTTCGAGGGCCTGGCGGACGAGCCGGAGTGGATCGCCCTGCGCGAGCTGGTCCCGGCCGCGTCCGCGCCGCTGCGGCTGACCCCGGAACTGATCGAGGAGTACGGCGACCGGCCGGTCACGCTGGCCACCGTGCTGCCGATGGCCGCCCCGGCGATGACCAAGCCCGACGGGCGGGTCTTCATCGGCCTGCAACGGCACCAGCAGTCCGGCGACGTCTCCCGTGACCTGGCCGACGCGCTGATCTCCGCGCTGCGCACCGAGCCGGGCGGCCAGGTGAGCGTGCCGCCGCTGCCCGGGCCGGGCCCCCGCCTCCAGGACATCCTGGTGGACGGCCCGCTGGAGATCACCATGCACGACGGGTTCGACTTCTGGCTCGACCCGGGCGCCGCCGACGACCCGAACGTCCAGGCGTCCCTGGAGCGGGCCAACTCGGCGATCTACCCGACCGTCAAGCTGGCCGCCGCGCCGGCCGCGTACTGGTGTCAGGTGCCGGAGAAGGCCCACGTGCGCCTGGTCCTGCCGGAGGACGAGGACGCCGCGCTGGACGCGCTGTCCCGGCTCGCCGCGGCGGGCGCGCTGACGCTCGGCGACGACACGAAGTTCGCGGGCATGTTCCGGGCGCACGGGCGCCTCGCGCCGGTCTGGGACCTGCCGGAGGACACCCCGGCCGCCGAGTGGGAGGCGCCGGTGGCGGAGTTCGCCAAGCGCTACGCCGAGGCGGTCGCGGAGCGGGAACCGCTCGACGCGGCCGGCCGCCGGGCCCGCCAGGGCCTGCTCGGCCGGCAGCTGACGCTGCGCTGACGTCTCCGGGTCAGGCGGCCCCGCCCTTCTCCCGCACCAGCGGGCAGGACATGCAGCGCGGGCCGCCCCGCCCGGAGCCCAGCTCCGACCCGGCGATGGCGATCACCTCGATGCCGGCCCGTTCCAGTTGCGCGTTGGTCTCCACGTTGCGCTCGTAGCCGACGCACAGCCGGGGCGCGATCGCGAGCGTGTTGTTGCCGTCGTCCCACTGCTCGCGTTCGGCGGTGACCGGGTCGAGGCCGGTGTCGATCACCCGGAGCTGGTCGAGGTCCATCGCGTCGGCGGCGGCCCGCAGGAACGGCGCCGGCCCGTCGACCCGCAGGTCGTCGCCGTCCGCGCCGGCGATGACCGTGTACGCGGACATCTGGTCGGCGACGTTCGCGTACATCAGCACGGCGTCGACGTCGACCATGGTGCAGATCGTGTCCAGGTGCATGGTGGCGCGTTCCTGCGCGATCGGCACCACCAGGATCGTGTGCGCCAGCCCGGCCGCGAACACCTGCCGGGCCAGCCGTTCCGCGCCGGCCGGGGTGGTGCGTTCGCCGACGCCGACGGCGAGCACGCCCGGCGCGAGCAGCAGCACGTCGCCGCCCTCCAGGTGCTCCAGCCGGGGGTGGTAGACGAACTCGGTGCCGACGAAACGCGGGTGGTAGCGGTAGATCGCGTCGGTGAGCGTGGTCTCCCGCCGCCGGGCCGGCATGGCCAGGCTGGTCACACCGACCCGGTCGCCGATCCAGACCGACGAGTCGCGGGTGAACAGCAGGTTGGGCAGCGGATCGATGACGAAGTCGTGCCGGTCCATGAGCGTCCAGACCAGACCGCCGGGGCGGTCGGCGCCGATCCGCAGTTCCTCGTGGGCGAGCCCGGCGGTGAGCACGTCGGCCAGTCCGGCCGGGTCGAGGTACGCCAGATGGTCGGCGACCCGGCGTCGCAGCGTGTGGCCGAGCCGGCGGGACCGCAGCACCCGGTCGGTCAGCTCGGCCCGGGCGTCCGCCACGGCGAGCGTCTCGACCAGCAGGTCGGCCAGGTAGAGCACCTCGACCCCGCGGGACCGCAGCGCCGCCGCGAACGCGTCGTGCTCCTCCTGCGCGCGTCCCACCCATGGGATAGCGTCGAAGAGGAGACTGTCGTTGTTCCGCGGGGTGAGGCGGGCCAGTTCCGGTCCCGGGCGGTGCAGCAGCACCGTCCCGAGGCGGGCGACTTCGCTGTCCACATAGTGGGTCACTCCCGCAGCCTAGGGCAGGCTTGCGCACCATCCGGAAAAGAAGTGTGGATGAATATGGCATTCATCCGCACTCACTCCGGCGGTCCAACTTGCCGAGCCCCCGGGTGTGCAACGTAGGGTAGTGGAGACATAACTTCGAGAGACCTTTTGCCGGAGGTCGCGATGACTGTCTTTCCCGCTCGTCGAGCCGTACCGAGCAGGGCACTGCCGCCCCGCACGGTGCCGCACTCCCGGGTCGAGCCCACCTCGGTGCTCGAGCCGGCCCGACCGACTCCATTGGAGTGGGCCCGGCGTCGCCGGGCGGAGCGGGGGGCCCGCCGGTTGGAAGCGGCAGGGGCCCGCGCCCTGGGCCAGCTCGACCATCTCGGTCCCGCGTGGCACGTCATCGAGTGGCCCCGGACGGACCCGGCGGACATGCTGCTCGACCGCGGTCGCGACGATCGGGCCGGGTTCCTGGCCATCGGTCCGAGCGGTCTGTTCGCTGTCACCATCGCCGACCACGGCCGGGCCCGCGTGCTCGTGGCCGGAGACGTGGTCCAGATCAACGGCAAGCGCCCGCCGTACGTGGCGGAGGCGCGCCGGGACGCCAAGCGGGCCAGCAAGGCCCTCTCCGACGCGGTCGGCCTGCCGATCCCGGTGACCCCGGTGCTGACGTTCGTCGGCTCCGGGGTGATCAGCGTCTACGGCCTGCCGAAGGACTGCCTCATGGCCACCCACCGCGAGCTGGACCGCCTGCTCGTGGCCGGTGGGAACCGGATCAGCCCGGCCACCGCCGAGAAGCTCTCCCGCGTCGCGCAGGCGCCGGCGACGTGGTTCAACGGCACGTACCGTCCAACCGCCGACTACCGGTGGTATGACGAGGGCCGAACGGCCGCTGACAAGCAGGCCGCCCGCCGGTAACGTCTCCGGCGACGCCACGCGGCCCACGGCACCGCCCCGACTGGTTCCGTCGGTCCGCGCCGTCGCCGGCCGCCCGGCAGCCGATGCTTCCGCCGCACCGACCGGCTAGCGTGGACAGACCGTCGGTGTACATAGGAGGCGCGGTGGCCCACGTCGAACTCTCACTCTCGGAAGTGTTCGCGCCCGCGGCATCCACCGAGCAGGAGTCCGACAACTTCGGGCAGTGGTCCGGCATGGTCTCCCGGGCCGCCGAGCCGTGCCTGCTGATCGACGCCGGCACCACTGTCGTGGCGATCTCCTCGTCCGGCTGCGACCTGCTCTGCCTGGGCGCCCCGGAGGACGTGATCGGTCTGCCGCTGCTGGAGGGCGGCCTGCGCCTGGTCGACTTCACGGCGAGCCCGAGCGAGCTGACCGAGCAGGAGACCGACAAGATCCCGCCGCTGCTCGCGCTGCACTCCGGGCGGCTCGCCCGCGGCCTGCTGCGGGTTCAGGGGCCCGGCTCCGACGCCGGCCGGACGGTCGACGCCATCTCCACGCCGGTGCTCACCGACGGCGCGGTGGCCGGCTCGCTCACCTTCCTCTCCGCGGTCTGACCCGCGACGAGACCCGGCGCCCTTCACCCCGGGCCGGTCATCCTCCTACGATGGCCTCGGCCCCACCACACGACGACATCCCTCGATGCCCGAGGACGCCCCCGTGCCCCGCACCCCACGCCCCCGACGCCGCCACCGTCCGCTGGCGCTGCTGACGCTGCTCGCCCTCGCTGCCTGCGGCACCCCGCCCGAGCTGCGTGCGCCACCCGCCGCCGCCACGCCCGTCCCGGTCCCGTCGGCGTCCGCCACGCCCAGCCCGAGCGCGACATCGGCCCCACCGACGCCCGTCCTCCCGCCCACGCTCTCCCCGTCCGTACCGGCGTCCGCGGCGCCCTGCCGGGGGCGGCCCTCCGGCGACCGGATCGTCGCGCTGCTGCGCGGATCCGCCGGCGTACTGCCCCGCGACGTCCGGGTCACCGTGGCGACCGGTCCGCTCTGCGCCGAGGGCTGGCAGTACACCGTGCTGACGGTCACCGGGCACGAGGAGTTGCAGGTGGTCACGCGCGGCGAGAGCGGCACGCCGCGCCTCGTCACCGCCGGCACGGACGTGTGCGGCGTCGAGGTACGGACCGTGGCGCCGGCCGGCATCCGTACCCTGGCCTGCGACGGCACGCCGGGTGCGTAGGCTGGTCGGCATGCCGGGAACACCGCCGACCCGCTTCGTCTACCTGGGCCCCGAGGGCACCTTCGCCGAGCAGGCCCTGCGAACGGTGCCCGCCGCCGAGCGCGGGGACCGCACACCCGCCCGCAGCGTCGGCGAGGCGCTCGACGCGGTACGCGCCGGGGAGGCGGACGCGGCGCTGGTGCCGCTGGAGAACTCCATCGGCGGCGCGGTCGGGGTGACGCTCGACGAACTGGTCGAGGGCGACCCGCTGGTGATCACCCGCGAGGTGGTCCTGCCGGTGGAGTTCGTGCTGGCCGCCCGCACCGGCACCACGCTGTCCGACGTCCGCTCCGTCGCGGCCCACCCGCAGGCGTCCACCCAGTGCCGGGGGTGGCTGCGGGAGCACCTGCCCGACGCCACAGTGGTCGACGTGCTCTCCAACGGCGCCGCGGCGGCCGGTGCGGCGAGCGGCGAGTACGACGCCGCCATCTGCGCCCCGATCGGCGCGACCCGGCACCGGCTGGCGGTGCTGGCTGACAAGATCGCCGACCACCCGGACGCGGTCACCCGCTTCGCGCTGGTGTCCCGCCCCGGTCCGCCCCCGCCGCCCACCGGCGACGACCTGACCTCGCTCGCGGTGTGCCTCGCGCACGACCGGGTGGGTGCGCTGCTGGCGGTGCTGATGGAGCTGGCGGTGCGCGGCGTGAACATGACCCGGATCGAGTCCCGCCCGACCGGCGAGGCGCTCGGCCGCTACGTGTTCTTCCTGGACTGCGCCGGACACGTCGCCGACGTACGCCTCGGCGAGGCGTTGCAGGGGCTGCGCCGGGTCTGCGCCGACGTGCGCTTCCTGGGGTCGTACCCCCGGCACCGCTGGAGCACGGCGGCGGGTGACCAGCAGACGCCGGTGCCGGCCGGGCTCACCGACGCCGACTACGCCGACGCGGCGGCCTGGGTGTCCCGGCTGCGGGCCGGCGAGCTGAGCTGACCGGCCCGGGGCGACCTCGGCGGACGCCCCGGGCACCGGCCGTCATTGAAGCAGGCCGCCGAGCACGCCGCCCTGCTGCTGGGAGCCGCTGCCGGCCACCGGAGGTTCCTCCGAGGGCTGGACCACGACGAAGCCCTGACCGGCGAAGCTCATCGTGAACGCCTCACCGGTGCTGCGGCCGAGCAACGTGCCCAGGCCGAGCTGCTCGGCGCGGTGGTAGCCGGTCTGGAGGTTCGCCGACCAGCAGACCGCCGCCTGCGGGTCGACGTACGTCGGCGCGTCCACGTTGAGCACCACCGGGGTGCCCTTGGTGGTGACGGCGATCCGGCCGTGGCCGGTGAAGACGCAGTTGAACAGGCCGGACGAGGACGCGAAACCGGCGCCGCCGACCATCTTGATGTCGTACTGGAGCGTCGAGTCGAACGCCAGCACGCTGGAGCCGTTGATGGACAGCGCGTCGCCCGGCTCCAGGTCGATGACGTGCACGTCCTTGGCGAAGTCGGCGAGGAAGACGTCGCCGCGGCCGGAGAGCTTCATCAGCGGCACTCCCTCACCGGTGAGCCGCTGCTTGATGAACTTGCCGATGCCGCCGGAACCGAGGGCCTGGAACTGCACCTGCCCCTGGTAGGCGACCATCGACCCGACCCGGGCCATCGCCTCGCCGTTCAGCTCGATCTTCAGCATCTTGGAGTTCTGCAACCGCATGCCGGGCTGCTGGGACTCCTTCTCAAGGTTCTCCGCGGAGAACAGCGCGCTGCGCATGGGTTTTCCTCCTGCATCAGGATCTGCCTGACCCGCAGGTTAGGGGACCGGCGCAACCGCCGGAATCAGCCGGGCGGGGACGCGCCGGAGGCCGGTCAGCCCCAGCCAAGGGCGTGCAGGCGCTCGTCGTCGATGCCGAAGTGGTGGGCGATCTCGTGCACCACTGTCACCGCCACCTCGTCGACGACGTCGTCGTCGGTGTCGCAGATCGCCAGGATCGGGTTGCGGTAGATCAGGATGCGGTCGGGCAGCACGCCGGAGTAGTCCCAGCCGCGAGAGGTGAGCGCGTGCCCCTCGTACAGGCCGAGCAGGTCCTCACCCGGCGGCGGGTCGTCCTCCACCAGAATGACCACGTTGCTCATCAACCCGAGCAGTTCCTCGGGTACCTCGTCGAGCGCCTCACCGACCAGTTCCTCGAACCGGTCCCGGCTCATCTCCACGGCCACGCGGCCCGGTCACTCCCTCCGGATCGGGCACACCGCACGGCGAGGGCGTCCCGCAGGACACCCCCGCGGTGCCGTACGCGATGTCAGGCCAGACGGGCGTTCAGCGTGATCTGCGCGCCCGGCGACAGCAGCCGGGAGATCGGGCAGTTCTCCTTGGCCGCCTCGGCGAGCTTGGTGAACTCGGCCTGGTCGATGCCCGGAACCTGGCCCACGGTCTCCAGGTCGATGCGGGTCACGGTCATGCCGGCGTCGGTCTTGTCGAAGTGCACCTTGGCGGTGGTCTCCACCGCCGTCTCCTGGGCGCCGGCGTCGGCGAGCTGCTTGGAGAGAGCCATCGAGAAGCAGCCGGCGTGCGCGGCGCCGATCAGCTCCTCGGGGTTGGTGCCCTCGCCCTCCTCGAAGCGCGACTTGAAGGAGTAGTTGCCGGACAGGCCGCCCTTGCCGGTGCGGACGGTGCCGGACCCCTCGGTGAGGTTGCCCTGCCAGCGAGCGGATGCGGTACGGATAGGCATGGCACCGACGCTAACCGAAAGCGCGCCGCCCCGCACCGGACCCCGGGTCGTGATCCCGGCCGGCGGAAGCGGGCTGTGCCATGATTCGACGCAGGCCCGCGCACGGGAAGGGTGGCCATGTCGCAGGATCTCCCCGTTCCCCGGCAGGACAAGCGAATCCCCATGCAGGACAACAGGTCCGACGACACCACGATCGTCGAGTGGGGCGACACCGAGCCGGAGTCGTCCGGCCGGGCCGCGCGCTCGCTCGCCGCGCTGGGCCGGGACCGCCGTCTGCCGCCCGTGCTCACCGGGCTCGGCGCGGTGGCCGCGATCGCCTCGCTGATCGGCGAGTGGCTGGCGATCACGGTGCCGGCCGAGACCCGGGGCGACGACGCACCCGCCCGGCTGACCAGCGGCATCTCCGAGATCGGCGGGTTCGGTACGGCGTACCTGGTGGGCCTGCTCGGGCTGTCGGTCGCGGTGGGGCTGGCGCTGCGCGGCGCCCCGGCGGTGCGGCAGCACGCCCGGCTGGCCGGGCTGGGTCTCGCGGCGGGCGTGCTCGGGGTGCTCGTCGCGACCGCCTCCTCCCTCGAACAGCTGGCCCGGCGCATCCTGTTCTTCGTCGGCGAGCAGCGCCTTCAGGTCGAGCACGGACGCGGCCTGGTCAGCGCGTTCGTCGCTGTCGCACTGCTGGCGGCCGCGCTGCACCTGGCCGGCCGGGCGGCCGGCGGGACGCCCACCGACGGGGAGCCGGACGAAGACCGGCCCGAGCGCCGCCGCCGGGCGGACGAGGACGACGTGCCCCCGGCCCCGGCGGATCTGACGGTGCAGCCCACGGTGCCGTTCGCGGGCCCCGAACGGTCGTACTGAACCAGGTCCGGCAGCGCCTCCGGCGGCCACCGGAGCTTCGCCGCCGATTCGCCGGAAAGCCGTGGTTGCCGCCCGTTCCGCGAGATACGGTTGCTGCCCGCCGTCCCATGGTCGCGGCACCGAGGACCTGGTCGGCCGGCGTGACGGCGGCGGGCGAAGGAGGAACCATGACCCGCCCGGGACTGCCCAAGCTGATCGCCACCGACCTCGACGGCACGCTCGTCCGCAGCGACGAGACCGTCTCCGCGTACACCCATCGGGTGCTGGACCGGGTGCGGTCCGCCGGGATCCCGGTGGTCGGCGCGACCGGTCGTGGACCGCGCCTCACCGAACTCACCCGTAACGACATCCGGGCCGCCGACTTCCTGGTGATGGCCGGCGGCGGCCGGGTGGTGGACCAGAGCGACCCGGAAGGGCCCCTGGTGTTGCGGGACGAGCGGCTGCCCGGCGAGGTGCTGGCCCGCATCCTCACCGACCTGGAGGCGGCGGTCGGCCCGCTCACCGTGATGGTCGAGGCGTCGGACGAGCACGACGCGCCGCTGTGGGGCGACTACCACCCGAGCTGGCCCTACCCGGACCGGTTCGAGGCGCGCAGCCGGGTCGAATGCCTGTCCTGCGACGTGATCAAGGCGTTCGCCCGGACCGCCGACCACCACGTGGACGAGCTGCTGACGGCCGCGCGGGCGATCGTGCCGCCGGACGTGGCCACGCTCACCCAGGCCGGGCTCGGCTTCATCGAGATCTGCCCGCCCCGCACCGACAAGGCCAGCGGGCTCAGCGTCATCGCCGAGCGGCTCGGTGTGGACCCGGCCGACGTGCTGGTCTTCGGCGACCAGCCGAACGACCTGCCGATGTTCGACTGGGCGGGATGGGCACGGGTGGCTGTGGCGAACGCCCACCCGGAGGTGCGCGCCGCGGCGGACGAGATCACCCTGCGCAACGACGACGACGGGGTCGCGGTCTACCTGGACCGGCTACTCTCCCGGTGATGGAAGATCCACCTCGGCTCGTCGCCTCCGACATCGACGGCACGCTGCTGCGCGACGACCGGTCGCTCAGCCCGCGTACCGCCGCGGTGCTGGCCCGCATCGCCGCCGCCGGCACCCCGGTGGTCCTGGTCACCGGCCGTCCGATCCGCTGGCTCCCGATGGTGTACGAGCAGCTCGCCGCGCCGCTGCCGGCCATCTGCGCCAACGGCGCGGTGGTGTACGACCCGGCCACCGACCAGGTGCTCCGGGCCGACCCGCTCGCCCCGGAACTGCTGGCCGAGGTGGCCCGGAGGCTGCGCGCCGAGGTGCCCGGCGTGAGCCTCGCCGTGGAGATCGTGGACAGCCGCCAGATGCGGCACGAGGTGCACTACCCGCTGCGCTGGGACGCCGACCTCGACGCCATCCGGGCCGTCGAGTCGCCGGAGGAACTGCTGGCCGCGCCCGCGGTGAAGCTGCTGGCACGGGCCGGTGAGCAGGATCCGGACGTCTTCGTGCGGGTGGTGGCGGGCGCCCTGGAGGGGCTGGCCGAGGCGACCCACTCGTCGTACAGCGGACTGATCGAGATCTCGGCCGCCGGTGTGACCAAGGCGGCGGGCCTGGCCTGGTACGCGGAGCGGCTGGGCGTCGACGAGCGGGACGTGGTGGCCTTCGGCGACATGCCCAACGACGTGCCGATGCTGGCCTGGGCCGGACGGGCGGTGGCCGTCGCCAACGCCCATCCGGCCGTACGGGAGATCGCACACGAGGTCACCGGGCCGAACACCGAGGACGGCGTGGCCGCGTACCTGGAGAAGGTCTTCGAGCTGGACTGACCGGCCGGGGCGCATGACACGCCCCGGCCGACGGGTCACAGGTACTGGCCGGGCGCGTGGCCCTCGCCGCCGCCGGGCATCCCGGGCATGCCCGGCATCACGCCGCCCGGGCCGCTGGGCAGCGCCTGGCGGCCGGAACGCATCTGCTCCAGCTGGACGCGGGCGGCCATCTGCTGGGCCACCAGTGCGGCCTGGATGCCGTGGAACAGCCCTTCCAGCCAGCCCACCAGCTGGGCGTGCGCGATCCGCAGCTCGCTCTCGCTCGGCGCCTGCTGCTCGGTGAACGGCAGCGAGATCCGCTCCAGCTCCTCGCGCAGCTCGGGGGCGAGGCCCTCCTTCAACTCGACGATCGAGCGCTCGTGGATCTCCCGCATCCGGTGCCGGCTCGCGTCGTCGAGCGGCGCCGCCTTCACCTCCTCCAGCAGCTGCTTGATCATGCTGCCGATCCGCATCACCTTGGCCGGCTGCTCGACCAGACGGGTCGGGTCCTCGCCCTTGCCCTCGTCGGTCTGCACCGTGCCGACCGGGCGGCCGTCCGGCCCGACCACCACCACGGTGCCGGGGATGCCATCGTTGCCCTGTTCGTCGTCGTGTCCGGCGGAGTGCGCTTCGGTCATGGCACCCATCTTTACCCACGCCGACCATGTGCACGCGGCCGGTCCGGGGGACGCTACGGTCGCCGCATGCTCTCCGACCCGCGCGAGGTGCTGACCCGCCCGTCCCCGCCCCCGGATGCCACGGTCTCCTACGGCGACCATCCGGACCAGTGCGCCGACCTGCGCCTCCCGGCCGGCGACGGGCCGCCCCGGCCGCTGGTGGTCGTGGTGCACGGCGGCTTCTGGCGGGCGGAGTACGACAGGGCCCACACCGGCCCGATGGCGGCGGCGCTCGCCGCGCTCGGCCACCCGGTCGCGCAGATCGAGTACCGCCGGACCGGCCGGCCGGACGGAGGCTGGCCGCACACGCTGACCGACGTCCGCGCCGGGATCGCCGCGCTGCCGGAACTCGCCGCCGCCGCGCTGCCCGGCCGGGTGGCGCCCGTGCCGCCGATCCTGGTCGGTCACTCCGCGGGCGGGCACCTGGCCCTGTACGTGGCCGCGCACGCCCCGGAGACGGTCGGCGGGGTGCTCGCGCTGGCGCCGGTGGCCGACCTCGCGCAGGCGTACCGGCTGGACCTGGACGAGGGTGCGGTGGCCGCGCTGCTCGGCGGCGGCCCGGACGACGTGCCGGACCGGTACGCCGCAGCGGATCCATCGGCATTGGTGCCCATCCGAACACGCACAGTAGTCATCCACGGTGATCAAGATGTCCAGGTCCCGATCGCGATCAGCCGATCCTGGGTGGCGGCAGATCGGGCCACCGGAGGCTCCGCCACGCTCGTTGAGCTGCCCGAATGCGAGCATTTCGGGCTGATCGCACCGGGCTCCACCGCATGGCCCCAGGTGGTGGAGGCGTTGCGGTCGCTTCACGATGATCTTCCGGGCATTGACGCAGCGTCGTCGACCAGGTAGAACGCCGAAGGGGTGTGCACCATGGCCGCCCCGTCGGGAAGGAAATTCGGTGGCACAGATGAACCGCAGGCGGGCGCTGCAACTGCTGGCCGCGCTGGGTACCACCGGACTGGCGGCGGGTTGCGGATCCGGGGACGACACCGGGGACGAGGCCGGATCCGGCAGCCCGATCAAAGTCGGGCTGATCGTGCCCGGCAGCGGGGCGAACAAGGCCATCGGTGACGAGATCACCAACGGTTTCCAGCTCTTCCTCAGCATGCGCGGCCAGCAGATCGCCGGTCACCCGGTCACGGTCGTGACCGCCGAGGAGGGCGACACCGCCGCCACCGGAAAGGCCGCCGTCGACCGGCTGCTCAAGGAGGGCGTGCTCGCGCTCACCGGCGTGGTCAGCCCCACCGTGATGACCGGCATCAAGGACGCGGTCGAGGAGGCCCGGGTGCCCCTGCTGGGCTCCAACGCCTCCCCGTCGACGCTCCAGGGCGTCGTCTACATCTGGCGCACGTCGTACGTGCTGACCGAGCCCGGTGAGGCGCTCGGCGAGTACCTGCGCCAGAAGCTGGACGCGTCGAGCCGGATCGCCATCTTCGGCACCCGCGGCCCGGGCAGCCAGGACGTCATCGAAGGGCTGCGGCGCGCGTACGAGCGGGGCCGCCGGCTCACCGAGGATCCGATCTTCACCGACGACGACCCCAACCCCTCCCGGTCGCTCTACTCCGGGCCGATCCGCAAGGCGCTCGGGCGCAACCCGGACGCGGTCTTCTGCCACTACTCCGGCGCGCAGGCCGTGCAGTTCGTCAAGCAGCTCTACGCCCAGGGCTACCGGGGACCGATCTACGCCCCCGGTTTCCTCACCGAGGGCACCGCGCTCGACCAGCTCGACGACGGGGAGAAGGGCCGCGAGCGCAAGCTGATCCAGACGTACGGCATCGAGACCGCGCTCAACTACTCGGCCGACCTCAACAACACCGCGAACCGGATCTTCGCCTCGGCGTACCGGAAGACGTTCAACTCGGCGCCCACCACGTACGCGATGGCCTCCTACGACGCCGCGCTGGTGCTGGACAAGGCGATCCGGCTGGCCGGGTCGAACCCCTCGCCGCAGCAGGTCAACCTGGCGCTCGGCAAGGTCGGCCAGGTGGACAGCCCGCGCGGCACCTGGCAGTTCAACCAGACCCGTACCCCGCAGCAGAAGTGGTACCTGCGCCGGGTGCAGACCGACGGCCGGCTGCTCTCCAACGTCGTGATCAACGAGCTGGCGACGCTGGGCTGACAAGCCCTCGTACACGCGAAAGGGCGGTCTCCCCACCGGGAGGCCGCCCTTTCGCGCCGAGGCGTGGCGTGGCGTCGAGCCTTGGCTCAGTGCCGCAGCTCGGCGATGCAGCACTTCACGCTGCCACCGCCCTTCTTCAGCTCGGCCAGCTCCACCGGGACCGGGTGGTAGCCGGCCGCCTTCAGCTTGCCGGCGAGCCGGGTCGCCTCGTTGTTCAGCACCACGTTGAGTCCGTCGCTGACCAGGTTCAGGCCGAACGCCAGCGCGTCCTCGTCGTCCGCGACGATCGCGTCCGGGAAGAGCTGGGCCAGCACCTTCTGGCTCGCGGCCGAGAAGGCCCCCGGGTAGTAGACGACGTTCTCGTCGTCGATCGAGGCCAGCGCGACGTCCAGGTGGTAGAAGCGCGGGTCGACCAGGTGCAGCGAGACCACCGGCCGCCCGAGCGCCTCCTGCGCCTCGGCGTGCGCGGCCGGCTCCGTCCGGAAGCCGTACCCGGCCAGGATCAGGCCGCCGTGCGCCTCCGGCAGGTACGCGAAGTCGCCCTCACCCTCGTTCGTCTCGCTCGGCGCGATGAACCGCCAGCCCTGCTGCTCGTAGAACGCCCGGTGCGCGGCGGCCTCGGCGGACCGCTGCTCGTGCTTGAACCGGGCGCCGTAGACGCTGCCGTCGACCACGAAGGCACCGTTGGCCGCGTAGACCATGTCCGGCAGACCCGCCTCGGGGGTGAGCAGGTGCACCTCGTGGCCCAGCCCGACGAGCGTCTCGCGCAGCCGGTCCCACTGCTTGACCGCCAGGTCGGCGTCGACCGGCGTGGTCACGTCCATCCACGGGTTGATCGCGTACTCGACCGTGAAGTGCTCGGGCGAGCACATGAGATATGTCCGCTTTCGCGAGACTCGCTGCTGGTTCACGGTCACCAAGAGTAGGTACGGTACAACTTTGGTAACAGCCACAAGCATTGCTTCCCGGGAGCAGAACGTTGCAGATAGACGCGGTTGACCAGCGAATCATTGCGTTACTCGTCGCGGATGCTCGCGCCTCGTACGCGGACATCGGCAGCCGGGTGTCACTCTCCGCCCCCGCCGTCAAGCGACGCGTCGACCGCCTCCGATCCGCCGGGGTGATCCGGGGATTCACCGCCGTCGTCGACCCGGCCGCGGTCGGCTGGACCACCGAGGCGTTCGTCGAGCTGTTCTGCGCGGGCCGGACCACGCCGGCGCAGATCGGCGCCGCCGCCCGCCGGCACCCCGAGGTGGTCGGCGCGTACACGGTCTCCGGCGAGGCGGACGCGCTCGTGCACCTGCGCGCCGCGGACATCTCCCACCTGGAGGAGGCACTGGAACGCCTGCGCGCCGAGTCGTTCGTCACGTCGTCCCGCAGCACCATCGTGCTCTCCCGGCTGGTCGAGTCCCCCGGCGTCGGACCGTCCACGCCTTGACCTCAACCTCGCTTCATGTCGTGCACTGACACCGATGACCGGCGGGACGCGAGGGGGCGGTATGCGTGCGGTGTGGCTGCGGGAGTTCGGCGGACCGGAGGTGCTCGTGCCGGGGACGGCGCCCGACCCGGCACCCGGACCGGGCCAGGTGCTCGTCGACGTGGCACACGCGAACATCACGTTCGTCGAGACGATGTTCCGGGCCAGCGGCTTCGGGCCGTTCGGCACCGAACTGCCGGTGATCCCCGGTAACGGGGTCGGCGGCACGATCACCGCGCTGGGACCGGACGCCGACCCGGCGCTCGCCGGCCGCGTCGTGGTCACCGCCACCGGCGGCACCGGCGGGTACGCCGAGCGCGTCGTGGTCGACCAGGGCGCGCCTGTCCCCGTACCCCCGGGGTTGCCGCTGGACGCGGCGGTGGCGCTGATGGCCGACGGCCGGACCGCCCTGATGCTGGCCCGGGCGGCCGGGCTGCGGCGCGGTGACCGCGTCCTGGTGGAGGCGGCGGCCGGCGGGGTCGGATCGCTGCTGGTCCAACTCGCCGCACGGGCCGGCGCCACGGTGGTGGCCGCCGTCGGCGGCTCCCGCAAGGTGGCCGTGCTCCGTGCCGCCGGGCTCGACGTCGTGGTCGACTACCGGCAGGCGGGCTGGACCGACCGGGTCCGGGACGCCGTGGGCGCCGTCGACGTGGTGTTCGACGGCGTCGGCGGGCCGCTCGCCCGGGAGGCGTTCGACCTGCTGGACCCCGGCGGACGGATGCTCAGCTTCGGGCTGGCCGGCGGCACCTGGGCGGACATCCCGGCCGAGTCGGCAGCCGCACGCGGGGTGACGCTGCTGAGCCCCCGGCCCGGCCCGGACGAGCTGCGCGCCCTCACCGAGGCGGCACTCGCCGAGGGCGCGGCCGGGCGGCTGCGGCCGCTGATCGGGCAGCGCTTCCCGCTGGACCGGGCCGCCGCCGCGCACGCCGCGATCGAGGCCCGTCGGACGGTGGGCAAGACGCTGCTCGACGTACGCTGAGCAGCGCTCAGAGGTACATGCCGGTGCGGTGCTCCTCGGCCCGGGCCGGCTTGTCGCCCTCGCCGAAGAAGCGCTTGCCGCCGAACTCGCCGTGCAGGCGGTCGTCCAGCTCGTCGGCGAGACCGGTCATCACCTGCACCGCGAGCATCAGATGGGTGGGCTGGAAGTTGCGGCCGAACACCGGGATCGAGGCCCACACCGTGTCGTCGGCGCAGTAGAGCCGGCCGATCGGCATCCGGTTGGTCAGCTCCGAGAGCTTCACGTAGAGACGCTCGGTCGGCTCGACCTCGGTCAGCACCGGCGAGAAGACGTCCACGAGCGGCGGGTTGTCGCGCACCCGCACGAAGACCATGGCCGAGCCGGCCCGGATGTTGATGTCACCGTCGGAGTCGACCTGAAGCTGGTCGGACGCGGACTTCAGCATTGTCGACACGACGGTGCGGACCCGCTCCTCCAGGGCCAGCACGTCGTTCTCGCCGGACTGGGCGGCCGCCGCCGCGGCCAGCGCCTCGTCCAGGTCGGCCTCGACGTCGCGGTCCGGGCCGAACTCGCTGCGCGCGGTACCGAGCGGCTCTACGGGAAGCGCCTCGCCCTCGGCGTCGTGCACCAGGTAGACGAGGAAGGCCGGATGCGGGGCGCCGTAGACGTCCCGCAGCGTCCGGGACAGCACGGCGGCCAGCCGGGTCGCCTCGTCGGTGCCGCAGTCCAGCCCGAACTGCTCCCCGGAACCCGGCACCACACCCGGCGGCGACCAGCCGAGCGCCACCATGTCGGCCACCGCGGCCCGGTCCAGCCGGTAGCCCTGCGGCAGCGTGGCGTTTCCGACCGCGCGGGCCGAGAGACGGCCCGCCTCGCCCGCGTCCACGCTCACCGAGTAGACGGCGTCGCCGGTGCCCGAGGCGGTCGGGTCGAGCGTGACCTCCAGGTGCCCGCCGGAGGGCAGCCCGCGCAGCCGGTCGGCGAGCGCCCGGGCGAACTCCCGCCAGGCCTCGGTGACCTTGGCCCGCAGATCAGCGGTGGTCGGCTCGTCGAGCAGGATCGACTCGTGGTGCTCCGGCGCGCCGCCGGTGGCCTGATGCGCCGACGTGGCGCCGGTGGCGTGGTGCTCCGGCGCGCCGCCGGCAGGCTCGTCGACCGGCTCCGAGGGGTGGTCTGCCGTCATGATCGCCTCCGTCCGTTCCCGCCACCCTACCCAGGCGCGAAGGGGACCGAATCCCGCGCGAGGCGCTAATCCTCAGGCGTGGAACCACCCAGGTCCACCGGCCAGGAACCGGCCAGCGCACTGAGCCGCTCGGCCGCCGCGGCCGGGTCCGCGCCGCGCCCCACCGCCAGCCCCAGCAGGTACGCGGTGACCGGCGCTCCCGGCCGGACCACCTGGTGGGCCACGTCCCGGGCCACGTCGAGCACTGTCGGCACGGGCACCCCCGCCGGGTCCAGGTCCAGTTCCGCGCAGACCGCCGTGACCCAGTCGTCCAGCACCGTCATCTCGTCCACTCCTCCGCCCGGCGTACGTCCTCGTCAGTGTCGCAGTCGAACCACGGCGGCGGCCCCGAGCCGGACCAGGACACCTCGCGTACGGCGACGTCAGCCAGCAGCCCGCGTACCGGCGCGCCGTCGAGCGAACCGCCCCGCGTCGCGGCGAGCCGGTCGAGGGCGGACCGCAGGGCCGGTACCTGCCAGAGGGCGCACAGGTGCTGGCGGCGGCCGTCCCCGTCCACGTAGCAGGCGAGCGCGGCGGACCGACCGTCCAGCGTCTCCCGCCAGGCGGCGGGCGCGTCTTGCGGCCCGACGGCGGCAGGTGCGTCTTCCGACCTGGCGGTGGCAGGTGCGTCTTCTGGCCCGGCGGCTGCGGCGTCGAGCGCGGGCGGCGGGTCGTCGCGGGAGTGACAGGCGGCGAGCGCGCGTCGCAGCTCGGCCACCGCTGCGGTGGTGAGCAGCGGCAGGTCGGCGGCGAGCACTGCGACTGTCGTCGTACCGGGGTCGAGCAACGCCAACCCGGCTGCCGTAGCGGCCACCGGACCGCCCCCGGGCGGCTCTTCCCGGGCCGTCCGGACTCCCCTGGGCAGCGGGCCGGACGAGCCGACCACGATCCGCTGGTCCGCGTCGGCCACCGCGTCCAGCACCCGGTGCAGCATCGGCCGGCCGCCTACTGCCCGGGCCGGCTTGTCCACGCCGCCCATCCGCCGGGCCGCGCCACCGGCGAGCAGGATCGCCGCGTACCCCGTCACCGCCTCACAGTAGCCACAGCCACGACCGCCGGTCCGGCTCGGGCCGGCGCCCAGCGTTGTCGGCGGTTTTCCGACGTTGATCGACTGCTTTCCGCCGAAGTGGTGGCATCCAGGGCCCTCCGATACCGCCACTTCGCCGAACTGGTGTCGATCATCGGGCCTGGGGCCGGCCGGGCCGGCCGGGCCGGCCGGGGTGGGTGGGGTGGGTGGTGGGTGGG
>NZ_JNZR01000021.1:0-106734 GCF_000717585.1 Micromonospora globosa
GGCGGGGCGGGTGGGGCTGTCAGGGGAGTTCGTCGGGGGTGCGGGTCAGGACGAATGTGGCTATGTCCAGGGCTACCGGGGTGCCGGAACCGTCTCGGATGACGGTGAGGATCTCGCCGTCCTGGGAGCCGGAGCGGCCCCGCCACCGGTCCGGTCCCTCCGGGGTGAAGCGGAGCACCGGCTTGCCCACCAGACCGCCGACCAGGTCGCCGGCGGCGTCGACGCGGAACTCGTACTCGCCACCCATCCACCACCAGCGGCCGGTCAGCGCGGCCACGTCGGCGGCGGGCGGGCCGGCCGGGCGCCAGGGGGCGGGCGCGGCCGGTTCGGCGTCCAGCACCAGCGTGAGCGCCTCCCGGCCGAGCGCGCCGATGTGGTGGCCGCGAAGCCCGTACGCGTTGGCGAAGTTGACCACGGCGGTGCGGGTGGGCCGGTGCACGGCCAGGCCGGCGACGTACCCGGGCATGGAGCCGCCGTGCCCGACGTACACCCGGTCGCCGGCCCGGTAGAGCTCGACACCGAGGCCGTGGCCGCCGGTCCACGAGTCCAGGTCGTTGATCACCACTGGGGCGCACATCTCGGTGAGCGTGGCGGGGGAGAGCACCGCCGGGTCCGGGTCGGCCAGGAACGCCGCCCAGCGGCCCAGGTCCTCGACCGTCGACCAGAGCTGCCCGGCCGGGGCCATCGCCCCGGTGTCGGTACGCGGCTCCTCCCGCAGCGTCTCGTGCCACGGGTGCACGACGTAACCGGGGGCGTACGGCTCGGTGGGGTGGTACGTGGTGCGGCGCATGCCCAGCGGTGTCAGCAGCCGCTCGGTCAGCAGGTCCGCCCACGGGGTGCCGGTGATCCGTTCCAGCACGGCGCCGAGCAGCCCGTACGCCAGGTTCGAGTAGTGGTAGACGAAGTGCGGCGGATGGGCGATCTTGTCCGGCGTCAGCCCGGCCAGCAGCGTGTCCAGGTCCGTGCCCTCGGCGCGTTCCCACCAGTCGCCGTCCGGCTCGCGTTGCAGGCCGCTGACGTGCCCGAGCAGGTGGCGCACCGTCACCGTGCCGACCGGGGTGCCGGGCAGGTGGGCGTCGAGCGGGTCGTCGAGCGCCACCCGGCCGGCGTCGCGCTGCTGCATCACCAGCACCGCGGTCATGGTCTTGGTGATCGAGCCGACCCGGTACTGGAGGTCGCCGTCCGGGCGGGGCGTCTCACCGGCGACCGCGAGGTGCGCCAGCCGGCCGTCGCGGACCACGCCGAGGGCGAGCGAGGGACCGCGCCCCTCGGCCTGGGCCCGGGCGACCAGCAGGTCCACCTGACGCGCGGTCTCGGGCAGCAGGGGCATGTCGTCCTCCTCGTCGGCGGGTGCCGCGGTACGCCGTGCCGAGCCTAGCGATCATGACAGTTCGATGACACGTGCGTTGACGTGTCAGGATTGTTCTCGTGGACGCCGTGTTCTGGATCGTTCTGGGTGTGGTATTAGCGGTCGCCGAGATCTTCACGACGACGCTCTTCCTGATCATGTTCGGGGTCGGGGCGTTCGCCGCCGCCGGCGCCGCGGCGCTCGGTGCGCCGGTGGCGCTCCAGGCGGTGGTCTTCGCGGCGGTGTCGGCGCTGTCGGTGGCGGTGGTCCGTCCGGTGGTCCGGCGGCACGCCCGGCCGACGCTGGAGACCGGGGAGCAGCCGTTCGGGGTCGAGGCGCTGGAGGGGGCCACCGCTGTGGTCCTGGAGCCGGTCGACGCCGACCGGGGCATGGTCAAGATCGATGGTGAGCTGTGGACGGCCCGCTCGTACGACGCGACGCGCACGTACGCCGAGGGTGAGCGGGTGCAGGTGATCAAGGTCCGGGGCGCTACCGCCCTGGTATGGCAGGACGACATTTCCACCCCGGGTGAGCTGCCCGAAGCGAAAAGGTGAACGGTATGGAGTTTCTGGCGATCCTGATGATCGCGGTGGCGTTGATCGGTGTGGTGACGCTGTTCAAGGCGGTGCGGATCGTGCCGCAGCAGCGTCAGGACGTGGTGGAGCGGCTGGGCCGGTACAAGCGCACGCTGAACCCGGGCCTCAACCTGCTGGTGCCGTTCGTCGACGCGGTGCGTACCAAGGTCGACATGCGCGAGCAGGTGGTCAGCTTCCCGCCCCAGCCGGTGATCACCTCCGACAACCTGGTCGTCTCGATCGACACGGTCCTCTACTTCAAGGTGGTCGACTCGGTTCGCGCCACCTACGAGATCTCCAACTTCCTCCAGGCCATCGAGCAGCTCACCGTCACCACGCTGCGTAACGTGATCGGCTCGCTCGACCTGGAGCGCGCGCTGACCAGCCGCGAGGAGATCAACCGGCACCTGTCCGGCGTGCTGGACGAGACCACCGGCCGCTGGGGCATCAAGGTGACCCGGGTCGAGATCAAGGCGATCGAGCCGCCGCCGAGCATCCGCGACTCGATGGAGAAGCAGATGCGCGCCGAGCGGGACCGCCGTGCCGCGATCCTCAACGCCGAGGGGCACAAGCAGTCGCAGATCCTCACCGCCGAGGGTGAGAAGCAGGCCGCGGTGCTGCGTGCCGACGGTGACCGGCAGGCCCGGATCCTCCAGGCGGAGGGCCAGGCCAAGGCGATCCGTACCGTCTTCGACGCGATCCACACCGCCAACCCGAGCCAGAAGGTGCTCGCCTACCAGTACCTCCAGGCGCTGCCGCAGATCGCCAACGGCACCGCCAACAAGGTCTGGATCGTCCCGACCGAGCTGACCAAGGCCCTGGAGGGCATGGGCGGCGCGCTGGGCGGGCTCGCGAACATGGCCGGCGACGTGCCGTCGCCGGAGGCCGCCAAGAGCGCCGGCGAGGTCGAGCGGGAGGCCGCCGAGGCCGCCCAGGCCGCGGCCGTCGCGGCCCAGGAGATCCACGACGAGGTACGCGTGGCGGAGGCGCAGGCCACCGGCGGCAACAACCCGAAGGGTCTGCCCGCGCCGGAGCCGGTGTCCCCGGCCAGCCTGGTGAACGACCCGGCGGACCAGCGCGAGCGGGGCTGACCGGCAAATCCGAGAATCCCTCATACGGCGCTCCGGCGACTGCCACCATCGGTTTCAGGACGGGTGGTGAGCAGGGCCGGAGCGCCGTTTGCGCGTCCCGGGCCGCCCGTGGCGCGAACGAGGTGAGGCATGAAGGACCCGGCGAACCGGCTGTTCTCCCGTACCCCGGTCCCCGGCGCGCACGACCCCGCCGGTCCGATCGGCTCCCGGCGTACCGGAGGGGGTTTCGGGGTCCTGCCGTTCGTCTCCGAACCCGGCCCGGGAGCGCCTGCGACCGACGCGACCTGGGCCTGGTCGATCCGCCGGTTCGCCCGCGCGGCGGTCTGGCTGCTCCCGGCGTACGCGGTCCTCTACGGCCTGGTGGCGATGGCCAGCGACGGCGGTGTGGGCAACGACCCGTATCCGGCCGACGGCCGGCCGCTCTACCTGGTCGGCTGGGTCGCCTCGGTGTGGCTGGGGCTGCTCGCCCTGCTCGCGCTCACCGGCCTGCTCGCCGCCACCCGCTGCCGCCGCGTCGCGCTGGCCGGGCTGCTGGCGAGCATCGGCGGGATGGTGCTGATGCTGCCGTTCGCCGGGCTGGCCGAGCAGACGCCGGTGTTCGGCGTGACCGCGCGCGGCATCGTGCTGTTCGGCGCCACCCTCTACAGCGTGGGCTGGTTCCTGACCGGCTGGTCGGTCGCCCGGTCCGGGATGTTCTCCTACGGCGACGGGACCATGCTGATGATCGCCGCCCCGCTGCTCGGCCTGGGCGGCGCGCTGATCGGCTCGCTCCAGACGTTCGGCGCGATCTTCGTGCTGGTCGCCGGCATCGGCATCGGCTACCGCAGCGGCCGCCTGGTGCCCGAGACCATCGCCCGGGACGCCGCAGCCGCCAGCGTCGCCGCCGCACCGGTGCCGCCGACGTCACCGAAGGGCCCACTCGGCGCCGGATGACCGGTTCGTCCGGCCGCCGGGAGCTGAACGGTTGCCGTGAGGTAACTGACAGTTGCCTGGCGAGGTGGCCGGTAGGCGGCTTTCGTGGCAATCCTGGAGTCCATGCCGTCTCCCAGGTCGCCGCTGTCGCGGCTGTTCACCGTGCTGCTGGCCGGCCTGCTCGCCGGGCTCGTCCTCGCGCTCGCCGCGCTTCCCGGCGGCCTGCTCGGCGGGTTCGCCGCGCGGGCCGCGCTCGGCGCGTACGCGGACCTGCCCGACGCGCTGCGCACCCCCGTGCAGCCGCAGCGCTCCTACCTCTACGCCAACGACGGCACCACCCTGATCACCACGTTCTACGACGTGAACCGCACCGACGTGTCGCTGGACGAGATCGCCCCGGTGATGCGGCAGGCGATCATCGCGGCCGAGGACCGGCGGTTCTACTCGCACGGCGGCGCTGACCTGCGCGGCATCGCCCGCGCGCTGGTGGCGAACGTCAAGGGCGGCGGCACCGAGCAGGGCGGGTCCACGCTGACCATGCAGTACGTCCGCAACGTGCTCAAGACCGACCCGAACCGCACCCCCGAGGAGCGGCAGGCCGCCACCGAGCAGACCGTCGGGCGCAAGCTCCAGGAGATCCGGTACGCGAACGCGCTGGAGCAGTCGCTCTCAAAGGACGAGATCCTCAACCGCTACCTCAACATCGCGTACTTCGGCTCCGGCGCGTACGGCGTCGCCGCCGCGAGCCAGCGCTACTTCGGCAAGGCCCCGGCCGACCTGACGCTGGGCGAGGCGGCGCTGCTCGCCGGCCTGGTCCAGTCGCCCGACGCGTACAGCCCGATCGACGGCGACAAGGACCAGGCGCTGGCCCGGCGCGGGTACGTGCTCGACGCGATGGCCGAGACCGGCGCGATCACCGCGCAGCAGGCCGCCGCGGCGAAGACCGAGGCGCTGACGCTGCGCCCCACCGCCCAGCCCAACGGCTGCACCGCCACCGCCCAGGGGCACGACGACTGGGGCTTCTTCTGCGACTACCTGCGCCGCTGGTGGCTCACCCAGCCGGCCTTCGGCAGCACGCCCGAGGAGCGGGAGCAGGCACTGCGCCGGGGCGGTTACCGCGTCGTCACCACGCTCGACCCGGAGATCCAGCAGACCGCGCAGGAGCAGGCCACCAAGGTCTACGGGTACGGCAACAAGCGGGCGCTGCCGATCGCGGCGGTCGAGCCCGGCACCGGCCGGGTGCTCGCCATGGCGGTGAACCGGCACTACAGCCTCGACGCCAACCCGGACGGGCAGGCCAACCACCCGAACACGGTCAACCCGCTGATCTCCGGCGGCGCCAGCGTCGACGGCTACCAGGCCGGCTCGACGTTCAAGATGTTCACCATGCTGGCCGCGCTGGAGGCCGGCAAGCCGCTGTCCACCGGCTTCGACGCCCCCAGCAGGCTGCCCACCCGGTACGCCTCGGACGACGAGGGCAACTGCGACGGCACGTGGTGCCCGGCGAACGCCAACCCGCAGTGGATGGACGGCTACCGGATGATGTGGGACGGCTTCGGCCGCTCCGTCAACACGTACTTCGTCTGGCTGGCCGAGCAGGTCGGCGAGGACAAGGTGGTGGAGATGGCCCAGCGCCTCGGCATCACCTTCCGGGCCGACTCCGACGCCGCGTTCGCCCGCGACAACGCCGCCAACTGGGGCGCGTTCACGCTCGGCGTCGCCGCCACCACCCCGCTGGACCTGGCGAACGCGTACGCCACGGTGGCCGCCGAGGGCACGTACTGCACGCCGCTGCCGGTGGTCTCGGTGACCGCGCCGGACGGCGGCGCCGTCGACGTGGCGCAGCCGTCCTGCAAGCGGGTGCTCGAACCGGACGTGGCCCGCGCCGCCACCGACGCGGCCCGCTGCCCGGTCGGCCAGCAGTCCGCGTTCGACCAGTGCAACGGCGGCACCGCCACCGCCGTCGACCGGATCGTCGGCCGCCCGGTGGCCGGCAAGACCGGCAGCTCGGAGCGCAACGCCACCGAGACGTTCGTCGGCTACACCCCGCAGGTCGCGGTGGCAGGCATCGCCGCCAACCCGGACGACGTCACCGACCTGGTCGGCTCCGCCGTGCAGGCCAAGGTGATCGACGCGGTGGCCCGGACCATCAAGACGGCGCTCGCCGGCAAGCCGGTGGCCGACTTCACCGCGCCGAGCCGGGCGCTGGTCGGCGACCCGCAGCGCCCACAGCCGCCCCGCCGGACCGAGCCGGACCGCCGCGAGCAGCGCCAGGACAGCGAGCTGCCCTCCGACGTGCTGCGCTGGCTGCGCGGCCGCGGGTAAGGAAGGGCCCCTTCTTAACGCCTCCGGTAGAGGAAGGGCCCCTTCTTAACGCCGCGCCGCGGCGCCGGACCCGCAACCGCGTCGACGGCCGCGTCCACGACCGCGTCGAGGGCGGCGGCCACCTCGTCCGGGGTGCCGTCGCCGCCGAGCGTGACGAACGAGCCGAACTCCGGCAGTGCCCGGTAGGCGGCGTCCAGCGCGCACAGGTGCGCCAGCTCCTCGGTGTCGATGCCCCGCGCGGCCACCCGCCGCTGCGCCACCCCGGGCGAGGTGGCCAGGAAGCACACCACCGCCGGGCGCGGGAAGACCGCGTAGACGGCGCGCACCGCGCGCCGTCCCCGGTCGCCGCGGGCCGCCATGATCACGTCCTGGCACCAGGTCCACCGGTCCAGCACCGCCACCCGTCCGGTCAGGCGGGCCACCGCGACGGTCCGGGCCATCGCCGCCGCGCGCACCGTCGCCTCCAGCGCCGGATAGACGGTACGGCCGAACAGCGCCATCCCGTCGGTGCGGCCGAGCGCCCGCGCCAGCCGGTTCCACAGCGGCCGCCCACCGGCGTTCTCGAAGTACCGAGCCCGGACGCCCTGCTCGCGCAGCCGCGCCGCCAAAGCCCTGGCCTGGGTGGTCTTGCCGGAGCCGTCGACGCCGATCAGCGCGATCATCACGGGGCGGCCCATGGGCCCGGACGCTAACGCACCCGGACAACTCTCCACGGCACGTGTCGGATCCGGCCGGGCGGCTCCGACCCACCGGTGAGCGTGTCCGACCGGGACGCGCCGATACGCGGAGGAGCAGCGCATGGGCAACGTCGTCTACGGGGTGCACACGTCGGTCGACGGCTTCATCGAGGGCCCGAACGGCGAGTTCGACTGGCCGGAGATGGGGGAGGAACTGTCCGCGTACTCGATCGGGCTGGCCGAGCGGGCCGACGCCTTCGTCTACGGGCGGCGGGTGTGGGAGATGATGTCCTCCTACTGGCCGCAGGTCGAGTCGATCTCCGACCACCCGCACGACCTGGCGTTCGCGCCGATCTGGCGGCGTACCCCGAAGATCGTGGTCTCCCGCACGCTCGCCGAGGCCTCCCACGGCGCCGTGGTGGTCGGCGGCGGCGACCTGGCGAAGGAGTTCGCCGAGGTCCGTGAGCGGTTCCCCGGCGACCTGCTGGTCACCGGCGGCACCGGCGCGGCGACGGCCTTGGCCGCGCTCGGGCTCGTCGACACCTACGAGGTGATCGTGCACCCGGTGGTGCTCGGCGGCGGACGGCAGGTGCTGCCCGGCCTGGCCCGGCAGAGCCTGCGGCTGGTCGAGACGCGCCGGTTCGACGGACGGTCGGTGCTGCTGCGCTACGCGCGGGCCTGACGCCTCAGCGGCCCCGGCGGCGGGGCCGGTACGTGGCGAGCGCGGCCGGCACGCCGCGCCGCATGATGCCGGCCCGGTCGCTGTCCCCGCGCAGCACCGCGGCGGCGGTCTTGCGGGCCTGCTCGACGGTGAAGTGCGGCGGCAGCATCAGCTCGGCCGGGTCCACCACGGCGTTCACCACCACCGGGCGGTCCGCGTCGAGCACCCGCTGCCACAGGCCGTCCACCCGGTCGGGGGAGTCGACCAGCTCACCGCCGAGGCCCAGCACCTCGGCCCACCTGTGGTACGCGACGTCCGGCAGGTCCTGGCTGTCCGGGAACATCGGCGTGCCCTCGCCGGACCGCTGCTCCCAGCTGACGAAGGCCAGATCCCGGTTGTTGAGCACCAGCACCACGAACCGGGGGTCGGCCCACTCCCGCCAGTACCTCGCCACCGTGATCAGCTCGTTGACGCCGTTCATCTGCATCGCGCCGTCGCCGAGCAGCGCGATCACCGGCCGGTCCGGGTGGGCGAACTTCGCCGCCAGCGCGTACGGCATGCCGCCGCCCATTGAGAGCAGCGTGCCGGAGAGGCTGGCCAGCATGCCGGGGCGGACCCGCACGTGCCGGGCGTACCAGGCGGTGGCGGTGCCGCAGTCCACGGCGAGCATGGCGTCGCCTGGCAGCGCGTCGTCGAGCGAGGTGAACAGCGACTGCGGGTTGACCGGGTCGGCCGGCTGGGCGGCGACCTCGCGTTGCGAGGCCCGCCACTTGCCGGTGGCGTCGGCGAGGGTGGCCCGCCAGGCGGTCGGGCCCGGACCCGAGCCCAGCTCCTTGAGCAGGGCGCGCAGCGTTGGCCCGGCGTCACCGGTCAGGTTCACCTCGGTCGGGTAACGCAACCCCATCCGGGTGCCGTCGATGTCGATCTGCACCGCCCGGGCCTGGCCCTCCGGCGGGTAGAACTCCGAGTACGGCATCTGGCTGCCGACGATCAGCAGCCTGTCGCACTCGCGCATGAGCTGCCAGCTCGGGCGGCTGCCGAGCAGGCCGATCGCGCCCGTCACCCAGGGCTGCCGGTGGTCGACGGCGGTGAAGCCGAGCAGCGCGGTGGCGACCCCGGCGCCGAGCCGGTCGGCGATCCGGCGTACCTCGTCCTCGGCGCCCAGCGCGCCCTGCCCGACCAGCATCGCCACCCGCTCGCCGCCGCGCAGCACCTCGGCGGCGCGGCGCACGTCGGCCTCCGGCGGCACCGTCGGCTCGCTGCTCGGCACCGCGCTGGTGTGGTAGTAGCCGTGGGCGTGCGGCGGGTGCGGCACCGCCGGCAGGTCCTGCACGTCGGAGGGCAGGACCAGGGCGGTCACGGTACGCCGGGCCAGCGCCGTGCGGCAGGCCCGGTCGACCAGGTGCCGGGCCTGCGACGGGTCGTCGAGCTGGGCCAGGAACGCCGAGGCCACGTCCTTGTAGAGGGAGAGCAGGTCCACCTCCTGGTAGTAGCCGCCGCCCTCGGCGGGCAGCGCGGTGTGCCCGAGCAGCGCCACCACCGGCTGGTGGTCGAGCTTCGCGTCGTAGAGGCCGTTGAGGGCGTGGATCGCGCCGGGGCCGCTGGTCACCACCACGCAGCCGAGCGGGCCGCCGGCGTACTTGACGTGCGCGCCGGCCGCGAAACCGGCCGTCTCCTCGTGCCGGACCTGGATGAACCGGGCCCGCCCCTCGGCCCGCTGCAACGCCGAGGTCATGCCGTTGATCCCGTCGCCCGGGTAGCCGTAGTAGCGGTGCACGCCCCACTCGGCGAGCCGGGCCACCAGGTAGTCGGCGACGGTGGCGTCGCGGGGGAGGTTGCCGTCGTGATCCGCGCCCATCGTGGTCCCTCCGTCACCGTCGGCCTTCCGGCTCCGTTCCCCGCCCGGGACGACGGAAACCCGGCCCGCGCCGGAGCGGCCGGGCGGGCCGGGCAGAATCGCCTGGTGCCCGTCCACGAGATCACCGACCCCGACGACGACCGGATCGCCGACTACCGCGCGCTCACCGACGTGGAGCTGCGTACCCGCTGGGAACCGCCGCACGGGCTGTTCATCGCCGAGGGGGAGCTGGTGCTGCGGCGGGCGCTGCGGGCCGGCTACCCGGCCCGGTCGTACCTGGTCGACGCCAAGCGGGTGGACCAGCTCGCCGACCTGGACACCGGTGACGCGCCGGTGTACGCGGCGACGCCGGACGTGCTCCAGCGCGCCACCGGTTTCCACGTGCACCGGGGCGTGCTCGCGTCGTTCCACCGCAAGCCGCTGCGCTCCGCCGACGAGGTGCTCGCCGCCGCCCGGCGGGTGGTGATCCTGGAGGACGTCAACAACCACACGAACCTGGGCGCGATCTTCCGGGGCGCCGCCGCGCTCGGCGTCGACGCGGTGCTGCTGTCCCCGACCTGCGCCGACCCGCTCTACCGGCGCAGCGTACGGGTCAGCATGGGCGAGGTGTTCGCGGTGCCGTACGCCAAGCTCGACAGCTGGCCCGGCGGGCTGGACCAGGTCCGGGCGGCCGGGTTCACAGTGCTCGCGATGACACCGGCGCCTGATGCCGTACCGATGCAGCGGCTGACCCCGGCGCAGCGCGAGCGGGCGGCGTTGCTGCTCGGGGCGGAGGGGCCGGGGCTGACCGCGGCGGCGCAGGCCGCCAGCGACGTGCGGGTGGTGATCCCGATGCGGCGCGGTGTGGACTCGCTGAACGTGGCGGCCGCCGCGGCGGTGGCGTTCTGGGAGCTGGGGCGGGACGACGCGCTCTGACGACCCGCGCTCCCGACCGGCTTGCATGACCATGCGATGGCGTGCATAATCTTCCTTGTGTCCAAGGTTCTCACCTCCCTGCCCATCGGCGAACGTGTCGGCATCGCCTTCTCCGGCGGCCTCGACACCTCGGTAGCCGTCGCGTGGATGCGCGACAAGGGCGCCGTCCCCTGCGCCTACACCGCTGACATCGGCCAGTACGACGAGCCCGACATCGCCTCGGTGCCCGGCCGCGCGCTCAGCTACGGCGCCGAGGTCGCCCGCCTCGTCGACTGCCGCGCCGCCCTGGTCGAGGAAGGGCTGGCGGCGCTGACCTGCGGCGCCTTCCACATCCGCTCCGGCGGGCGGGCCTACTTCAACACCACGCCGCTGGGCCGGGCCGTGACCGGCACGCTGCTGGTCCGCGCGATGATCGCCGACGACGTGCAGATCTGGGGCGACGGCTCGACGTTCAAGGGCAACGACATCGAGCGGTTCTACCGGTACGGCCTGCTGGCGAACCCGCAGCTACGGATCTACAAGCCGTGGCTGGACACCGACTTCGTCACCGAGCTGGGCGGCCGCACCGAGATGTCGGAGTGGCTGCTGGAGCGCGGCCTGCCCTACCGGGACAGCACCGAGAAGGCGTACTCCACCGACGCCAACATCTGGGGCGCCACCCACGAGGCCAAGACCCTCGAACACCTGGACACCGGCATCGAGACGGTCGAGCCGATCATGGGCGTGAAGTTCTGGGATCCGTCCGTGGAGATCCCGGCCGAGGACGTCACCATCGGCTTCGACCAGGGCCGCCCGGTGACGATCAACGGCAAGGAGTTCGGCAGCGCCGTCGACCTGGTGCTGGAGGCCAACGCCATCGGCGGCCGGCACGGCCTGGGCATGTCCGACCAGATCGAGAACCGGATCATCGAGGCCAAGAGCCGCGGCATCTACGAGGCCCCCGGCATGGCGCTGCTGCACGCCGCGTACGAGCGGCTCGTCAACGCCATCCACAACGAGGACACGCTCGCGAACTACCACAACGAGGGCCGCCGCCTCGGCCGCCTCATGTACGAGGGCCGCTGGCTGGACCCGCAGGCGCTGATGCTGCGCGAGTCGTTGCAGCGCTGGGTCGGCACGGCGGTCACCGGCGAGGTCACGCTGCGGCTGCGCCGGGGCGAGGACTACTCCATCCTGGACACCACCGGCCCGGCGTTCAGCTACCACCCGGACAAGCTGTCGATGGAGCGCACCCAGGACTCGGCGTTCGGCCCGGCCGACCGGATCGGCCAGCTCACCATGCGCAACCTCGACATCGCCGACTCCCGGGCCAAGCTGGAGCAGTACGCCTCCGTCGGCATGGTCGGCGGCGGCACCCCGCAGCGGATCGTCGGCGCCGCCCAGGCGGCCTCGACCGGGCTGATCGGCGCCATGCCGCAGGGCGGCGCGGAGGCCATCGCCTCCCGGGGCGTGCCCACCGCCGAGGACGAGGCGCTCGACCGGGCCGCGATGGAGTTCGGCGTCGACTGATCGCCGCCGTCCGCGGACCGTCGCCCCACCGGGCAGCGGTCCGCGGCTCGTCTCACCTGACCGCCCGCCGGTCCCGCCTCCCCGCGGGCCGGCGGGCGGTGTGGCTTTCGGCAACGGTGGTGACGCAGGGTAGCGTGTCGCCCGTGTTCCCTACCGTGCGTGAGGTGCTGGACCTGGTGCCCGTGCGCCACGGCGCGCCGCGCCTGGTCGCGGGGAACGCCGGGCTGGACCGGTCGGTGCGCTGGGTGCACATCGCCGAGGTGCCCGACATCGCCACCCTGCTCGGCGGCGGGGAACTGGTCCTCACCACCGGGATCGGCCTTCCCGGCGACGACGCCGGCCTCCGCGAGTTCATCGGCGCGCTGGCCGACGTCGGCGTCTCCGGGCTGGTGGTCGAACTGGGCCGCCGCTACGTCAGCGGAGTGCCACGCGTGATGGCCGCCGCCGCCGAACGACGTGGCCTGCCCCTGATCGAGCTGCGCCGGGGCACCCCGTTCGTCCGGATCACCGAGGCGGTGCACGCGCTGATCGTGGACGCCCAGCTCACCGAGCTGCGCGCCACCGAGGAGATCCACCAGCGGTTCACCGAACTGTCGGTGGAGGGCGCCGAACCGGCCGAGGTGCTGCGGCAGGCCGCCGAGCTGGCCGGCTGCCCGATGGTGCTGGAGAACCTGTCCCGGCAGGTGCTCGCGTACGACCCGGCGGGGGAGAACGCCCAACTGCTGCTGGACGGCTGGGAGCGGCACTCGCGGCAGATCCGCCCACCCGGGCGCACCGCGTACGACCCGGACAGCGGCTGGCTCGTCACCACAGTGGGCGCGCGGGGACAGGACTGGGGACGGCTGCTGCTGCGCTGGCCGGCGACCGAGTCCACCCCGCCGACCCGGCTGACCATCCTGATCGAACGGGCCGCCTCCACGCTGGCGCTGGGCCGGCTGATCCGCCGCGACGCCGAGGGCCTGGAACGGCAGATCCACCGTACGCTGCTGACCGCCCTGATCGACCACACCCGTCCGGTGGACGAGGTGGCGCTGCGCGCCAAGGCGCTCGGCGTCGTCCTGGACCGCCGCCACCTGGTCGGCGTCGTGGTCCGGCACCGCGCCGAGGAGCCGTCCGGTGACGCGGGCGCCCCCGACGACGAGTCCGCCGCCGCCCGGCGCGGCGGACGCCGCGACACCGACGCCGAGGACCCGGAAGCCGGCCCGGCCCGGCTGCGCGACCTCGCCGAGGCGGTCAGCCAGGCCGTCCGGGACGCCAAGCTCACCGCGCTGACCAGCCCGCTCGACGACCAGGCCGTGGGCGCGCTGCTGGCGCTCCCCGACCCGGCCGCCGAGGAGAAGGCACTGTCCGCGTTCGCCGCGGCGTTGCGCCGGGTACGCCTCGACGCCGCCCCCGCCGCCCGCCCGGCGTCCCGCCCGTCGGAGTCGCCTGACCGTCCCGCCGGACGGGCCGTGACATCGGGGAGCGCGCGGCCGGTCGACGCGCCGCCCCGAGCCGCGATCGTGGTGGCGGCCGGGTCCGGTGTGGGCAGCCTGCGCGAGGCACGCCGGTCACTGATCGAGGCGCGGCAGGTGGCGGAGGCGGCGCGGCGGGATCCCCGTGACCTGCCCTGCTACCGGCTGCCGCACGTGGGGCTGGCCGGGCTGCTGCACCTGTTGCGTGACGAGCCCCGGTTGCAGACGTTCGTCGAGCGTGAACTCGGGCCGCTGCTCGCCTACGACGCCCAGCACCCGCGGGAGCAGTTGCTCGGCACGCTGCGGGCGTACCTGGAGCAGGGGCGCAACAAGTCGGCCGGCGCGGCCGCCGCGCACCTGTCCCGGCCGGCGTTCTACGAACGGCTGGCCCGCATCGGCCGCATCCTCGACGCCGACCTCGACTCGGTGGACAGGTGCCTGTCCCTGCACGTGGCCCTGCTCGCCCTGGACGCCATCCGCACCCCCTGACCCGGTCCGGGGTCGGCCCGCACCCCCGCCTGCCCCGCTGATCATGAGGTCTGGGCCGACTCGCCGATCTTGGAGTTGTGGCGCCCGTAATGCCCCTGAAGCGAGGTCTGCGCGGTGCCACAACTCCAAGATCGATGACGTGTGGGCGGTCAGGTCAGGGCGGTCAGGGTCTTGGCGTAGAGGGCGGGGACGTAGTTGTCGCCGCCGGGGGTGAACACGTCGGAGGTGGCCGCCGCCTGCCAGGCGGTGTCGGGCAGTGCCGCCACCAGAGCGCGCACCACCGGGACGTCGCGCCACTGGTCCTGCTGGGCGAGCAGGCTCAGCGCGACCACCGACTCCTCCACCTCACCCACGCACTCGAACGGCTTGTGCCCGTCGATGCCGAGCAGCTCCCGGTAGCCGGGGATCTGGGATTCGTCGGCCAGCAGGTCACCGCCGAAGATGCCGGTCAGCCGCTCCCGGGGCATGAACGGCGCCATGGCCAGGAACACGAACCGGCACTTCGGGCAGTCGCGGCACCAGCGCTCGCTCGCGTCGCGCAGCTTGAACGCCGCGTTGCAGCTGGTCACCACCGCGTCGTACCGGTCGATCTCGGCGAACAGCCGGGCGATGTGCAGCTCGGACAGGGAGCGCAGCAACGAGAAGTACGGCTCGGTGAGCCCGGCGTGCTCGGCCAGCGCCGCGCGCAGCAGCCCTTCCGCCTCGACGCCCTTCGACCACTGGTGGTTGATCTCGTGGCCGTTCCAGATCAGGTTCGGGTCGGACGCGGAACGCTCGTTCGACATCACCACCGGGCCGAGCCCGTGCAGGACGGCGGTGGCCACGGCGATCAGTGAGTTGATCGCGGTGACCGGGATGTGCCCGTTGCGCGCGCCTGCCGCGTTCAGCTCGAACAGCACCGGGTCGAGCCGCCGCCGGGCGGCCAGCGGCACCAGGTCGGACGCCTCGTTCACCGACACGATCACGTGGTTCGGGTTGACCGAGAACGGCACCGGGTCGAGGCCGGCGCGGCGCAGCGCCTCCAGCGTGACGATGGAGTCCTTGCCGCCGCCCACCGCCGACAGCGGACGACGGTCGGAGTTGTCCACCGGCACCGCCGGGTCCACGGTGCCCGACGGCACCTCGGGACGCAGTTCCAGCACGTGCGGCAGCTCGTTGCGGTACGCGTACTCGGCGAGGCCCTTGGTGTAGACGGCGGTGACCAGCGCGACGGCGGCGGAGCCCAGCGGTGCGGGCAGCACCAGCCGGGGCGGCGCGGCGGCCTTGTAGTAGCTGACGCCGGCGACCACGTGCAGCAGCTCCAGCACCCGGGCCAGGGTGGCCGCTGTGGCGTCGGAGACCGGCTCGGCCGGCAGCGGAAGCGTGATCACCTCGGTGAACCGCTGCTCGCCGTCGGGACCGGTCAGGGCGTAGTCGAACAGGACCTCACCGGTGGCGAAGTCGATCGAGTAGGACGGGAAGGTGAAGGCGTCCATCCGCCGCAGCTGCTCGTTGGGCACACGCCATACTAGGCCCTGGTTCGTCCGTCCGTGTCCGGCTGGGCCGGACCCTGCCCGCCGTCGACCGAGTCCGAGGAGAGCCCGTGCGCCTGTCTGATCTGCGCGGACGTCATGTCGCCGTCTGGGGCGCCGGCCGCGAGGGCCGGGCCGCGGTGACCGCGATCGCCGCGCACGGGCCGGCCGGCCTGGTCGTCGTCGACGACAGCGCCAACTTCCTCACGCTGCCCTGGGACGGTCCGCTGGCCGCCGCCGCGCCGCTCGTCACCGGCGAGGAGGGATTCGAACGCCTCGCAGCCGCCGACGTGGTGGTCCGCTCGCCGGGTGTGCCGAACACCCACCCGTGGATGGTGGAGCTGCGCCGCCGGTCAGTGCCCGTCACGCAGGGCAGCGCGCTGTGGATGGCCGACCACGCGGACCGGACCGTCGGGGTGACCGGCAGCAAGGGCAAGAGCACCACGTCCAGCCTGATCAGTCACCTGCTCACCGCGATGGACCGGCCGAACGTGTTCGGCGGCAACATCGGGGTGCCGCTGCTGGACCTGCCCGAGGCGGAGCTGTACGTGCTGGAGCTGTCCAGCTACCAGTGCTCCGACCTGACCGACTCGCCGCGGGTGGCGGTGGTGACCGCGCTGTTCCCGGAGCATCTGGACGCGCACGGCGGTGAGCGGGAGTACTACCGGGACAAGCTGAACCTGATCGCGCACGGCCCGCACGCCGTGGTGGTCAACGGCGCCGACCCGCGGCTGGCGGCGGAGCTGGGCGACCGTGCGGCGGTACGCGCCGGCTCGCCGGACACCACGCACGTCGCCACGGGGCCGGACGGCACGCAGTGGTTCCACCTGCGGGACACGCCGTTGTTCCCGCGCGCGGTGCTGCCGCTGGTCGGGCGGCACAACGAGGGCAACCTCTGCGTCGCGCTGGCGGTGCTGGACGCGCTCGGCGTGGACGTGGTGGCGCGCAAGGACAGCCTCGCCGTGGCGGTCGCCGAGTTCCAGGGCCTGGCGCACCGGCTCACCGAGATCGCCGATCCGTCGGGGCTCACGTTCGTCGACGACACGCTCGCCACCAGCCCGTACGCGGCCATGCACGCGATCGACGCGTACGAGGGACGGCCGCTGACCGTGATCGTCGGCGGGGCCGACCGAGGGCTGGACTACAGCCCGCTGCGTGCGCACCTGGCCGGCCGGGAGATCACAGTGATCGGCGTGCCGGACAGCGGCCCCCGCATCGTGGAGGCGCTGTCCGGGCTGCCGTCGGTGCGTACCGAACTGGCCGACGACCTGGTCGCCGCCGTCGGGCTGTCCCGCAAGCTCACCCCGGCCGGCGGGGTGGTGCTGTTGTCCCCGGCGGCGCCGAGCTACGGCCGGTTCCGCAACTTCGAGCACCGATCCGAGGTGTTCGCGCAGGCGGTCGCCGACACCGCCCGCTGAGTCAGCCGCGCTCCGCCCGCGTGTGCCGCGGCGGCCCCGGCTCGGCCGACAGGATCGCGTCGAGGGACTCGGTGGGCGCCGAGCTGTCGACCGGCTCGCGCGGTGCCGGCGCGACCTCGGTTTGCGCGGCCGCCGGGCCGACGTCGGTCGCCCGGCGCTTGACCGGCGTCCACGCGAACGCGAGCGCGCCGCCGACGAGCGCCAGCAGCATGCCGATCAGGAACCCGCCCAGGTTCGAGGTGAGCCAGGAGACCAGCCCGAGCACGAGGGAGAGCACCGCGTAGAAGACGCGTTGCTGCGGCGTGGTGATCAGCAACACGCCGCAGATCACCAGGACCAGGGGGACCAGGTACGCGGCCAGCCCTTGCGGCCCGACGTGCAGCAGCACCCCGAGCGGCGCGCGCAGCGTCACGAGCATCTCCGCGCCGCCGAGCGCGATGAGCAGCCCGGCGGTGAACGGCCGCGCCCGGCGCCAGCGCCGCCAGCGTGTACGGACGCCGGCGGCGGGCGCCGAGTGCTGTCCTGCGGTCACGTCAGCACCCTTCGGAGCTGAAGCCCATGCGCAGGTTGGGCAGCGTGAAGACGGCGGCGGTGGTGGCGTAGTTGTTCTGCCGCAGGTTGGTGATGGTCACGGTGTCGGCCTGCTGGGCGAACACGCCCGGGTTGCCCTTGACCCCGGGGACCTTGTCGACGGTGCTGGCGTCCTGCCCGACGTCGATGTTCTTGAAGGAGGCGTTACCGGCGATCTCGTCGCCGTCGACCACGAGCGTGCGGGCGGTCACCGGCTTGCCGGAATTGCCGGCGGTGATCCGCAGGTTGGTCCCGCCCAGGTTGATGCTCTGGCAGAGATTGGTCAGCTCGGCCTTGTCGATCGCCGAGACGATCACGAGCACCTGCCCGCCGGTGTCGCCCTGGTTGGGGCTGTCCGGGATCATCTGGTCGAGCGTGGCGAACTGCTCGAACCCGGTGCCCTCCAGTTTGTCGGCGGTGACGGTGAACGGCATGCCCGAGATGGCGAACTGCGCGCCGAGCACACCCTGCGCGGTCAGCACCACCATGCCGGCTGCGCCGGCCGCCACGGCGCCGAACGTGACAGCGAACCGGCGCCAGCGTACGCCGCTCCTCGGTTGATCGGTCTCGATCTGCTCGATCTGCTCCGACATGCCGGCCCCTTTCGAGATCAATTCATCCGCGACGATGTGAATGGCTTCGCAGGATGTGCGCGCCGAGAGGCGCAGGCCGAAGTTACCGCTGAGTAAAGGGGCGGTCAACTGCCTGTAGTAGATCGTTGGGCGGCATTTGCCAAAAGCGGCCAAAGTGAAAAACCGCTGCGGTTTTCCACCGCTCAGGGCTGGCCGGGCGCGCAGGGCGCGGTCGCGGCCGGGCCGTCGTCCGCCCGGGCCGCCCGGGCGACACGGCCCGCCTCCCGCGGGCCGAGGAACGGCGCGGTGGCCGCGTACGTGAGCGCCGGCAGCAGTAGCGGCAGCTCCTCGGCCCGCCCCTGCGCCACCCGCTCACGGATGGTGGCGTGGATGCCGCCGACCACAATGGACAACAGTGCGTCCCGGTCCACGCCGGCCGGATCCGGCCCGGCGTCGGCGAAGAACCGGCGGAAGCTGCTCAGCAGCGCGTCGCGCTCCCGGCGTGCGTCGGGGCCGGCCGCGTCCACCTCGACCAGCGCCATCCGGGCGAAGGCGGGCACGCTCGCCAGCACGTCGAGCAGCGTGCGCAGCGCCGCCCGGGCGGCCTCCGGCCAGTCCGGGCCGGCGTCGCGGTAGGCGTCCTCCATCAGGTGCGACACCACCGCGATGCCGTGCCGGTACGCGGCCAGGAACGCGTCCTGCTTGCCGCTGAACAGCGCGTAGAACGCGGGCCGGGTGACCCCGGCGGCGTGGCAGATGTCGCTGACCCGGGCGTTGTCGTACCCCCGGGTGGCGACCTCCCGGACCAGCCCGTCGAAGAGGCGGTCGCGCTGGGTCGCCGCCACCTCCTCGGCCGGCACGCGTCGCGGGCCGCGCTTGATGGCGCGGTCCGGGTCGCGGCCGTGGCGGGCACCCGGCAGGGGTACGGGCGCCGGCGACGGCGGGCTCGGGACTGTCACTCATCGACCTTTCTTGATGCGTTGACTTTACGACCCTCCGAGGTTTATAACTTTCGACACGCTCAGTTTACGCCTCGTCACCGCTGGTGATCTCTTCTCGTCGGTCACCCGAACGCGTCGAAGGAGGGCCGGATGGCTGCCATTATCGCCGCGCGCACCCGTCCCCCCAAGGCCGGAGAGATCCAGGTGACGCGGCGTCGCCGCACTGCGCCACGCCGCCCGGCCCGCTGAGGCCGCAGCGGCGCACCACCACCTGCGGCGGCCCGATCCCGGCCGCCGCACCCACCGGCTCCGTCCATGCCGGACGCCGCCGGCACCGTTTCCTGTCCCACCGCCGGAAGGAACAACCATGCCCAGGTACGGACGCATCGGCGCGGGCCTCGCCGCCCTGGCGCTGCTGACCGGTCTGGTCGGCGCCGCCCCCGCCACCGCCGCACCCTCCACCTCGCTCGCCAGCGCCGTGCTGACCTACCCGACCGTCGCCGGCACCGCCGTGTCGGTGGGCGACGTCATCCAGGCCAGCCTGCGCAGCGGCACCAACGCCACGTTCTACTCCTCGACCAGCGGCACCACCGGCATCAAGTGCGCCGCGTCCAGCTTCAGCGCCAAGGTGCTGACCAACCCGACCGCACCCGGAACCGCGACCGAGAGCCTCACCGCGCAGTCGTTCACCAGCTGCACGACGAACGTCTTCGGCACCACCGGCGTGCAGAGCGTCACGGTCAACAACCTGCCGTACACCACCTCGGTGACCAGCGCCGGCGTGGTCAAGATCTCCGGGACGACGGCGGCGCCGATCCAGAGCACAGTCGTGCTCAACTCGCTGCTCGGCACGATCACCTGCGTCTACCGCACCAGCACGAACTCGCTGACCGGCACGGCGTCCAACGCCACCAACTCGATCAGCTTCACCAACCAGCCCCTGACCAAGTTCTCCGGCCCGTCGCTGTGCTTCGGCACCGCGTACTTCACCGCGTCGTACTCGCCGGTGAAGGACACCAGCAAGACCGGCAGCCCGGCGGTCTACGTCAACTGACACCCGGCTCTCGGGCCGGTGCGCGGCGATTCGCCGGGCGCCGGCCCGCACGCCGGTTCAGCCGGCCGTCAGCGTCGCGTGCAGCGCGCGCATCGACCGCAGCGCCGACCGGATCTCCTGGAGGTAGCGGCCCGGAGTCAGGGTCGGCTCCGGTACGGCCACCGCGGCACGCGCGGCCGGGTCCACCCCGACCGTCTCGATGCCGCACCCGTACGGCACGGCGAGCGTCCGCAGCGCGTCGCAGTGCTGGAACGGCACGTAGATCGGGGCGGTCACCATCAGCACCGGGTCGTCCGCGCGCAGCCGCACATGCTCGGCCCAGAACCGCTGCGTGTCGGCGGTGTGCGCGCGACGGCGGTCCGGTTCGCTCGACGGCGCGGCGAGCACCCGTACCGGGGGCAGCCCGGCCGGCCGGTAGGTGCGCGAGGACCAGGCCCGATGCGGATGATCGGCCGGCTCGCCGCGCTCGTCGTCCGGCTCGTCCACCCCGAACGCCAGCCGCACCCCGGCGTCGAGGACGTCCACCTCGGTGTCGCAGCCGGACAGGCCGGCGGCGTCGAGCGTGCAGGACTCGGCCGCTGACAGCGGCCGGTAGCTGCCGAGCACGGCCACCTCGCCGGTCACCTCGGCCGCCGTCCGGGCCAGCCTCGCCGCGTACGCGGTACGCCGCAGGCAGGCGTGCGCCAGCCCGCCGAGCACCAGCAGGTGCGCGTACCCGGATCGGGCCGGCGCGACGGCGCGGACCAGGCCCAGCGCGGCGGCGGTGCTCAGCACCAGTCCGGCGGTGGCCGGGTCGAACGCCGGCTCCCGGGCGTCCGGGCGTTCCCGTCCCTGCCGGAAGTCCCAGCGGCGGGCGGAGAACGCGTCCAGCCCGGCCAGCACCGCCGCCAGGTCGCCGCAGGGCCAGTCACCGCCGAAGTGCGCCACCAGACGCCGCACCGGCGCCGACTCCACCCAGGACCGGACCCCGGCCAGGAGTTGCGCCCGCGTCGTGCCCGCCGCGCCGCCCGGCAGCGTCACCTGATCCGTCCGCACCCGGCGGATGCTACCGCCCGGGACAGTTGTTTCTGCCCCGGTCGCGGTGGGAGCGTGCGGGGATCCACCTCCGCTGAAGGGTGCGCCGATGACCTCCGACGACCTGCTGGCCCGGCACCGGGCCGTGCTCCCCTCCTGGATGCCGCTCTACTACGCCGAACCGCTGGAACTCGTCGCCGCTTCCGGCCGCCGGGTCACCGACGCGGCCGGCCGGACCTATCTGGACTTCTTCGGCGGGGTGCTGACCACGATGGTCGGCCACGACATCCCGGAGATCCGGGAGGCGGTCGAGCGACAGCTGCGGACCGGGCTCGTGCACACCTCGACGCTCTACCTGATCCGGCAGCAGGTCGAGCTGGCCGAGAAGATCGCCCGGCTCTCCGGCATCCCGGACGCCCGCGTGTTCTTCACCAACTCCGGCACCGAGGCGAACGAGGCCGCGCTGCTGGTCGCCACGAACCACCGGCGCTCGCACCAGATCCTCGCGGTGCGCAACAGCTACCACGGCCGGTCGTACGCGACGATGGGCGTCACCGGCAACCGCGGCTGGTCGGCCAGCGCCCTCAACCCGTTGCAGGTGGCCTGGCTGCACTCCGGTGAACGGCTGCGCGGGCTGCTGGCCCGGCTCGACGCCGCCGACCGGGTCGACGCGGCGGTCGAGGACCTGCGCGAGGTGCTCGCCACCCAGACCGCGGGCGACGTGGCCTGCCTGATCGCCGAGCCGGTGCAGGGTGTCGGTGGCTTCGTGCACGGACCGGACGGGCTCTTCGCCGCCTGGAAGAAGGTGCTCGACGAGCACGGCATCCTGCTGATCAGCGACGAGGTGCAGACCGGGTGGGGGCGTACCGGCGAGCACTTCTGGGGCTACCAGGCGCACGGCGTGACGCCGGACCTGCTCACCTTCGCCAAGGGCATCGGCAACGGGTTCGCGCTCGCCGGGGTGGTCGGCCGGGCCGAGGTGCTGGAGTCGGTGCCGGCGATCAGCTTCTCCACGTTCGGCGGCAACCCGGTCTCCACCGCCGCCGGCAACGCGGTGCTCGACTACCTGCTCGACCACGACCTGCAGGGCAACGCCGCCCGCGTCGGCGCGATCCTGGGCGACGGCCTGCGCGCCGCCACCGCCGGGCTGGACCAGATCGCCGAGGTACGCGGCAAGGGCCTGATGCTCGCCGTCGAGTTCGTCCACCCGGGCACCGTGGAGCCGGACGCGGAGCTGACCACCCGCGTCTTCGAGGCGTGCCGGGCCGGCGGCCTGCTCGTGGGCAAGGGCGGCCTCTACGGCAACGTGATCCGGATGGGCCCGCCGCTGACGCTCACCGAGGACGAGGCCCGGGAGGGTCTGGCGATCATGGTCGACGCGATCCGCGCCTCGATCGAGGCGTGAGCGTCAACCCGGCCGGCGCGGTCCCGCCCGTCCGGACCTGAGCAGCCGCAGCAGACCCGCCCCGGCCAGGTACGCCACCAGCGCCGGGGCGGGCAGGCCCAGCGGCTCCGGCGCCGTCTTGGGCGCGAGGCTGTTGAGCAGCAGGCCGACCAGCACGCCCGCGTACCCGGCGACGGCCAGACCGGCGCGCAGCCGCCGGCCACCTGCCCCGGCCGGCCCGGTGGCGGCCGGGCGGCGGGTGCGGGCCTCGACCGGACCGAAGACGGCGACCAGCACGGCCAGCACCGCGGCCAGCGCGAGCAGCCACGGTACGCGCCACGCCCACCAGGCCGCCGAACCGACCGGGGAGGCAGGCAGCACGCCGAGCGCGTCCAGCAGGCCGACGAGCAGCACCGCGGCGGTCAGGTGCCAGAGGAACAGCGTGAGCACCACGGCGTTGACCGCGAGCACCGCCTGCCAGGGGCCGGACCGGCGCAGCCAGCGCCCGGCCGGGCGTCGCAGCAGCAGGATGAGGCCGAGCTGGGCGGCGGCCGCGGCCATCAGCGCCAGGCTCGGCGGTGCCGCGTTGTCCAGTCGCTCACCCGGCACGTGGAGCATCGCCACCGGGTACGGCCCGGCCACCGTGAGCAGCACCAGCGCGACCAGGCCGCCGCCCAGCAGGACCGCGCCGGCCCGGCCGGACAGCGGCAGCCCGCGGCGGAACAGGCCCCGAGGTCCGGCTTCACCAGCATCGGCCGCATCGGCGCCGGCCGCGTCGCCGGTGCGGCGGGCGTCCGCCCGGGCGGCGTCGTACCAGGCGAAACCGACCTGATGGACGGCCAGCCAGCCGAACAGGTAGTTGCCGTCGGCGAGCGCGGCCGGGCCGAGGAGCCGGCCGAGGTCGCCGAGCGCGACCAGCACCACGAGCGCCGTCGGCACGGCGAGCCCGAACCGGCGGTGCAGCGCGTACATCGGCGGGGTCAGCGCCACCACCGCGACGTAGGCGACCAGGAACCACAGCGGGATGGTGGCGAACCAGACCACTGTGCGCACCTGCCCCGCGTCGGCGCCGCGCAGCGTGGCGATCCCCGCGCCCGCTGACAGGACCAGCAGCAACACGGTGGTGGGGCGGACCAGCCGGGCGCTGCGGTCCACCAGCCACCCGGCTGCCGACCCGCCCCGGCGCCGGCGGGCGGCCAGCGAGGCGGCGTTGGCGTAGCCGCCGACCAGGAAGAACACCGGCATCACCTGGGCCACCCAGGTCAGCGGCCAGGCCCAGCGCAGGTCGGCCAGCGCGGAGTGGCCGGCGGGGCGGCCGTTGTCGTACCCGATGGCTGTGACACCCCAGTGGCCGAGCACGACCATGGTGATGGCCAGCGCCCGGAGCAGGTCGATGTAGCGCTCCCGCCCCGGCGGCGTGCGTTGCGCGAGCTGCCGCAGGCGGCGCATGGGCTCAGGCTAGGCCAGCCGGGCCCGACCGGTACGGATAACGGATCGGTCGAGAGGTCTTGTGGTCCCCGTCGCACTGTCGTAGAAATTCTTCATTGGAAATGCGTCTTGTGAAGACAAGCGACAGGGTGCTCACCGCGCGTACCCGGACCGAGGAGATGCGATGAACAGGCGTGAGATCCTACGGCGCAGCGCCGCCGCCGGTCTGCTGGCCACCCCCGCCGCCGGGCTGCTCGCCGGCTGCGCCACGTCGGGTGGGGGCGACGAGGGCGACAAGGGCGCGTACAAGGGCACCAAGAGCGAGCAGAACCCGCTCGGCGTGGCCGAGGACGCCCCGCTGGAGGTGGTGATCTTCAACGGCGGGTTCGGGGAGGACTACGCCAAGGCCCACGAGGCCATGTACAAGGAGCGCTACCCGAAGGCGGAGATCAAGCACTCGGCCACCGCGGAGATCAGCAAGACGCTCCAGCCCCGCTTCGTCGACGGCAGCCCGCCGGACGTGGTCAACAACTCCGGCGCCGGCCAGATCGACTTCAACGGCCTGGTCTCCCAGAACGCGCTCGCCGACCTGGGCGAGCTGCTCGCCGCGCCGAGCCTCGACACGCCCGGCAAGACGGTCAAGGACACGCTGCTGCCCGGCACCGTCGAGGTCGGCTCCTACGACGGCCGGTTCCTGGTGCTCAACTACACCTACACGGTGTACGGCATCTGGCACTCCACCAAGCTGTTCGCCGACCGCGGCTGGGAGGACGCCAAGACCTGGGACGACCACATCGCGCTCTGCCGCCGGATCAAGGCCGCGGGCATCGCCCCCTGGACGTACGCCGGTGTGCACCCCCGCTACATGAGCTGGCCGCTGATCTCCACCGCGATCAAGCTCGGCGGCCCGTCCGTGGCGCTGGCGATCGACAACCTGGAGCCCAACGCCTGGAAGTCGGACGCCATGAAGACCGCCGCCGACGCCTGGCACCAGATCGTCAAGGACAAGTTCATCCTCGACGGATCCCCGGGCCTGGACCACAAGCAGTCGCAGACCGCGTGGTGCCAGGGCAAGGCCGCGTTCATCTCCTGCGGCTCCTGGCTGGAGAGCGAGCAGAAGGACGTCACGCCGGCCGGCTTCAACATGACGGTCGCGCCCACGCCGAGCCTGGGCAGCGGCGACAAGCTGCCGTACGAGGCGATCCGCGGCACCGCGGGCGAGCCGTTCATGGTGCCGGCGAAGGCGCGCAACGTCGCCGGCGGCCTGGAGTACTTCCGCACCATGCTGTCCCGCAAGGGCGCCCAGGACTTCACCAAGAAGGTCGCCAGCCTGCCCGTGGTCGCCGGCGCCACCGAGGGCATCGACCTGCCGTACGGGCTCAGCACCGTGGTCAAGGCGCTCGACGCGTCCGGGTCCAACGGCTTCAACTGGGTCTACAACAACTACTACCGCAAGCTGGAGCGCAACCTGGTCGACGCGGCCTGCGGCGAGTTCTTCAGCGGCCGGATCTCCCCGGCCGAGTTCCTCGACCAGTGCCAGAAGGGCGCCGACTCGATCGCCCAGGACAACTCGGTCAAGAAGTACAAGCGGTCCGCGTGATGCGACAGGGCCGCCTCCCCCTGATCCTCACGTTCCTGCTGCCACCACTGGCGTTGTACGGCATCTTCGTGCTGTCGCCGTACCTCCAGGCTTTTCAGATCTCCACCACCGACTGGATGGGCTACTCCGCGCAGGCCGACCCGGTCGGCATGGCGAACTTCCGCACGCTGCTGCACGACGGGTACGTGTGGAACGCGTTGAAGAACAACGCGATCCTGCTCGCCGTGGTGCCGGTGGTGACGATCGGGCTGGGCCTGTTCTTCGCCAGCATGCTCACCATGGGCGGCCGCAAGGGCCGGGCCGGTGTGACCGGGGTGCGCGGCACCTCGGTCTACCGGCTCGTCTACTTCTTCCCCCAGGTGCTCTCGGTGGTGATCATCGCGCTGCTCTGGAAGGAGATCTACAGTCCGACGAGTGGCCTGCTCAACGGCGCCCTGCGCGCCGTCGGGCTGGCCACCCCGGCCTGGCTCGGCGACCCGCGCTTCGCGTTCTGGTGCGTGCTGGCGGTGATGGTGTGGAGCAACGTCGGCTTCTACGTGGTGCTCTTCGGCGCCGCCATGCAGGCCATCCCGCGTGACATCTACGAGGCGGTGCTGCTCGACGGCGCGTCCCGCACCACGATGCTGCGGAAGATCACCATTCCGCTGCTCTGGGACACCATCCAGGTGGCCTGGATCTACCTCGCCATCGCCGCGCTGGACGGCTTCATCCTGGTCCAGCTCATGACCAACGGCGGGCCGAACTTCTCCTCCGACGTGATCGGGCTGCGGATGTACGACACGTCGTTCGGCAGCGAGAACAAGTTCGGGTACGCCTCGGCGATCGGCGTGGCGATGTTCTTCCTGACCCTCTCGGTGGCGGTGCTGGCGCTGCGCACCGCCCGGCGTGATCGGATCGAGTACTCGTGACCACAGTGGACCCCGGTGCGGCGACCGGCGCCACGACCGCCGGCACGACCCGCCCGGACGACGCGACCCACCCGGCCGGCGCGGGCCGATCCGCCGACCGGCCGCCGCGCCGCGAGCTGGGCGTGGCGAACGTCTTCTCGCACGGCTTCCTGCTGCTCTGGGCGGCGATGACCGTCCTGCCGCTGGCCTGGATGGTGCTCAGCTCGCTGAAGAGCAACGGCGAGATCATCGCCGAGCCGTGGGGGCTGCCCGAGGCGCTGCGGTTCGACAACTGGTCGCGCGCCTGGACCAGCGCCCACATCGGCCGGTTCTTCTTCAACAGCCTGGTCGTGGTGGCCGGCTCGCTGAGCCTGACCATGCTGCTCGGCGCCACCGCCGCGTACGTCTTCGCGCGGTACGAGTTCCGCGGCCGGCAGGTCGTCTACTACCTGTTCGTCGGCGGCATGATGTTCCCGGTCTTCCTGGCGCTGGTGCCGCTGTTCTTCGTGGTCCGCAGCGTCGGTCTGCTCGGCACCTGGCCGGGCCTGATCCTGGTCTACACCGCGTACTCGCTGCCGTTCACCGTGTTCTTCCTGACCGCGTTCTTCCGGACGCTGCCGACGTCGGTGGCGGAGGCCGCGCTGATCGACGGGTGTGGGCACTTCCGGCTGTTCTTCCGGGTGATGCTGCCGATGGCGAGACCGGGACTGATTAGTGTCGGGATCTTCAACTTCCTCAGCCACTGGAACCAGTTCCTGCTGCCGCAGGTGCTCCTGCCCGGCGACGGCCAGGACCGGATGCTCGCCCAGGGGCTGAGTTCGCTCGCGGTGAGCCAGGGCTACGCCGGTGACTACGCCCAGTTGTTCGCCGGCCTGACCATCGCGGTGCTGCCGGTGCTCGTGGTGTACGTGGCGTTCCAGCGTCAGGTCCAGTCCGGACTGACCGCCGGGCAGCTCAAGTGAGGTGGTTGCCACAGGCAACGGGACAGTGGGGAAGATCGAGCTGACCTAGGGTGGGCCGGCACGCTCATCTATCGACAGGAATCTCATGTTCTTCCTCCTCTACACGCTGTTGCTGCTGCTCGGTGGCATCGCGATGATCGCCGTCGGTGTGGCGGTCAAGGAACAGGGGACCGGCTCCCGGATCCTCAACGTGGTGATCGGCCTGGCCTTCTTCGGGTACGGCTTCTATCTGCTGTTCCTCTTCGACGGCGACAGCTACCGGATCTTCTTCTACGTCTTCGTGTTGCCGATCCTGCTGATCGTGCGCGCGGTGAAGGCACGCAAGGAAGCGCGCGAGCAGGCCGCGGCGCAGCAGTTCGCGGGCGGACCGCAGTTCGCGGGCGGCCAGCAGTACCCGGGCGGACCGTCGTTCCCGGGTGGTCAGCAGCACCCGGGCGGGCAGCAGCAGTTCGCGGGCGCGCCGCAGTACCCGGGTGGGCAGCAGCAGCCCGGCATGTACCCGGGGGCGGGGCACGGTCAGCCCGGCCCGGCGTTCCCGCCCGCCCAGGGCCAGCACGCCCCGGGTCAGCCCGCACCGTACGGCGCCGCGCCGCAGGGGCACCCGGGTCAGCCCGCCCCGCAGGGCTGGTACCCGAATCCGCCCGCGCCTCAGGGCAGCGCGCCCCAGGGCCACCCTGGTCAGCCCACGCAGTACGGCCCCGCGCCGCAGGGGCACCCGGGTCAGCCCGCGCCGCAGGGCTGGCACCCGAATCAGCCGGGTTCGCAGGACCGATACTGATCAGCCGGAGCGCCCCGGCTCACGCCGAGAACTGCCGGAAGCCGCGAGTGGAACGTCATGGGTGTCAAACCGCCGTTTTGACACCCATGGCGTTCCACCCAACAGCGGCCGCCGCAGCGCGGCGGCCAGCGCGGCAGGGCGGCGGCCAGCGCGGCAAGGCCAGCGCGGCGGGGCGGCCAGCAGGGCGGGTCAGGTGGGCGGGGGCACCAGGCGGGTGTGCAGTGCCGCCGGGTCGGTCACCTCGGGCAGGTCGCGGGCGGCGAGCCAGGCCGCGGCTGCCGCACCGTCCCCGGCGGCGTGCAGCGGCGCGTCCGGCCAGCGGCCTGCCAGTTCCACGCGTACCGCGCCGGCCAGCGGGGTGTCACCGGTGAGCAGCCCGCCGCCGAGCACCACCGGTTCGGTGGCGCCGGGCGGGCGGATGCGGGACACGCTCTCGGCCAGCAGCGCCGCGGCCTCGGCGATCAGCGCGGCGGCTGCCGGTTCCCCGTCCCGTGCCGACGACACCACGAGCGGCGCGAGCCGGGCCAGTTCCACAGGCGGCCGCCGGGTCACCGCCTGCACCACGGCTCCGGCCGTCGCACGCGGCTGAGCGTCCACAGCGGTCGTGCCGGTCAGCTCGGCCAGCACCCGGCGTCCCAGCTCACCGGGGGTCTCCGCGCGGTCCAGGTCGGTCAGCAGCCGCCGGACCGCCTCGCGGCCGAGCCAGAACCCGGAACCCGCGTCGCCGAGCAGCCAGCCGTGGCCGTCGGCGGTGCGGTCCAGCCGCAGGTCGCGTACGTGGGCGGCGATGGCGCCGGTGCCGGCGACGAGCACCGTGCCGTCCGGGGCGGCGGTGCCGGAGGCGTAGGCGACGAGCGCGTCGCCGTGCACGGTGTACGGGCATCGCAGCCCCGCCTCGGCCCACGCGTGGTCGAACGCGTCCCGGCCGCGCGGGTCGGCCAGGAGGCGGCCGGCTCCGGCGAGGCCGATGACGCCGGCGCGTACCCGATGGGGGTCGATGTCGGCGAGCGCCGCGCGCAGGGCGGCGAGCAGTTCGGCGGCGGCCCGCTCGGCGCCGTGGCTGGTGGGGTTGCCGCCGCCGGCCCGGCCGGCGCCCAGACGCGTGCCGTCGAGGCTCAGCGCGGTCGCGCGGGTGGACGTGCCCCCGACATCGAGGCCGAGCACGACGGTGTCCGACATGGTCCTCATGCTGGTCGGCCGCGTCGCCGGGCGCAAGATCGCGCCGGTGCGCCAGGTAACAGTTTGAAAACTTCGCCCACGCCCTTGACACGGAGGGCCCTTCAGTAAGAACTTTTACCACTAACAGTTAACACTCTTTTCCGAAAGGCTTCCGCCGATGGTCGAGCACGAGGTGGAGACTTCCGCGGCGACCGCGGTGGTCGATGCCGGTCCGGCCGACCGGCTGGGCGCCGACGGGGTGCTGGCCAGGGTCCGGGCCGGTACGGGGGAGTTGACCGGGGCGCTGCGCCGGGTCGCCGAGCACGTGCTCAGCGACCCGGAGGCGGCGGCCCGGGCCACCATCGTCGAGCTGGCCGAGCGTAGCGGCACGTCACCGGCGACCATCACCCGGTTCTGCCGGGCGATGGGCTTCGAGGGATACGCCGACCTGCGGCTCGGCATCGCCGCCGAGACCGGGCGGGCCCGCTCGGCCGGCTGGACCGTCGACATCGGACGGGAGATCCAGCCCGGCGACCCGCTGTCCCGGGTGCTCGACCAGATCATGGCCGCCGACACGCGGGCCATGCACGACACCGCCGCGCTGCTCGACCTGGCCGAGGTGGAACGCGCGGCGGTCGCCATCGCCGGGGCCAGCCGGGTGAACATCTTCGGGGCCAGCGGCAGCGCGCTCGTCGGCGAGGAGATGCAGTTCAGCCTGCACCGCATCGGCGTCGCCGCGTGGGCCTGGAGCGACGTGCACGAGGGACTCGCCAGTGCCGCGCTGCTGGGCGCCGGGGACGTGGCGCTCGGCATCTCGCACACCGGGCAGACCCGGGAGACGATCGAGCTGCTCGCCGAGGCCGGCAGTCGCGGGGCCACCACAGTCGCGCTGACCGGCTTCCCCCGCTCGCCGCTGGCCGAGCTGGCCGACATCGTGCTGGTGACCGCGAGCCAGGCCACCACGTTCCGGCCGGACGCGCTCTCCGCCCGGCACCCGCAGCTCGTCGTGCTCGACCTGCTCTACATCGCGGTGGCGCAGCGCACCCACGACCGCGCCCACGCGGCCTTCCGGCGTACCGCCCAGGCCGTCGACGGGCACAAGGCCGCGAAGGGGGCCCTCTCATGATCAGTGCCCAGCGGTACGCCGACGCGGTCCGCCCGGTGCTCGACCGGCTGGTGGACAGCCAGGCCGTGGCGGTGGATCGCGCGGCCGACCTGATCGCCTCCGGGCTGCGCGCAGGATGCGTGCTCCAGGCGTTCGGCGCCGGCCACTCGGAGGCGTTCGCCGCCGAGCTGGTCGCCCGGGCCGGTGGCCTGGTCCCCGCCAACCGGCTCTCCCTGCACGACCTCGTGTTGCACGGCGACGCGCCCCGCGACGTGCTCGCCGACCCGAAGCTGGAACGCGACCCGGCCGTGGCGCACCAGCTCTACGCCCTGGCGGCGCCGCAGCCGGGGGACGTGTTCGTGGTCGCCTCGCAGTCCGGCATCAACGGCTCGGTGGTCGAGCTGGCGACGCTGGTCAAGCGCGGCGGCCATCCGTTGATCGCTGTCACCTCGGTCGAGCACACCGCCCGGGTAGCTCCTCGGCACCCCTCCGGGCACCGGCTCGCCGACCTCGCCGACGTCGTGCTGGACAACGGCGCGCCGTACGGCGACGCACTGCTGCCGCTCGAGGGCGGCGGCGCGGTCTGTGCGGTCTCGTCGGTCACCGCGGCGCTGCTGGCGCAGCTGCTGACCGCCGAGGTCGTACGACGGTTCCACCAGGCCGGAGAGGTACCCCCTGTCTACCTCTCCGCCAACGTCCCCGGTGGGGACGAGCACAACCTCGCCCTCGAGTCGCGGTACGCCGGGCGTCTCCGGCGGACCGCCTGACCCGACCCACAAGGAGAGACAAGATGTCGGTTTCCCCCGAGAAGTTCGGCGACGTCAGCCGTCGGACCCTGCTGCGGCGCGCCGCGGCGGCCGGTCTGCTGGCCGTACCGGCGGCGGGTCTGCTGAGCGCGTGCGCCGGCAGCGAGCCGAGCAAGTCCGACGGCGGCGGCGCGGCCAAGAGCAAGGACAACCCGTTCGGCGTCAAGGACGGCAGCGCGGTCAAGGTGGTCGTCTTCAACGGTGGCCTGGGTGACCAGTGGGCCAAGGAAGACAAGGTCATCTTCAACGCCAAGCACCCGAACATCACGGTCAACATGTCTTCGACCCAGAAGATCAAGACCGAAGAGCAGCCCAAGATGGCGACGCAGCCGAGCGATCTGGTGATGAACTCGGGCGCCGACATGATGGACCGCAGCACGCTGATCAACGAGGGCGCGATCGAGCCGCTGGACGACCTGCTCACCGCGCCGGCCTGGGACAGCGAGGGGACTGTGGCCGACAGCCTGCTGCCGGGCACTGTCGCCGACGGTACGCAGAACGGCAAGTTCTACGTCGTGAACGTCGCGTACACGGTGTGGGGCAACTGGTACAACGCCGCGCTGTTCAAGAAGGAGGGCTGGACGGCGCCGACCACCTGGGACGAGTTCTTCGCGCTCGCGCCGAAGATCAAGGCCAAGGGCATGGCGCCGTACGTGCACGACGCGGTGCACGGCTACTACCCGCGCTGGGCGCTGTTCGCCAGCATCTGGAAGGCGGTCGGCAAGCAGGCCGTCGTCGACATCGACAACCTGAAGGACGGCGCCTGGAAGGCCGACGGCATCGTCGCGGCGCTGGAGCCGTGGGAGAAGCTGGTCAAGGACAAGCTGCTGCTGCCGGGCAAGCTCGACCACACCCAGTCGCAGCAGGCGTTCCTGGACGGCAAGGCGGCCTTCATCCAGGTCGGCACCTGGCTGAAGAACGAGATGGCCGCGACCATCCCGCCGGGCTTCGAGATGACCATCTCCGACTACTGGAGCAAGAGCGGGGACAAGGCCGCCAAGGACGTCTTCGCCTCCTCCGGCGAGGGCTTCGTGGTGCCGAGCAAGGCGCCGAACAAGGAGGCCGCGAAGGAGTTCCTGCGGGCCATCCTCTCCAAGGCCGGTTCGGCGAAGTTCGCCGAGCTGACCAAGTCGCTGGCCTCCACCAAGGGCTCCGGCGACAACGTCCAGGACACCGCGCTGGCGTCGGCGAACTCGCTGATGAAGAACGGCAGCTCGGACCTGATCTCGGTGAAGTTCCCGGACTTCTACGCCGACCTGGACAAGGAGAGCCAGAACCTCTCCGAGGAGCTGATGGCCGGCCGCCTGACCGCGCAGCAGTTCGTCGACAAGATGCAGGCGGCCGCCGACAAGGTCGCCAAGGACTCGTCGATCAAGAAGCAGACCCGCACCGCCTGATCACCGCGAGGAAGTGAGTCCAATGCGGCACGGAGTCGCGCGTTTCGTCACGGGCTTCCTGGCCCTGCCCGTCGCGCTGTACCTGTTCTACGTGGTGTGGCCGTTCGCCCAGGCGGCGGGTTACTCGCTGACCGACTGGGGCGGGTACTCCGATTCCCAGCGCTTCGTCGGGCTGGACAACTACGTCCGGCTGTTCTCCGACGAGCTGATCCGGAAGGCGTTCTGGCACAACGTGTTCTTCCTGGTCACCGTGCCGCTGTTCACGATCGCGCTGGCCCTGTTCCTCGCGTTCCTGCTCAACGTGGGCGGACGCGAGGACAGGGCCGGCATCCGCGGGGTGTTCGGCTCCGGGCTCTACAAGGTCATTTTCTTCTTCCCGCAGGTGCTGTCGCTGGTGGTCATCGCCGTCATGTGGCAGCAGATCTACCGAACCGACGGGCAGGGCCTGATCAACGGCCTGCTCATCAAGATCGGGCTGGTCGACGCGGACAACCCGATCGCCTTCACCGCCGACCCGGAGCCGTTCCTCGGTGTGCCGGCGGTGCTCTGGTGGCTGCTGTTCATCGCGGTGTGGAGCGGCGCCGGCTTCTACATGGTGCTGTTCTCCGCCGCGATGCAGTCCATCCCGAAGGACATCTACGAGGCCGCGATCCTCGACGGCGCGGGCCGGTTCCACACGTTCTTCCGGGTGACCCTGCCGCTGCTGCGGGACAGCATCTCGGTCGCCTGGGTCTACCTGGGCTTCATCGCGCTGGACATGTACGCGCTGGTCTTCGTCATGACGCCGAGCCAGGGCGGGCCGAACCACGCCAGCGAGATCTTCGCCTCGGTGATCCAGTTCAACGCGTTCCAGAAGGGCCAGTTCGGTTACGCCTGCGCGATCGCCGTCGCGCTGGCCATCTTCACCATCCTGCTGGCCGCGCTCCAGCTGAGGATCACCCGCCGTGAGCGGATCGAGTACTGAGGAGGTCTGGACGATGAGCACTGTGACCCACACCTCCGGCCCGGCCCGGTCCGACACGGCGCCGCCGGACCGGCCGCCGGCGGACCGGCGCGCGAAGGACGTCGGCAACGGCTTCGGCGGCCGGATCTTCAACGGCTTCTCGCACCTGTTCCTCGCGGTCTGGGCGATCATGGTGGTCTACCCGCTGCTGTGGGTGGTGATGTCGGCGCTCAAGACCGACTCCGAGGTGATCCGCGAGCCGCTGTCGCTGATCCCCGACGCGTTGCAGTGGGACAACTTCGCCCGCGCCTGGACCGCCGGGATCGACAGCTTCTTCCTGAACACGCTGCTCGTGCTCGTGTTCAGCGTGACGCTGACGATGCTGCTGGGCTCGATGGCCGCGTACGCCCTGGCGCGCTACGAGTTCCGCGGCAACCGGCTGATCTACTGGATGTTCCTGTCCGGGCTGACGCTGCCGATCTACCTGGCCGCTGTGCCGCTGTTCAAGGGCGTCTACAACACCGGGGTGAGCCTCCCGCTGCTCGGCCCGAACAAGCACCTCATGCTGATCCTGGTCTACGTGGCCTGGTCGCTGTCGTTCACGATCTTCTTCATGCACTCGTTCTTCCGGACGCTGCCCGACTCGATCGCCGAGGCGGCCCAGGTCGACGGGGCCTCGCACACCCGCACGTTCTTCAGCGTGATGCTGCCGATGGCCAAGCCGGGCCTGATCAGCATCGGCATCTTCAACGTGCTCGGCCAGTGGAACCAGTGGTACCTGCCGACGCTGCTCATGCAGTCGGTGTCCGGCGAGCCGAAGAACCAGGTGATCGCCCAGGGTCTGATCGAGCTGTCGGTCAACCAGGGCTACAAGTCCGACTGGAGCGGACTCTTCGCCGGTGTCACCATGGCGATGCTTCCGGTGCTGATCGTGTACATCGTCTTCCAGCGCCAGGTGCAGTCCGGCCTCACCGCCGGCGTCAGCAAATAACCCTCCGGGGTGTAAGGAAGGGCCCCTTGTTAACGCGCAGCGTTAACAAGGGGCCCTTCCTCTACCGCAGGCGTTAAGAGGGGGCCCTTCCTTACACGCGGAGCGTGTCAGGGGGAGGGGGCAGAATGCGTCCGTGCTGGTGGCGGTGGTGGCGGACGAGCGGGGCGGCGGCGTGCTGCAACCGCTGCACGCCGACGGCACCCCGACCGGCCCGGCCGAGGAGGTCACCGACCTGGCCGCCGCCGTGGCCGCCCGGGAGGCCGCCGGGCACCCCCGCTGGGTCTGGGCCGCCTGGGCGGGCGTCTACCCCGCGCTGCTGCGCGCCGGGGTGCGGCTCGACCGCTGCCACGACGTCGAGCTGACCGAGGCGCTGCTGCTCGGGCACGCGGGCCGGTGGGGCGAGCCCCGCGCGCTACCAGCCGCCTGGGCCCGGGTCACCGGCGCGCCGGTCCCGCCGGACCCGGCGCCCCGCCCGCCCGAGCCGCCCGGCCACGCCCAGGCCGCGCTCTTCGAGCCGCCGTCCGGCCCGCCCGGTCCGGGCATCACGGCGTTGACCCGGGTGTACGCAGACCAGCTCGCCCGGATCGCCGCGACCACCCATCCCGGCCGGTTCCGGCTGCTGGTGGCCGCCGAGTCGGCGGGCGCGCTGGTGGCGGCCGAGATGGGTGCGGCCGGGCTGCCCTGGCGCGCCGATGTGCACGACGCCATCCTGGCCGACCTGCTCGGCGAGCCGTCCCCGGTCGGTGGGCCGCCGCGCCGGCTGGCCGAGTTGCAGGCCCGGATCGCTGACGCGTTCGGCGTACGCCAGGTGCACGCCGACTCGCCCGCGGAGCTGTTGCGGGCGTTCGCCCGCGTGGGCGTGGATCTGCCGAACACGCGCGCCTGGGTGCTGCGCGGGGTGGAGCACCCGGCGGCGCCGCTGGTCCTCGAATACAAGGAGCTGTACCGGATCTGGACGGCGCACGGCTGGGCCTGGCGCGACGCCTGGGTCTCCGGCGGCCGGTTCCACCCGGAGTACGTACCGGGCGGCGTGGTCTCCGGCCGGTGGGCGACCCGGGGCGGTGGGGCGTTGCAGATCCCGAAGGTGATCCGGCAGGCAGTGGTGGCGGACCCGGGCTGGACGTTCGTGGTGGCCGACGCGGGTCAGCTCGAACCGCGTGTGCTCGCGGCGGTTTCCGAGGACGAGCGGCTGGCGGCGGCGGGCGGCGCCGGTGACCTGTACGCGGCGCTGGCCCGGGACGCGTTCGCCGGTGACCGGGCGAAGGCCAAGGTGGCCCTGCTCGGGGCGATGTACGGGCAGACCGGCGGGGCGGCGGTGCCGGCCCTGGCGGTGCTGCGGAAGAACTATCCGACCGCGTTCGGCTACGTCGAGGCGGCGGCGCGCACCGGTGAGGCGGGCGGGCTGGTCCGGTCCTGGCTGGGGCGTACCTGCCCGCCCGGGTCGGCGGGGTTCGCCGAGGGGGAGGAGGCGATGCCTGACGGCGGGGCCGATCCGCACAGCCCGTCGGCTCGGGCGGCCCGCTCGCGGGGGCGCTTCACCCGCAACTTCGTCATCCAGGCCACTGCTGCCGAGTGGGCCTCGACGCTGCTGGCCACGTTGCGCACCGAGCTGGCCGGCACGGAGGCGGAGCTGGTCTTCTTCCAGCACGACGAGGTGATGGTGCACTGCCCGGCCGGGCAGGCGGCAACCGTCGCCGAGGCGGTCACCGCTGCCGGCGTGCGGGCCACCCGCCTGCTGTTCGGCGACACCCCGGTCCGGTTCCCGCTCGACCTGTCGACAGTGGACTGCTACGCGGACGCGGCATAGTCACGCAATTTTCCGTTTTGCCCCGCTACCCGCCCCCGGCCGCGCTCGTTGGGCCCGGTGTGCGTACGACGGGACGGACCGGGCGGCTGTGCCCGGTCCGTCCCCTGATCGAGGGGGCACCGCTGAACCGGATCGCTGCAATGATCATCGCCGCCGGTGGCGGCCGCCGCATCGGCGGACCCGAAGCGCTGCTGCACCAGGGCGAGAAGCCGCTGGTCAGCCAGATGATCGACACGATGGCCGAGGCGGGCTGCGCACAGGTCGTGGTCGTCCTGGGCGCGGCGGCCGAGCAGGTGCGGCAGACCACCGACCTGAGCGGCGCCACTGTGGTGGTCAACCGTGCCTGGGGCACCGGGGTGGGCTCCTCGATCCGGGCCGGGCTCGCCGCGCTCACCGACGACGACATCGAGGCGGTCGTCGTGGTGCCTGTGGACATGCCCGGGCTCACCGCGGCGGCGGTCCGCCGGGTGACCGCGCTGCCGTACCCGGACGTGTTGGTCTGCGCCACCTACGACGGGCTGCGCGGCTACCCGATGCTGTTCGGCCGCCGGCACTGGTCCGGCATCGCCACGCTGGCCAGCGCGGACGTGGGGGCGCGGCCGTACCTGCTGGCGCACAAGGACCAGATCGTCGACATCGCCTGCGACGCGGTGGCCGACGGCAGCCGGATCGACAGCCCGGAGCTGATGGCGCTGTACGGCCTGTCCATCCCCGAACAGCGCGTGGGCGCCTGAGGCGCGCCCGCTGTCGGACCCGGATGCCACGATGCCGTCATGGCCTACGACGAGGACCTGGCGAACCGGGTACGGGAAGCCCTCGGGCACGAGCCCGGCATCACCGAGCGGCGCATGTTCGGCGGCCTGGCGATGATGCTGCGCGGCAACATGGCGGTGGTCGTGCGCGGCGCGGGCGGCCTGATGGTCCGGGTCGACCCGGCCGAGGCCGAGCGCGCGCTGGCCGAGCCCGGCGCCGAGGCGACAGTCATGCGGGGCCGGGAGATGCGGGGCTGGGTCACCGTGTCGCCCGATGCCTGCGAGCGCGACCCGGACCTGACCCGCTGGGTCGGCAGGGGCGTCCGCTTCGCGCGCACCCTCCCGGCGAAGTAACGCGACAGCGGGGGAAATCCGGCTGCGCGGCCGGGCCGCCCGGCCTACGCTCCTGACCTGCCGCCGACGACGGCGGCGGATCGGAGACGGGCGGATGGCGGTTCACCTCTACGCGGTCAGCCTCGACGCGGGCGACCCACGGCGGCTCGCGCGGTTCTGGTCCGGGGTGCTCGGCCGGGAGATCCTCGACGACCCGCGCGAAGGCGTGGCGCTGGGCGGCGACGCCCACAGCGACTTCCGCATCCGGTTCCTGCCCAGCACTGCGCCGAAGACAGTGCAGAACCGGATCCACTTCGACCTGACCAGCGCCTCGCCGCAGGCCCAGCGGGACACCGTCGACCGGGCGCTGACGCTGGGCGGGCAGCACATCGACATCGGCCAGGGGCCGGACGACGACCAGGTGGTGCTCGCCGACCCGGAGGGCAACGAGTTCTGCGTCATCGAGGCGGGCAACAACTTCCTCGCCGGCTGCGGCCCGGTCGGCGCTGTCAACTGCGACGGCACCCGGGCGGCAGGCCTCTTCTGGAGCGAGGCGCTGGGCTGGCCGCTGGTCTGGGACCAGGACGAGGAGACAGCGATCCAGTCGCCGCGCGGGGGCGCGAAGGTCACCTGGAGCGGCCCGCCGCTGATGCCCAGCGGCGGGCGGGACCGCGTACACCTGGATCTGATCGCGGACGGCGACCGGGACGCGGAGATCGACCGGCTGCTGGCGCTCGGCGCGACCCGGGCCGGTACGGGCCGGCACACCGCCGACGACGTGGTGCTGGCCGACCCGGACGGCACCGAGTTCTGCCTCCTGACGCCCCGCTGAGGCGGGTGCGGCCCCGGGGGACCGCACCCGCACCGATCAGCGCAGTCGCAGGCTCGGCTCCAGCGTGACCTCGAACAGCCGGTCCCACGGCAGCTCGACCCGCACCGCGGTGACCCGGTCCAGCGTCGCGGTGAACGTCCTGCGTCCGCGTACCCCGAGCACCAGCTTGCGCCCGGCGAAGTGGTCGGCGAAGTACCGCTCGGTCAGCGGCACCAGCCGGTCACGTACCCAGCCGTCGAAGTAGCGCTTCTGCTCGGCGGTCAGCGCCAGCGGGTCCCAGCCCTGCGCGCGGGCGTGCGCGTACGCCTCGACCTGCACCACGTTCTTCCACGGGTCGTCCTTGACGAACCGGTAGAGCAGGTACTCGGCGTGCGCCTGGGCCGGCCCGCGCAGCTCCGGCACGCCGAAGCCGCTGCCGGACGAGCGCAGGTACGCCCACCGCGCGGTGCCGTGCGCGAGCGCCAGCCCGAGCGCGTTGCCGCCGGTGTTCCACCCCGAGTACGACAGCAGCGCCGGCAGGTCCAGGCGGGCCTCCATCCGGGACACCAGGTCGTGGTCGCCCTTGTTGACGATCAGCGGGTCCACCACGATCACTTGGGTGCCGGCGGCCAGCAGCTCACCGATGCGGCCGACGAACGCGTCCAGGTCGGCGGCCCGCTGTCCGGCCGCCGCCGAGGGGGTGTTCACCGCGAGGACGATGTCCGCGTCGCCGGTCACCACCCGGCCGCCCACCGAGGTGACGTGCCGGCGGATGTTCTCCGCGAACGGGATGCCCTCCAGCGCGGCGGTCCAGCCCTGGCCGGACACCCCGGCGTACTCCACCCGGTAGGTGGGCGCGGCGCCGGCGGCGACGACCCGCGCGACGAGCAGCGCGTTGACCTCGTCGGCGCCGGGGAAGATCTCCACCCGGTCGCCGACGCCGAGCCGCGCCACCAGCGCCTCCAGCTCGACCCGCTCGGCGCGGGCCAGGCCGACCGGCGCGGTGTCGTCCTCGGAGAGCACCAGGTGGCTGATCGTCCCGTCCGCGACCCACTCCACCATCAGCCGGTTGACCTGGTGGTTGCGTGCCCGCGCGGCCAGGTAGTCCTCGACCACGGCGTCCGGGATGCGCGCCCGCACGGCGTCGAGCTGGCCGCGCAGCGACTCCTGGCCCAGGTTGACCACCTGGTCGTACAGCTTGGCCCACTGGACCAGCAGGTCACGGTAGTTGTCCAGGTCGGTGCCGGTGCTGGTGATGGCGAGCCGCTGGATCGTGTCGTGCACCTCGATCACCGCGTCGGACCGGCGTGCGCGCAGCCGCCGGATCGCCTCCAGGTTGCGCAACGCGTCGGCCAGGGCCGGTGCGGCGGTACGCGAGGCGATCAGCCCGCCGTACGCCAGCATGCTCACCGAGATCACGTACCCGTCGACGCCGTCGACGCTGTCGAGCCAGCGGGCGATGCCGGCGCCGTCACCGGGGGTGAAGAAACGGCCCAGCAGGTTCCGCGGCGGCAGCAGCACCTCGGCGTCGGCGCTCGCACCGGTCATCTCCGCGCAGTACGTGTTGACCGGCCGGTCGTCCAGCGGCACCAGCGCCACGCTCGGCCGCCGGCCGGCGGGCCGGGCGAACGCGGGGCCGCCGAGGGCGACTGTGGCCAGGCCGGCCGCGCCGGTGGCCGCAAGAAGGGTTCTTCTCTTCATCGATGCTCCCTTTTCTCCGGCGCGCTCGCCGCCCGGGGGGTGGCCGGAACCAGCCGGCGGGTGATCCACAGCGGTGAGGTGACGGCGTTGCCCATCACCACCGCGTGGGCGCCCGCCTCGAAGGCCCGGCTGATCTGCTCCGTGGTCCGGTAGCGCCCTTCGGCGATCACCGGTACGGGCAGCAGCGCGGCGAGTCGCGCCACGAGCCCGAGGTCGGGCCCGTCGATCGGTGGGCCGGCCGGCGTGTAGCCGGACAGCGTGGTGGCGACCGCGTCCGCGCCGGCCTCGACGGCGGCGACACCCTCGGCCACAGTGGCGACGTCGGCCAGGACCAGCGCGTCGCTCTGCTCGTGCACCGCGCGGACGGTGTCGGCGAAGGTCCGCCCGTCGGGCCGGCGGCGGTCGGTGGCGTCCACCGCGACGACGTGCGACCCGGCCCGCACCGCCTCCAGCGCGTGCCCGGCGGTCGGGGTGATGAACACGCCCTGCGTGCCGTGCTTGTACAACCCGATCACCGGCACGTCGACGGCGGCGCGTACCGCCCGCACGTCGTCGGGACCGTTGACCCGGACCGCCACCGCGCCGCCGCGCACCACGGCGGCCGCCACGCGGGCCTGGACGTACGGGTCGCGCATCGGGTCGTCCGGGTCGTCGGGCAGGGGCTGACAGGACACGACCAGCCCGCCGGCCAGTTCGTCCAGGACACTCACGTGCTTGTTCCTCCGTCGTGGTGGATCGGTGCGGTGGCGAGCCGGGCGGCGCCGACCACCACCGCGTCGGCGCCCAGCGCCGCGGAAAGCAGCGGCACGTGCGCCCAGCCGCCTGGTAGCTCCGCCCGGTAGGCGGCCGTCGCGGCGGGAAGCACTGTGGCGGCGGCGCCGCCCGCGACCACCACCGCGTCCGGGTCGAGCAGGGCGACGAGCCCGGCCAGGGCCGCGCCGAGCGCGGCGCCGGCCCGGTCGACGACCTGCCGGGCTGTCGCGTCACCGGCCGCCGCGCGCCGCGCCACCTCCCGGCCGGTGACCGGGTCACCGCCGGCGAGCGCGTACGCGGCGGCCAGGCCGGTGCCGGAGGCGATCGCCTCCAGGTGCCCGTACCGGCCGCAGCCGCAGCGCAGCCGCTGTGCGCCCGGTGCCGGCAGGTGCCCGAGCTGGCCGGCCGCGCCCCGGGCGCCGCCCTCGACCCGCCCGTCGTTGACGATCGCGCCGCCCAGGCCGGTGCCGACGGCGGCCAGCAGCACGTGCCCCCGGCCCTGTCCGGCGCCGGCCCAGCACTCGCCGAGCGCCGCCGCGGCGACGTCGTTGGTGACGCGCACCGGCCGGCCCAGCCGCGCGGCCAGCTCGTCCGCGACCGGGGTGCCGGCCCATCCGGGCAGGCTGTCGGTCGCGTACCGGATGACGCCGGTCGCCGGGTCCACGGTGCCCGCGGTGCCCACCCCGACCGGCCCGGGGCCGGCGGCGGCGAGCAGGTCCGCGGCCAGGCCGGCGGCGGTGTCCAGCACCGCGGCCGGCCCGCCGCGCGCGGGGGTGGGCGCCTCGCGGCGGCCGAGCACCCGCGCACCGGGACCGACCAGGGCGGCGGCGGTCTTGGTGCCGCCGATGTCGATCCCGACGACCGGACCGGTCATCCCTTCAGACCGGTGTGCGCGAGGCCCTCGACGAACTGCTTCTGCGCGATGACGAACACCGCCAGCACCGGCAGCGCGGTCATCGACGCCGCCGCGAGCTGGACGTCCCACATCGGACCGCCGTACGCGTCGACGAACTGGGTGAGCGCCTGCGGCAGGGTGAACTTGTCCGGCGAGGAGAGGAACACGATCGGTTCCAGGTACAGGTTCCAGCTGTGCAGGAACGTGAAGATGGCCACCGCGCCGAGCGCGGGCCGGGACAGCGGCAGCGCGATCTTCCAGAACGTGGCGAAGCGTCCCAGCCCGTCGACCCGCGCCGCCTCCTCCAGCTCACCGGGGAGGCTGATGAAGAACTGCCGCATGATGAACGTCGCCAGCACGCTCGGTGCCCCGAAGATCGGCACGAGGATCAGCGGCCAGTGGGTGTCGATCAGGTCGAGCTTGAAGAACATCTGGAACAGCGGCACGATCGTCACCTCGCTCGGGATGAGCAGGCCCGCGAGGACGACCAGGAACAGCACGTTCTGTCCCCGGAACCGGATCCGCGCGAACGCGTACCCGGCCAGCGACGCCACGGCCAGCGTGCCGACGGTGACCAGCAGCGCGATGTAGAGGCTGTTCAGGTACTGCTGCCCGAACGGCTGCAGTTCGAACACCCGCTGGTACGCGTCCAGCCGCGGGTCGGTCGGCAGCAGCTGCGGCGGGAAGGAGAAGATGTCCGCCACCGGCTTCAGCGACGAGGTGACCATCCACCAGGTGGGGAACACGAACGGGACGGCCAGGACCATCAGCACCCCGTAGAGCACCAGCTTGGTCCGCCGGGACAGGTCACGATTCATGGAAGACCCACCTCTTGCGCATCTGCCACTGCAGCACTGTCAGCGCGAGCACGATGACGAACAGCAGGATCGACAGCGTGGCGCCGTAGCCGAAGTGATGGAACTGGAAGGCCTGCTGGTAGAGGTAGTAGACGAGCACAGTGGTCGAGGTGCCGGGCCCACCCTGGGTGAGCACCGCGATCTGCGCGAAGACCTGCAGCGAGCCGACCACCGTGATGATCGACGTGAGCATGATCGTGGGGCTGATCAGCGGCACGGTGATGCGCCAGAACTGGCGCATCCGGCTCGCGCCGTCGACCTCGGCGGCCTCGTACAGCTCGGCCGGCACGCCCTGCAGGGCGGCCAGGAACAGCACCATGTTCAGGCCGACGTTCTTGAACACCTGCACGACGATCACCGACAGCATCGCCGTGCCCTCGCCGCGCAGCCAGTTGGGGCCGTCGACGCCGATGGTGTCGAGCAGGCCGTTGATGCCGCCGTTGTCCTGCAGCAGGAAGCCCCAGACGATGGTCCACGCGACCAGCGAGACCACCACGGGGGAGAAGAACAGGGTGCGGAACACGATGGTCCCGCGCAGCTTCTGGTTGAGCAGGACGGCCAGCAGCAACGCCAGGCCGAGGTTGAACACGACCAGGCCGACCGAGAACAGGCCGGTCGACCGCAGCACCGGGCCCAGGTTGGGGTCGTCGGCCAGCGCGGCGTAGTTGTCGGTGCCGATGTAGTCGAAGCTGCCGGCCAGCACGTTCCACTCGTGCAGGCTGTACCAGACCACGAGGACCAGCGGCAGGATCACGAAGACCACGCTGCCGAGCAGCTGCGGGGTGATGAACAGGTATCCGGTGAGCTGGTCCCGGCGGCGGGTGGTCCAGAACGGCCGGGCCCGGCCCGGGGCGGGCCCGGCAGCAGCCGGGCCCACCCTGGTGTCCGTCTGGGTCATGATCCTCGGCCCTACTTCGCCAGCAGCGGCTGGATCTTGGAGCAGACGCCGTCGAGTACGCCCTTGACGTCCGCGTCCGCCTTCCACAGCGGGTCGAGCGCGGCGCGCACCTGCTGGCTCAGCTCGGCCTGCCCGGAGTGGCTGGGCTTGACAGTGCCGTTGGTGATGCCGTCGATGACGACCTTCTGCAGCTGTTCCGGCTTGAGCTTCGGGTTCGTCTTGGCCAGCGTCTCGGCGGTCAGCTGGGACTGCCGCGGCGGCGGGAAGAACTGGGCCAGCTTCGCCGAGTTGGCGGGGTTGGTGAAGAAGGCCAGGAAGTCGGCGGCCTGCTCGGCGTGCGGGCTCTTCTTCATCACGCCGATGCCGGCCTGGCCGACCACCGCGTACGGGCCCTTCGGGCCGGCCGGCAGCGGGACCAGGTCCCAGTCGAAGCCGTTCTCCTTCAGCAGCGAGGCGCGGGAGATCTGGGTGACGGTCATGGCGGCGTCACCGGCGAAGAAGTCGGCGGTCGTGCCCGGACCGGGCAGCGCCTTGCCGGTGAAGATCGCCTTGTGCAGCGTGGTCATCGCCTCGACCATCTCCGGGCTGTTGAACCCGCAGCTGCGGCCGTCCTCGCTCCACGCCTGGGCGCCCCAGCCGGTCCAGAACGTGGCCAGGTTGTCCCAGCCCTTGTAGTCGAAGTCGCGGACCACGAGCCCGGCCTTGCCCGACTTCGCCGCTGTGGCGCCGGCCGCGGCGAGCGCGGTGTCCCAGTTCCACTGCCCGGCCGCGATCAGCTCGGCCGGGGTCTTCTGCCCGGCCTTCTTGAGCATGTCGTTGTTGACGAACACGCCGAACGGCGAGGTCGAGAACGGGTACGCGAAGAGCTTCCCGTCGTTTCGCCAGAGCTTCAGCGTGGCGGGGGAGAGGTCGTCGTACTGGTAGCCGTCGGCCTTCTTCAGCGTGTCGTCGAGCGGGCGCAGCGCGCCGGAGGCGACGAAGTCCGGCGCCGAGTTCTCGAAGATCCACGCGAGGTCCGGCGCGTTGCCGCCGGCGATCTGCGTGGTCAGCGTCGTGGTGTAGTTCTCGAACGGCAGCGGGTCGAACTTGATCTCCGCGACGTCCGGGTTGTTCTTGCGGTACTCGTCGGCGATCTCGTTGAACAGCTTGAGGTGCGCCTCGTTCGCCGACCAGACGGTCATCCGCAGGCTCGCCGGACCGTCGTCCTTGGCGTCGCCGCCACCGCCGCAGGCGGTCAGGGCGAGCACACCGGTCATGGTCGCCGCGACCAGGCCGGACAGTCTTCCGTATCTCACTTTCTTCTCCTCACCGGGGGTTCAGTAGCCCGCGATCTGCGGCCAGCGGCATTCCACGCCGGCGGCCGAGATGCGGTCCGTGAATTCGGCCAGCAGGCGGGGGGTGCCGCGGACCGCGCGCGGGGACTCGCCCCGCGCAAGGCAGAAGTCGGCCAGCAGGCCGGCGACCTCACCGACGTTCCACTCGACCGGGTGCAGTCGGTAGCTGCCGTTGGTGACGTGCGTGGTGCCGATGTTCTTGCCGGCCGGCAGCAGGTTCTCCATCCGCTGCGGGATGAGCGCGCCGAGCGGGATCTCGAACGGGCAGGAGCCGACGTCGATGTAGTTGTCGCCGCCGGTCGACGGGTGCAGGTCGATGCGGTACATGCCGACGCCGACCGAGTCGGGGTAGCTCACCGCGCCGTGCTCGCCGCGTACCGCGAGGGAGAGGTCCTGCTCGACCACCGTGTACTCGGCGCGGATGCGGCGCGACTCCCGGATGTAGGGCGCCTGCGCCAGCCCGTCGGGGCTGCCGGTCACGTCGCCGCGCAGCCGCAGCCCCGGGTAGCCGGTGCCGCCGTCGGGGCGGGGCGCCTCGGTCTGCAGCCAGTACAGGACGGAGTACGACAGCTCGCGCGCCTGGGACAGGTGCCAGGACGCGTTCGGCACGTCGATGACCGGGCCCTCGAAGTAGTCGATCATCGGCCAGTTGACGAGCGTGATGTCGCTGCCGTACGCGCCGTCGACGAAGTTGCGCCGCGCCGCGATGCGCCGGAACGTCCACAGGTTGCCGTCGCCCGGGTTGAGCCGCTGGTCGGCGTTGACGCCCAGCGGGTCGTCGTCCGGGTTCGGCGTGAAGCTGCGCTCCACGATCTCCAGCGTGCGCGGGTGCGGCGACCGCCAGGACAGCAGCCGGTCGCCCCAGAAGTCCGGCTTGTAGTCGCGCCAGAAGTCGTAACCGGCGGGACGGTCGATGGTGTGGTCGCCGTCGACGTGGTCCAGCGCGAAGCAGACGGACACCGCCTGCATGTTCAGCGGCTGCGCCTCGGCGGGCGCGCTCGGCTCACCGGTCTGCGCCTGCGACTCGAACCCGGTCACGTACTCGGTGCCGGTCAGCGGCAGCAGCTCACCGGTCTCGGTGGCGTCCAGGACGTACGGCGCCTCCACCTCGATCCGCTCGTCGCGGTCCCGGTGGGCGAGCGTCACGCCGGTGACCCGGTCGCCGTCTGTCTCGGCCGCGACCGGCCGGTACGGCTGCAGCACCGTCAGCCGCCCGGACCCCCGGTACGGCGCGAGCATCTGCTCCAGGACGGCGACCGCGACGCGGGGCTCGTGGCAGAGCCGGCTCACCCAGCCGGCGCCCGGGTTCAGGTCGGTCCACGCCCGGGACCGCTCGGTCAGCGGGTAGTGGCGGCGGTAGTAGTCGCGGATGCCGTCGCGCAGCTCCCGGTAGCTCGCGGTGGCGCCGAACTGCTCGATCCAGGAGTGCTCGTCCGGCGGGACCGCCTGGCTGGTGAGCTGCCCGCCGAGCCAGTCGAACTCCTCGGTCAGGATGACGGACCGGCCGGCACGGGCCGCGGCCAGCGCCGCGGCGACACCGCCCAGTCCGCCCCCGACGACGAGGACGTCCGCACGCATTAGTACCACTTGCTTCCTTCCAGTTGCGCGGCCGGGCGTGTCAGCGCCGGTCGGCCGCCGATCCAGGGACGCCGAGGGTGTCGCCCTCGACGAGTTCGCAGGGCAGGAGCCGTTGCTGGAGGCCGCCGGCGCTGCCGTCGATGACGCCGGTCAGCACCTCGACGGCCTGGCGGCCCATCTCCTCGCGCGGGATGCGGAACCCGGTGAACGTGATGTCGGTGGGCACCGGGACGGTCGGGTCGCCGAGTGTCACGACGGACAGGCCACCGGGCACCGTCAGTCCCTTGCGGCGGGCGGCCGACTCCAGCGCGACAGCGGTGGCGAAGTCCTCCACGAAGGCGACGGTGCTGCCGTCGGCCCGCAGGTCGTCCACTGTGGCGTCGGCGGTCTCCGCCGTCGCGGTGATCTGGCGGGCGCTCTCCGCGCCGGCCGCGCCGGCGTGGAAACCGCTGCGCCGGTCGTGCGAGGACTCGGCCGCGGTGCCCATGCCCACGTACGTCAGGCGCCGGTGCCCCAGGTCCAGCGCCCGCTCCGCCAGCCGGTGGACCGCGCTGGCGTAGTCGGCGCCGACGTAGGGCACCGGCCCGCCGGCGTCGTCGCGGCGCCCGACGGCGACGTAGGGGAACCCGTCGCGGTTGAGCCGGAGCAGCTCCGCGCCGTCGATCTCCCGGCCGAGCAGGATGCATCCGTCGGCCAGCCGCAGCCGGTTGTCCTGGTGGAAGATGCGCCGCCGGCCGTCCACCACCGGGGCGCTGGTGAACAGCAGCAGGTCGCAGCCGACCCGTTCGGCGTACTCCTCGATGCCGAGCAGGAACGGGTGGAAGAAGTCCCGGCTGCCGCTGGGGAAGGCCGGCTCGTAGGTGAAGACGCCGATGATCCGGTTGAACCCGGAGGCGAGGCGGCGGGCGGCCGGGTCGGCGGCGTACCCCGTCTCGGCGATGACCTGCAACACCCGGTCCCGTGTCTCCGGCGCGATCCGGACGTCGGCGTCGGTGCGGTTGTTGAGCACCAGCGACACGGTCGCCTGGCTGACGCCGGCCATTCGCGCGATGTCACGCTGGGTGACACGCCTGGGGGGAGGGGTCACGTCGGTCCTTCCACTTCCGCTAATGCGTATTAGCGATCGGGTCGGGATGGAGCCTCTCTGCTGTCCCGGCGTCCTGTCAAGGGGTGGCCGGAAGATTTCCGTTCGATGAACTCCCTGGAGTAATGCGCATTAGTAGCCGCGCTCGACTCTCTCTGGCAGCTGTTCGGGCGGGGATCTTGACAAGGGCCGACCGGGCGAGCGACAGTAGGCGAACCTCGGCACTAATGCGCATTAGCGTGTCGTCGATCGTCCGCCCGGGTGATCGACGATGCCTGCTTCCCTACCCAGAGTGATGCTGGGTGGCCCCTTCCTGCTGCCACCCCGGGCGCTACCGTTCCCATGGGACGGGCGCCGTCCGCACGGGGGAGGGGACAACGTGGGCACCACTGTCGCTCGTCATCTCGCCGGAGCCACGGCGGCCTGGCTCGTCGTCGTCGCGGAGGCGGTCGCCGGTTACCTCGGTCTGCTGGCGTACGCGCTGGTCACCGGCGCCGACCCGGGTGGCCCGCTGGCCGGGCCGCTGCTGGTGCTGATCGCGGCGCTGCTCGGCGTGGCCGCGCTGCCGCTGCTGTTCGCGCCGGCCGTCGCGCTCGGTGAGGCGGCGGGCAGGCGGCGGACCGGTCCGGCGCTCGCGTTCGCCGGGCTCGTCGCGGTCGTGCTGGCCGCTGGGTACGCAGCCGCGGTGGCGGTCGCCACGGACGTGCCCGGCGCCCGGGTGCCGCTGGTGGCCGGGATCGCCGCGCTGCTGGTCCTCCCGCCGACGGCGGCGTACGCGCTCACCGCCCGCGGCGTGGGCTGGACCGCCTGCCTGATCCGGCGCCGGACGGCCACCGCCCGCCCGGTACGCGCCGAGGCGGGCTGACCTACACCTGGATGTCGAAGCGCTGCAGCACCGACGGGGCGACCAGCCCCACCGCGGCCAGCACGGCCAGGATCGTCATCGCGGTGCGCAGCACCACCGTCTCGGCCTTGCTGCCGGTACGCAGGGCGATCTTGTTGGGCAGGCCGATCATCGTCCACATCCGGCGTTTGATCGGGATGGGCCACAGGATCGGCACCCCGGCCCGGGTGATCATGTCGCCGAGGATGTGCACGAAACAGCCCACGCCGACGGCGAGCCCGATCATCGGATAGCCCCGGTCGCCGGGCAGGTTGGCGAACGTGAACCAGGCCGCGGCGGCGGACACCAGCGTGACCACCACCCAGCCGGCGCGCTCGGCCCACTGGTCGAACAGCCCGCGCAGCGCCAGGCCGATCATGAAGAAGAGGATGCCGACCACCGCCCACTTGCCGTAGTGGGCGCAGAGCGCGGTGGTGCCCCAGCCGACGAGCACGGTGAACGGGATGGTGTGGGTCAGCGTGCGGTGCCCGTTGTTGCGGCGGGGATCCTTGCTGAGCTTGGTGGCGTAGTAGACGCCGAGCGAGATCTTCTCCATCACCTCGGCGACGAAGAGGCTGACCACACCGAACGTGCGGGCCACGGTGGCGCCGCCCTGGTTGCGGGTGACCTTCCCGGACAGGTCGAGGTCGGGGAAGAGCGCCCCACCGGCGCAGACCGCGGTGCCCACCGCCAGGGCCAGCGGTGTCTGGTGGTAGTCCGCGAACTGGGCCATCGCCCAGGAGCCGGTCAGCCACGCCGCCGCGCCCGAGAGCGCGTGGGACGGTCCCATCATCTCGGCTCGCCCTTCCCGAAGATCTTGATCCAGAAAACTACGCCACTGTAGTCAGCCCGTGTGACAGCGGGGCATCAGCCGGACGGTCCACTGGGGAAGGCGCGCCGCGGCCGCCGCATCAGCCCGCGGTACGGGTGGGCCGGACCGTGCCGAGGCTCGCGCGGATGACGGCGAACTGTTTCGAGGCGGCGGGCCAGTCGGCGTCGGAGGTGGTCCAGCCGAGCGTCCAGCCGGCCCGTTCGCCGGGCAGGACACGCAACGCGCGCATCCGTTCCCCGTAGGGCGCGGTCCAGCGGCACTCCCACGCCGCGCCGGGACCGTCGGACTCCAGCCGGACCTTCTGGTAATGCGGCAGCCGGCCGGCCGAGGTCAGATCCCGCTCGGACGACTTCAGCCGGCCCACCGGATCACCGCCCGGGTACGGCTCGACGCCCAGGATGCGCCGCGTCTCCGGGTCCTGGAAGCAGGTGGTGTCGCCGGAGCGCAGTTGCAGCCAGCCGGCGGGCAGGGCGATGCGGAAGCCGCCGGTGTCGGCGGGCCAGACCCAGCCGGTCGGAACGGTCACCGGCGGGTCGTCCGGTGGCGGCCCCTTGCGGACCGGCGTGCCAGCCACGTCGGGCCGGACGCAGGGGAACGGCGGAGGCGGCACGCCCGGCCCGGGCGGGCGGTCCCAGGGGCGGGCGACGGCCTCGGTGGAACTGCCCGCCTGCGGCGTCTCGTCGCGACCACTGGTGATCGCCAGCGCGGTGCCCACACCCGTCACCACGGCCAGCAGCACGGCTCCCAGCACCAGTCCCCAGCGGTGCAGCGGGTTCCCGTCCCCGGAGGTGAGCGGGGGATCGGCGGGGCGGGGTACCCCGGCGGGCCGGGGCGGGGCGGGATGTACCGCGCCGCTGTCGACCGGTCCGCTGTGGGCGACCGGCGGAGGCTTGGCGACCGGCGCGGCGCCGTGGCCGACGATGTGCACCGGGCTGAGGGCGTCGGCGCGGGGCGCCGACTCGGGGCCGGCCGGGCTGCCCGGGTCGACGAAGCTGGTGAGGACGGTGGGGCCGAGGCTGATCGGACCCGGGCGGGCCGGCCCGCTCCGGCGCGGGTCCGGGGTCGCGTCCGGGGCGCCCTGCTCCGGCTCACCCGTGCGGCCTCGCTCCGGGTCACCGGTCCGGCTCCGCTCCGGGTCACCGGTCCGGGCGCGGCCCGGTGGCGCCGCCCGGCCCACCGCCGCCGAGCGACCGACCGCACCCGAGCCGCCGACCGCACCCGAGCCGCCGACCGCACCCGAGCCATCGGCCGCACCCGAGCCATCGGCCGCGGCCGGGCCGCCGATGACACCCGAGCCGCCGACCGCACCCGAGCCGCCGTTCGCGTCCGGACGGCTGATCGCATCCGACCGGCTGCCCGGGGACGGGGGACCGCCTGCGTCCACGCGCCCGACCGCCCCCGAGCCGCCGGCCGGGGACGACGTCCTCCCTGCCTCCGCGCGGGCGGCCGGGACGGAGCGCCCGGCTGTACCGGAGGGACCGGCCGGACCAGCCGCGCCGGCCGCGTCCCCGGATGGTGGCGCGCGGTCGCCCTCGGCGGGCGGGGCCCACTCGCTGCGCTTCGCCGCCCGGCTCCACGCGCGGGCGGCGGCGGCCGGCGGCATCAGGTCCGGGTAGATGCCGCCCGGAGCCGCCGGGTTCCCCGGTGACCCCGGCTCGTCACCCGCCGGGACGTCGGCATCGCGGCCGCCGGCCGGCCGGTCGGACGACGCAGCGGTGGTACGGCCCGCAGAGCCGGCGGCCTCCGCGTCGGCCTCCGACACCGCGGCGACGCCGAGCAGGCGGGCCGTCTCGCGGTGCCCCAGGCGGGTACGCGGATCGCGCCGCAGCAGCCCGGCCAGCACCGGCGCCAGCGGGCCGGCGTGCGGGGCCGGGTCGGGCGGCCGGGTGGCGAGCGCGGCGAGCGTGGCCATCGCGGTGCTGCGGGCGTACGGGGAGCGGCCCTCCACCGCGGCGTGCAGCGTGGCACCGAGCGACCACATGTCCGCCTCGACGCTCGACACACCCTCGGCGGCCCGCTCCGGTGCGACGTACTGGGGGGAGCCGAGGACCAGGCCGGGCCGGGTCATCGCGCCGTCGCCGCCCTGGAACACGGCCAGCCCGAAGTCGGTGAGCAGCACCCGCCCGTCCCGGGCCAGCAGCACGTTCGCGGGCTTCACGTCCCGGTGCAGCACCCCGGCGTCGTGCGCGGCGCGCAGCGCGGCGAGCACCGACAGGCCGATCTCGGCGGCCCGGCCGGGCGGCAGCGGCCCGTCGGTCTCGATGATCTCCTGGAGCGAGCGCGACGGGACGTACTCCATGATCAGCCAGGGTTCGCCCTGGACCCGGACCACGTCGTAGACCCGCACCACGTTGGGGTGGTTGAGCCGCGCGGACGTCCGCGCCTCGCGCAGCGTACGGGCGCGCAGCTCGTCCTGCTCGTTCTCGGCGAGCCAGTTCGGCGGCACGACCTGCTTCACCGCGACCTCGCGTTGCAGCTCCTCGTCGCGCGCCCGCCAGACCTGGCCCATCCCGCCGCGGCCGACCAGTTCGAGCAGGCGGTACCGCCCGGCGATCACTACCTCCTGCACCGCACTCCTCACCGCTGGTCAGTGGTCCACAATAGCCAACGGATCGGACGGTACCTATCGCATGTCAGCGCGTCCTGTTCCTAACTCGCCGCGCCGGCGAGCAGGTTCCCCTCGGGGACGGCGATCGGGGACCGGTCACCGGCCAGCAGGGCGGTGGCCCGGCGGGTCTGGAACGCGTCGTGGTCGCGGCGGGCGGTGGCGTAGGCGGCGGCGGTCCGGGCGGCGATCGCCGACCAGGTGTAGCGCCGGCTGACCATGCTGCGCGCCTTGCGCGCCACCCGCCGGGCGAAGACCTCGTCGCCGAGCAGCCGGTCGACGGCGCCGGCCAGCGCGTCCGGGTCGCCGTGCGGGAACGTCACCCCGGTGACGCCGGGCTCGACGATCTCGGCCAGCCCGCCGGTACGCGCCACAGCGAGCGGCGCTCCGGCCGCAGCCGCCTCCAGCGCGATCATGCCGAACGGCTCGTAGAGGCTGGGGATCACCGTGGCGTCGGTGGCGGCGAGCACCGCGGGAAGCTGGGTGGCGTCCATGAAACCGGCGAACCGGACCGTGTCTCCCACGTGCAGCCGCCGCGCCTGGTCGACCAGCTCGTCGCGGTACGGCCCGTCCCCGGCGATCACCACCCGCAGGCCGGGGTGCCGCTTCGCCAGGTGCGGCACGGCGTGCACGAGGTGCTGCACGCCCTTCTCGTAGACCAGCCGACCGGCGTACCCGACGAGCGGCCCGCCCGCGGCGAAGCGTGCCCGGGCGGAGGCGACCGCGTGCGGCCGCGCCCGCCAGGCCCGGTCGTCGACGCCGTTGGCGACCACGTCGATGCGTCCGGCCGGTACGCCGAACAGCCGGGCCACCTGGTCACGCATGTACCCGGAGCAGGCGATCACCCGGCCGGAGGCGTTGCTCAGCCAGTGCTCGACGCCGTGGATGGTGCGGTTCATCTCCTCCGGCAGCCAGCCCTGGTGCCGGCCCGCCTCGGTGGCGTGGATGGTGGTCACCAGCGGCACGTCCAGGTGCTCGGCCAGCGTGACGGCGGTGTGCGCGACCAGCCAGTCGTGGGCGTGGATCACGTCGTAGGTGCCGGAGGAGGCGGCGCGCAGCGCGGCCCGGGTGAGGGTGTGGTTGAACGCCATCGTCCAGGCCAGCAGCGAATCGGTGGCGAGCGGGAACCGGACCGGATCTTCGGCGGCGCGGACGACGCGGACGCCGTCGGCGTACTCCTCCAGGGGAGCGCCCTCGGCGTGGCGGGTGACGACTGTGACCTCGTGCCCGGCGGCGGCAAGCGCCACTGACAGCGCGTGGACGTGGCGGCCGAGGCCACCGACGAGCACCGGCGGATACTCCCAGGAGAGCAGCAGCAACCGCAGGCGCCGGGCGGGCTGGATGTCGATCACTTCGGCGTCAGCTGACACGCGGCCCCCTTTGAGTTGTGGCGTCCCCACCCCGGCGGCGTCGCCGCGGTGCCGGGTGGGGTCGCCGCCCATCCTGCCGAGGGGTCGATAACCGGCGGCGACGCGCCGGTTGCCGGTCTGTAACGCGTTACCGGCGCATCCGCCGGGCGCGTAGCAGCTCGGCCACCGACCACGCCTGGAACGGGCATCCGGTGGCCGCGTGCGGCGCCGCGCCGTCGGCTGTCTCGCTCACCGAGCCCAGGCCGTCCTCGGCGAGGTGGCCCACGAGCCCCACCAGCAGGTCGTCGGTGGGCAGCCCGGCCCGGCGGTACGCGTCCAGCAGCGGCCCGGTCAGCCACGGCCAGACGGTGCCCTGGTGGTACGCGGAGTCCCGCTCGGCGGGCCCGCCCCGGTGCCGTCCGGTGTAGCCGGGGGAGTCCGGGGCGAGGCTGCGCGGTCCGAGCGGGGTGAACAGCGCCTCGGTGATCCGTCGTAGCGTGGCCTCGTCCGGCTCCAGCGGGGCGTGCGGAAGGGACCAGGCGAGCAGCTGGTTGGGACGCAGCAGGTCGTCGTCGTGGTGCGCGGCCCCGCCGAGCGGGTACGCGGGCGCCGGGGCGTCGACCACGTCGTGCAGCCAGCCGGCCGGGGCGGGGAACCGCTCCCGGAATGCGGTGGTGGCCCGGTGGTGCAGGGCGTGCAGCCCGGCGGCGTCGCGTCCGGCCAGCTCGGTCAGCTCGGCGAGCCCGGCCAGCCCGTTGATCCACAGCGCGTTGACCTCGACCGGCTTGCCGGTACGCGGGGTCACCGGCACCCCGTACACCCGGGCGTCCATCCAGGTGAGCGCCACGTCCGGCGGGCCGCCCTGGGCCAGCAGCCCGTCGGCCGGGTCGACGCCGATGCCGTACCGGGTGCCCGCCACGTGCGCCTCGACCACGCCGTGCAGCGCGGGCAGCAGCTCGTCGCCCAGGTCGGTGTCGCCGGTGACTGTGACGTGGCGGTGGACCGCGTGCAGGAACCACAGCGTCGCGTCGACGGTGTTGTACTCGACCCGGCCGGTGTCGGCCGTGTTCGCCAGCATGCCCTCGTTCAGCGTGGCCGCGTACGCCCGCAGCAGGTCCCGGCCCTCGTCGGCCCGGTTCGTGCACAGGAACAGGCCCTCGTAGGAGATCATCGTGTCCCGCGACCAGGCCCCGAACCAGGGGTAGCCGGCGACCACGTCGGGGCCGGTGGCGGTGCGTACCACGAACGCGTCGGCGGCCAGCGCGAGCGTCGCCTCGACCGCGTCGCCGGGTTCCGCCGCCGCGACCACCGCACGGCTGCGCCGCCGGGCCGCCTCGACCACGGCGGTCGCCGGTGGCGGCTCCTCGGCCAGCTCGTCCGCCCAGGCCAGCACCGACACGGTCGCGCCCGGCTCGTCGAGCGCGCCGGTGAACCGGCCCGCGTACCAGAGGTCCTCGTCCGGGTGCAGGCCGCGCTCGGCCTCGGTCCGGTGGCGCACCCCGTGCCACCACTGCCCCTCCGGGGTCCAGTCCGGCCCGGCCAGGCGGTACGCGCCGTCGATCACCGCGCCGCCGGCCGCCGGTTCCAGCCGGGGCGCCGGGCCGTCGGCGCGCCGCTCGCCGTGCGCGTCGCGCCAGGTGCAGGCCGCGGCCAGGTCCAGCCGCACCGGGCCGCCGGAGATCAGCCGGTGCACCACCGCCACGCAGGAACGGCCGTACGTCATGGCGATCTCCCGCTCGATCACCACGTCGCCGATGCGCCAGCGCCAGCGGGGCACCCCGTCGGCCAGGTCGAAGCGCTCCAGCAGCTCGAAGCCGCGCGGGTCGACCACGCCGGAGGACCACTCGTGCGCGCCGAGGCGGACCTGCCGCCCCGACGGCAGTGTCACCGCCGGGTCGAGGCTCACGAGTCCCACCTTGCGGGACGCCGGCGTGTCACCGGCCACCACGAGCAGCCCGTGATACCGGCGGGTACGCAGTCCGGCGACGGTGCCCATGGCGTACCCGCCGCGCCCGTCCGTGACCAGCCATTCCCGCGCGGCGGCGGCGGACAGCTCGCCGCAGACCCGCGGCCCGAAACGGATGTCGATCAACTTTCCTCCACCGGCAGCGAGGTGTGACATGCCACGGCGACAATGGCCGCTGTGGAGATGTACCCCGGCGGCGTCGAAGATGTGCCAGTGATCACCGACCGGTCGACCTCCGCGTCCCCCGACCCCGAGCGGCACCGGCTCGCCCAGGCCGACGCCGGGGAGCAGGACTGGCGCGCATGGGGCCCCTATCTGTCCGAGCGGGCGTGGGGGACGGTCCGGGAGGACTACAGCGAACACGGCACGGCGTGGGACTACTTCCCCCACGACCACGCGCGGTCCCGAGCGTACCGGTGGAACGAGGACGGCATGGCGGGCGTCTGCGACGACCGGCAGACGTTCTGCTTCGCGCTCGCGCTGTGGAACGGGCGCGACCCGATCCTCAAGGAGCGGATGTTCGGCCTCGGCGGCGACGGCGGCAACCACGGGGAGGACGTCAAGGAGTACTGGTGGTACCTCGACAGCACGCCGACGCACTCCTTCATGCGCTGGCGCTACCACTACCCGCAGGCCGCCTTCCCGTACGACGAGCTGGTCGCGGTGAACGCGCTGCGCGGCCGGGACGACACCGAGTACGAGCTGGTGGACACCGGCATCTTCGACGACGACAGGTACTGGGCGGTGACTGTCGACTACGCCAAGGCGTCGCCGACGGACATGTGCGTGCTGGTCACAGTGGCGAACCGGGGCGACGAGGACGCGACGCTGCACGTGCTGCCGACGCTGTGGTTCCGCAACACCTGGGCGTGGGGCCTGCCGGGCACCGACCGGATGCCGAAGCTGACCGGCGAGGAGGCCGGGGCGCGGGGCGGCGCCCGGCTCGTCGGTGACCACTGGGTGCTCGGCCAGATCCTGCTGGAGGGCGACGGTGACCCGGTGCCGCTGCTGTGCGACAACGAGACCAACGCCGAGCGGCTGTGGGGGCTGCCCGGGCGGTCGGCGTACCCGAAGGACGGCATCAACGACCACGTCGTGGCCGGCGCGGCCACCGTCAACCCGGACCGCACCGGCACCAAGGGCGCGCTGCACTACGTGCTGGACGTACCGGCGGGCGAGCAGCGGCAGATCCGGCTGCGGCTGACCCGTACCGCGCCGCCGCCGGCCGCCGCGCCACCCGCCCCGGCCGACCTGGGCGACGGGTTCGACACCGTGCTCTGGGCGCGCCGGGCCGAGGCGAACCGGTTCTTCGACAGCGTCATCCCGGCCGCCGCCACCGCCGACGAGGCCCTGGTCGCGCGCCAGGCCATCGCCGGGCTCATGTGGGGCAAGCAGTTCTACCACTTCGACGTCGAACGCTGGCTCGCCGGCGACCCCGGCTCCGCGCCCCCGCCGTCCGGCCGCCGGCACGGGCGCAACAGCGCCTGGTGGCACATGAACAGCTTCGACGTGATCTCCATGCCGGACCCGTGGGAGTACCCCTGGTACGCGGCCTGGGACCTGGCTTTCCACTGCGTCACCATCGCCCGGGTCGACCCGGGCTTCGCCAAGGAGCAGATCCTCCTGCTGCTGCGCGAGTGGTACCTGCACCCCAACGGGCAGATCCCGGCGTACGAGTGGGCGTTCGGGGACGTGAACCCGCCGGTGCACGCCTGGGCCGCGCTGAAGGTCTTCGAGATCGACGGCTCCCGGGATCACGAGTTCCTCGCCCGGGTGATGCACAAGCTGCTGCTCAACTTCACCTGGTGGGTCAACCGCAAGGACACCGGCGGCAACAACGTCTTCGAGGGCGGCTTCCTCGGGCTGGACAACGTCGGCCCGTTCGACCGCTCGGCCGCGCTGCCGGTCGCCGGGGTGCTGGAGCAGTCCGACGGCACCGGCTGGATGGCCATGTACGCGCTCAACCTGCTCGACATGGCGATCGTGCTGGCCGAGCACGACCGTGCGTACGTGGACACCGCCACCAAGTTCTTCGAGCACTTCGCGTACATCGCCGCGGCGGCGTACCACCAGGGGCTGTGGGACGCCGAGGACGCGTTCTTCTACGACGTGCTGCGCCTGGCCGACGGGACGAAGGTGCCGCTGAAGGTGCGCTCGGTGGTCGGGCTGCTGCCGCTCGCAGCCGTCACCCGGCTCACCGCCCGGACCATGCGGCGGCTGCCCGAGCTGGGCGCCCGGCTGCGCTGGTTCCTCACCAACCGCCCCGAGTACGCCGAGGTGATCGGCGCCCGCCGGATCGGGCCCGACGGCCGTCAGCAGCGGCTGCTGTCGATGGTCGCCCCGGACCAGGTGGTACGGCTGCTGGCCCGGATGCTCGACACCGACGAGTTCCTCTCCGAGTACGGGCTGCGCACGCTGTCCCGGGCCCACCTGGACAAGCCGTTCACCGTCACGCTCGGCGGGCAGGAGTTCAGCGTCGGCTACGAGCCGGCCGAGTCGACCAGCGGCCTGTTCGGCGGCAACTCCAACTGGCGCGGCCCGATCTGGATGCCGACGAACTTCCTGCTGATCAGCGCGCTGCGCGACTACGCCGCGTTCTTCGGCGACGACCTCCAGGTCGAGTACCCGACCCGGTCCGGCGTGAAGCGCACGCTCGACGAGATCGCCGACGACCTGTCCGCGCGGCTGATCTCGCTGTTCACCCGCGACGGCTGGGGTCGGCGGCCGATCTACGGGGCCGCCCAGCTGTTCCAGACGCACCCGGACTGGCGCGACCTGATCTGCTTCCCGGAGTACTTCCACGGCGACAACGGCGCCGGCCTGGGCGCCTGGCACCAGACCGGGTGGACCGCGCTGGTCGCCGACCTGATCCTCACCTTGCGCCGCTGACGCGGCCGAACCCTCACCTTGCGTCGCTGACGCGGCCGAACCCTCACCTTGCGTCGCTGACGCGCGGGGCGCGACGGGAAGCCCCGCCGAGCCCCGCACGCTCACGGCAGCGGCAGGAACGCCAGCCGGGCGTGGTACTCGCCGGCCACCGTCACCGTGTCGCTGCCGACCCACAGACCCCGGTCGGTGGCGTACAGCTCGCCGGTGCCCACCCCGCGGTCCTTGGTCGGGTTCCAGGGCAGCGCCTTGCCCGTGGTCGGGTGGATCGCCCCGATGCCCGGCCGGGACACCGCGCCCGGGCCGGCCGAGTTGCGGCCCTGCGGGTTGTCCAGCCAGCGCTGGTGCCCGCCGACGTAGACCGCCGTGCCGGTCACCGCCACCGACAGCAGCGTGTCGCCGCCGGTGTAGTTGGCCCAGGTCGGCTGTTTGCCGCCGGTGGCCGTACCGAACTCGAAGCGTGCCGCGGCGTCGCAGAGCGTGCCGGGGAACGCCGCGCCGGTGGTGACCACCGCGAACCAGGTGCCGTCCGGGGAGATGTCCACCCCGCGCAGGTACGACGGCATCGACCGCGCGCACTGCGGCTGGTAGCGGTCGGTGGCCCAGCCGGAGAGCGTGGCGCCCGCGCCGGACAGGTTCGCCACCGCCAGCTGGTGCCGGGCCACCCCCGCCACCGTGCTGAAGTTGCCGGCGAACACCAGCCGGGTGCCGTCGGCGGAGACGTCCAGCGCCTCGACCTTCACCGGCGCGGTGGCGCCGGACGTGGTCTTGCGCGGGCCGGCCAGGTTCAGGTTGACCGACGCGTCGGCCGCCCCGGTGGTGGCGTTCACCGCCGCCAGGGCACGCCGGGTCACCCCGCCGACGGTCTGGAACGCGCCGCCGACGATCAGCCGGTTGCCGACCAGGCGTACGTCGTTCACCTGGTTGTTCAGCGCCGGCGTGGTGAAACCGGCGACCCGGGCGCCGGTGGCCGCGTCGATCCGGGCCAGCCGGGACGCCGCCGTGCCGTTGACAGTGGTGAACGCGCCGCCGATGTAGAGCGAGCGGCCGTCCGGCGCGGCGGCGAGCGCCTTGACCGCGCCGTTGACCTGCGGCCGGAACGTGGTGTCGATCCGGCCGGTGGTCGCGTCCAGCGCCACCAGCCGGGGCATCGCCAGCTGGGCCGACTGGCCGGCGTTGCGCACCTTGGTGAACGTGCCTGCCACGTACACGCGGTTGCCGATCTGGAGGATGCGGTGGACGGTGCCGTCCAGCGCGTGCGGCGTCCAGTCGACCGGGTTGGTGCCGACCACTGTGGTGTGTGAGGCGTTGACGGCCAGCGCCGGGGATCCCGGCAGCGCCGCGCCCGCGACGGCGAGCGTCGCGGCCACCGCGACGGCGGCGCGCCGCCGGCGCCGTCGTCCAGGTGGATGATCGGGTGAGATCGTCATGGCCGAAGCATGCCGTCGGACCAGGGATTCCGCAGTCGGGTAGCCGCCGGTAACGGGCCGCCGACCGGATAATCCGCGTGGCCCGTCCGGCGGTCGGACAGTACGGTGTGCGAGGTCCGCGAGGGGGAGGGGGACGCGATGCCGTCGCGCCGGGACGCCGCCGTGCTGGTCTTCGACGCCGACGACACGCTCTGGGAGAACAACGTCCTGTTCGAGCGCGTCATCGACGACTTCCTCACCTGGCTCGACCACCCCACGCTGGACCGGGCCCGGATCCGCGCGGTGCTCGACGACATCGAGCGCGCGAACGCCGTTGCGCACGGCTACGGCAGCAAGGTCTTCCTGCGCAGCCTCGGCGAGTGCCTGGAGAAGCTGCGCGAGCGTCCGGCCACCGCGCGGGAGCGCACCGAGATCGAGCAGCTCGCCGCGGCGCTGGTCGGGCACCAGGTGGAGCTGATGCCGGGCGTGGCCGAGACGCTCGACGACCTGGCCGGGCGGCACGAGCTGCTGCTGCTGACCAAGGGCGAGCGCGAGGAGCAGCAGCGCAAGCTGGACGCGTGCGGGCTGCTGCACCACTTCCGCGCCGCGCACATCGTGCCGGAGAAGGACGCGGACACCTACCGCTGGCTGGCCCGCGAGCACGCCTTCGACCCGGCCGCCGCCTGGATGATCGGCAACTCGCCGCGCTCGGACATCCTGCCCGCGCGGGCGGCCGGGATGAACGCGGTCTTCATCCCGAACGAGAACACGTGGGTCCTGGAGCACGACGAGCTGGACCCGTCCGACCAGTGGGTGATCCGGCTGGCCGCGTTCCCCGACCTGGTCCACCACTTCTGACCGGGCCGGTAACGTCCGGGACGTGCCGCTGACCTTCCCGTCGCACCTGGCGCCGGTGCTGCCGCTGAAGCTGTGGCGGCCGGGCTGGTTCGACGGGGTGGCGCTGTGCACCGGCGCTGTGGCGCCGGACGTCGCGTACCTGTTCACCGGCACGGCGCCGGCCCAGAACCTGCGCACGCATACGCTCGGCGGCCTGCTCTGGTGGTGCCTGCCGGTCGCTCTCGTGTACGCCTGGGTGGTGCGCCGCGTGATCGCCGGCATTGCGGTGCACCTGCCCGGGCAGCGGTTGTTCGGCTGGCCCTGGTACGCGAGCCTGGCCCGGGTACGCCACCCCTGGCAGGTCACCGTCTGCTCGGTGCTCATCGGCGCGTTCAGCCACGTGGCGTGGGACCGGGTCAGCGACAGCGAGCGGCTGCCCCGGCTGCTGGGGATCGCCGACTTCCACGCCGTGACCGGCGTGTACTGGTACCGGTTCGTGGACGTGGTGGCCGGTCTCGCCGGTGCGCTGCTGGTGGTCGTCCTGGCCGTCTCCGAGGCCCGCCGCGGCGTGCGGACCGGTGGCGTACGCGAACCCGTGCCGGAGGCGAACCCGTTGGTGTTCTGGCGGGTGGCGCTGGCGGTCACCGGGCTCGGCGCGCTGCTGATGCCCGCGCTGCCGGCGGCCGGCGTCCCCGCCCCGGCGGGCGTCCGGGCGCTGCACGTGGCCGCGCTGGCGCTCGTCGCCGGGGCCGTCGCGGCCCGGACCGTCCCGCCGCGACCGGCCGGGCGCAGTCCGCGTCTCGAAGTCGAACAGCGCGAAACCGGCTGACCCCGTTACGCCGACATGCCGCAATTCGGCATAGACATCAATCACAAGCGCGGTCGCCGGTCATCGCTTGTCCGGCCTGCGCGGACGCGCCTAACCTGAGCCGGCGCCCACGTCTCGTCGGGGTGAGACGGGGGCGCACCGGAGTCCGGTGGTAAGAGCACCGTGGAGCTGAGTGCGGGCATACCGGCTCGCCGTGCGGAGCCCGGCGGAAGGCGTCGTGCCACGCCTGCCGCGTTCCCGCGGCGCAGACCGCTACCGAACCGGACGGCCGGGGTCAGGACCGGGGAGTTGCGGACCCGGTCCTGACCCGTCCGGCACCCCTCACCGCCGCCCGGATTGCCGGTGGGACACCTCTGGTGCGCGGGCCGGTCACGGAGCGACACTGAGTCATGACACCTCAGCGCGTACCGCTGCTCGCCGGCCTGGTCGTGCTGTTCGCGGCGGCCTGCACGGCGACCGGCCACGACGGCGCGTCCCCGGCGCCCACCCCGACGGTCGCGGCGGCGTCCGCGCCGGCCGGGACCGATGCGCCGGAAGCCACGCCCACCCCGCCCGTGCCGACCGAGGCCGCGTCGACCGCCGGATCCTGGCGCGTCACCTGGGGCTGGGCGGTGCCCGGCGGCCCCGCCCGGGTGACCCATCGGGTACGGGTGCCGGTCACCCCGCCGCCCGGGGAACCGCTGCCCGTCCTGGTGGCGGTCGACGTCGGCGACCACCCGGCGGAGGGGTTCAGCCGGATCACGTTCGCCTTCCGCGGACCCACACCGTCCTACGAGGTCGCCTACGTGCCGCAGGTGGTGACCGAGGGGCGTGGAGCACCGGTCGCGCTGCCCGGCACGGCGTACCTGTCGGTGCGTTTCGAGCCGGCCCAGGCGCACGACGCCCGCGGCGGCGGTACGGCGGACCTGCCACCGGCGGCCATCCGCTTCCCGACGCTGCGCGGATGGGCCGTGGCCGGCGACTTCGAGGGGCACCTCAGCTTCGGGCTCGGCCTGCGACCGCCCGAGGGCGGCCGGCTGCCGGTGCGGCTGGGGGAGGGCGACCGCCCGGACGGCACGCACGTCGTCTCGGTCGACGTGCGGCGGAGCTGACGCGGCCCGCACCGGCGGGACCGGTGCGGGCCGACGGGTCAGCGGTCGATGATGTTGTTGTTCTCGTCGATGCCGTGGGTACGCCAGTAGACGTCCCACTCGTCGTCGACGTGCTTCGGCACCTTGCCCTCCGGGTAGCGCACGTACGGCGGCGTCGGTTCCTCACCGTCCGGCACGCAGGAGCTGCCGCCCTGCGGGCCGACCGCGATCACCGGGTACTCGTCGCTGCCGCAGATGCTCTGCCGCAGGGAACAACCGGTGGTCGCCATCAGCCCGGCCAGCCCGAGGACGGCAAGAACGACCATGATTCGAGTTCGCACGGGGAGAATTGTCGTCGCCGCGGGCGGCCCCGCCATCGGTACGGGTACTCAATTCTCGTGACGTCGGTGACTCAGGTCAGCTCGCCCCGCACGATCGCCACCGCCACCCGGCAGAACTCGTCCATGTCCGGCTGGAAGCCGGCCGCGATGTCCGGGTGCAGGCCGGAGCGGGTCTCGTCGAGCAACCGACGGCAGACGTCCTCCACCGGCTCGCCCGCGTAGCCGGCGCGGACCCGGTCGGCGGCCGCCTGGAGGGCCGAGGTCAGCTGATCCTCAAGCGGGCCGCGCAGCTTCTGCTGCACAGGGTCGAGCCCGCTCGGATCGAGCGTGACGTGTGGCTCCGACATCGGCACTCCCTTCCTCGGCGTCCGCGGTACCCCACCGCGGACGTCGGTCAAACCATCGTCGGTACGGCCGACACCCGGACCCGATACGAGAAATCCTCCGCCGGCTCCTCGACGTACGACAGCCGGCGGATCTGCCGGTCGTCGGACCAGAGCGCGACGTCGACCAGCACCCCGAGGTGGGCGAGACCGATGCTGGAGACCCGCTTCTTGTCCTGGAGCACCGCGCACACGCCGCCCAGCAGCGTGCTGGCGTCGGAGGTGCGGTGCCCGGGCGGACAGCGCAGGGTCAGGTCCACCTCGACCGGCCCGGTCAGCGGGGTCCACCCGGTGCGCTGGGCCGCCGTGCAGGCGGCCTGAAGCAGGGTGCGGACCCTCGTCGCCTGCCGGTGCCCGGCGGCGAAGATGGACAGGGCCTCGGTCTTGACCGGGGGCAGGCCGCTCACCTCGAACGTCAGGGCGAGAGCGCGGGTGTCCTGCACGACGGCACCTCCTCGGGGGAATCCTGCCCAACCGGGGAACGCGCGCACGGCACTTCCCGTCAGAACCAACCGATCGGGCGGGCGATGGGGGACGGCCGGAGGCGCATCGGCGTCGACGGCGACGCGCCGGCTACGGAGCCAGCCCCACGCTAGTGCAGACCGCTGACGCTGGGTAGCCTCGCCGTTTCACTACGTGGGACGACGTGTCGATCGCCCCGGCCCGGTTCGTGCCGTCGCCGTCACATGTCCGTGATGTTTCGCTCCGTCGCAGGTCGGGCACGTTCAGCCGCACGACACGCCCGGGGCGTCGGGCGATCGGGCCGATGCCCCGGTCGTCTCGCCGTGCACCGGGGCGCGGCTCACTCCCCGGATCTTCGCCGAAGAGAGGGGGAGGGTGATGACGACAGTCCCCGACACGGCCGCACGGCGGCCGGCCGGACGCGCGGCGGCAGCGGCCGCCGCGCTCGCGTTGGTGGCCCCGCTGGCCGCCTGCGGATCCGGCGGCGACGGCGGCGTCCCCACGATCAACCTGTACTACCCGCCGGAGCAGAACCTGCAGAAGGTCGTCGACACCTGCAACACGCAGGCCCAGGGGCGGTACCGGATCGACTACCGGGTGCTGCCGCGCGAGGCCGACGAGCAGCGGGTGCAGATGGTGCGGCGGCTCGCCGCGCAGGACAACGGGATGGACGTGCTCGGCCTGGACGTCACGTGGACCCAGGAGTTCGCCAGCGCGAAGTGGATCCGGGAGTGGACCGGTCAGGACAAGGCCGAGGTCGAGCAGGGCACGCTGGGCGGCCCGCTGGACACCGCCCGGTACGAGGACAAGCTCTACGCCGCGCCCAAGAACACCAACGTGCAGCTGCTGTGGTACCGGTCCGACCTGGTGTCGCAGCCGCCCAAGACCTGGGACGAGATGATCTCGGCCGCCCAGCAGCTCAAGGAGCAGGGCAAGCCGTACCAGGTGCTGACCATGGGCGCCCAGTACGAGGGCCTGGTGGTGCTCTACAACACGCTCGCCGAGAGCGCCGGCGGCAAGATCCTCAGTGACGACGGCAAGAAGGCGGAGATGGACGCCGGCGCGGTACGCGCACTCGACCAGCTCAAGAAGTTCGCCACGTCGGGCGTGACCTCGCCGTCGTTCAGCAACGCGCTGGAGGACCCGGTGCGGCTGGAGTTCCAGTCCGGCAAGGGCGCGTTCCAGGTGAACTGGCCGTTCGTCTATCCGGCGCTCCAGGAGGCCAACCCCGAGCTGGCGAAGAACGTCAAGTGGGCCCGGGTGCCGGGCATCGACCCGGGCACCCCCAGCAAGGTCACCATCGGCGGGGTCAACCTGGCGGTCAGCACCTACTCGAAGCACCCGGAGGAGTCGTTCGAGGCGGCCCGCTGCCTGCGTAACGCCGAGAACCAGAAGTTCTCCGCCGTCAACGACGGCGTGCCGCCCACCATCGAGGCCGTCTACGACGACCCGGAGATGACCGAGGCGTACCCGATGAAGGAGACCATCCTGGAGGAGCTGAAGGAGCCGGCGGTGCGGCCGCTGACCCCGGCGTACCAGAGCATCTCCACGGTGATGTCGGCGATCCTGTCGCCGCCGTCGGCGATCCGGCCCGAGCAGACCGCTGACGAGCTGCGCAAGGCGATCTCCGACGCGCTGGAGTCCAAGGGGGTTCTGCCATGAGCGTGAACGCCACCCCGGCCGGCGCGCAGGCCGCCGCCGAGGCCGAGGCCGAGCAGCCCGGCGGCCGACACGCCGCCGTACCGGAGCAGCGGTCCCGGCGCGGCTCCCGCGCCCCGCTGAGTGACAACAAGCGCGCCGAGCGGCGCCTCGGCCTGCTGCTGTGCGCGCCGGCCGCGCTGGTCATGGTGCTGGTCACCGCGTACCCGATCCTGTACTCGGTCTGGCTGTCGCTGCAGCGCTTCGACCTGCGCTTCCCCGACGAGCGGGAGTTCGTCGGCCTGGAGAACTACGTCACCGTGCTGACGAACGACTTCTGGTGGACCGCGTTCGGGGTGACCGCGCTGATCACGGTGGTCACCGTCGCGGTCGAGCTGGTGCTCGGCATGGGCCTGGCGCTGATCATGCACCGGACGCTCGTCGGCCGCGGCATCGTCCGCACCGCCGCGCTGATCCCGTACGGCATCGTCACAGTGGTCGCGGCCTTCTCCTGGCGGTACGCCTGGACGCCCGGCACCGGCTACCTGGCGAACCTGTTCGACGGCAGCGCCCCGCTGACCGAGCGGGCCAGCTCGCTGGCGATCATCATGCTGGCGGAGATCTGGAAGACCACCCCGTTCATGGCGCTGCTGCTGATGGCCGGGCTGGCGCTGGTGCCGGAGGACCTGCTCAAGGCGGCCTCCACCGACGGCGCGACGGCGTGGCAGCGGTTCACCAAGGTGATGCTGCCGGTGATGAAGCCGGCCATCCTGGTCGCGCTGCTGTTCCGCACGCTCGACGCGTTCCGCGTCTTCGACAACATCTTCGTGCTCACCAACGGCGGCAACGAGACGTCGTCGGTGTCGATGCTCGCCTACAACAACCTGATCCGGGGCCTGAACCTCGGCATCGGCTCCACGATGTCGGTGCTGATCTTCATCACCGTGGCGATCATCGCCTTCGTGTTCGTGAAGCTGTTCGGCACCGCTGCCCCGGGCAGCGACGATGGGGAGAGGCGCTGACATGGCAGTGGAAACCACCACGCGGGCGAAGCTGCGCTGGGGCCTGCTGGACGTCGTGGTCGTCGTCTTCGCGCTGGTCCCCGTGCTCTGGATCGCCTCGCTGTCGTTCAAGACCCCGGCCACGCTCACCGACGGCAAGTTCTGGCCGCGGGAGTGGACGCTCGACAACTACCGGACCATCTTCGACACCGACCAGTTCGTCCGGGCCCTGGTCAACTCCATCGGCATCGCGCTGATCGCCACCGCGATCGCCGTGGTGCTCGGGACGATGGCCGCGTACGCGATCTCCCGGCTCGACTTCCCCGGCAAGAAGCTGCTGGTCGGAGTCTCGCTGCTGATCGCGATGTTCCCGCAGGTGTCGCTGGTGTCGCCGCTGTTCGAGATCGAGCGGCAGCTCGGGTTGTTCGACACCTGGCCCGGACTGATCCTGCCGTACATCACGTTCGCGCTGCCGCTGGCGATCTACACGCTGTCGGCGTTCTTCAAGCAGATCCCGTGGGACCTGGAGAAGGCGGCGAAGATGGACGGCGCCACCCAGGGACAGGCGTTCCGGCGGGTGATCGCCCCGCTGGCCGCGCCCGGCGTGTTCACCACGGCCATCCTGGTCTTCATCTTCTGCTGGAACGACTTCCTGTTCGCGATCACGCTCACCTCGACCGAGCGGTCCCGCACGGTTCCGGTGGCCCTGCAGTTCTTCACCGGCGAGTCGCAGTTCGAGGACCCCACCGGGGCGATCTGCGCCGCCGCCGTGGTGATCACCGTGCCGATCATCCTGTTCGTGCTCTTCTTCCAGCGCCGCATCGTCTCCGGTCTGACCTCCGGCGCAGTCAAGGGATAGGTGGTAGCAATGGCCGACATCGTGCTGGACAAGGTGAGCAAGCGGTTCCCGGACGGGACCACCGCCGTACAGGACGTCGACCTGGAGATCGCCGACGGCGAGTTCGTGATCCTGGTCGGCCCCTCCGGCTGCGGGAAGTCCACCACGCTCAACATGATCGCCGGGCTGGAGGACATCAGCTCCGGTGAGCTGCGCATCGGCGGCGAGCGGGTCAACGACAAGGCGCCCCGGGACCGCGACATCGCGATGGTCTTCCAGTCGTACGCGCTCTACCCGAACATGACCGTGCGGGAGAACATGGCGTTCCCGCTGCGGCTGGCGAAGATGGACAAGGAGACCATCAACCAGAAGGTCGACGAGGCGGCGAAGGTGCTGGAGCTGACCGCGCTGCTGGACCGCAGGCCGGCCAACCTGTCCGGCGGCCAGCGGCAGCGGGTGGCGATGGGACGGGCGATCGTCCGGCAGCCCAAGGCGTTCCTGATGGACGAGCCGCTGTCGAACCTGGACGCCAAGCTGCGGGTGCAGATGCGCACCGTGGTGTCGCGGCTCCAGAAGCAGCTCGGCACCACCACCGTCTACGTCACGCACGACCAGACCGAGGCGATGACGCTCGGCGACCGGGTGGTCATCATGCGGGGCGGGGCGGTGCAGCAGGTCGGGCCGCCGCAGGAGCTGTACGACCACCCGCGCAACCTCTTCGTCGCCGGGTTCATCGGCTCGCCCTCGATGAACTTCGTGCACGCCGTCGTGGAGGACGGCCGGCTGCGGACCGCGCTCGGTGACGTGCCGGTCGGCGACCGGATCCGCCGCGAGCTGGAAGGCGGCGACGCGCCCCGGGAGCTGATCCTGGGCATCCGCCCGGAGCACTTCGAGGACGCGGCGCTGATCGACGACGAGACCCGCCGCCGGGGCATGGAGTTCGAGGCGCCGGTGGACATCGTCGAGTCGATGGGCTCGGACAAGTACGTCTACTTCACCGTCGAGGGGGAGCGGGCCACCGCCGCCGAGCTGGAGGAGCTGGCCGCTGACACGGGTGCGGCGGACTTCGCCGGCGCCGGGTCGAACCTGGTCACCCGGCTGTCGGCGGAGTCGCCGGTACGCGAGGGCGAGTCGCGCCGGGTCTGGTTCAACCTGGAGAAGATCCACCTGTTCGACCCGGGCAGCGGCCGCAACCTGACGCTGCACGAGGGCCGCTCCGCCGGCGCGCTGGCCGACTGATCCGCCCCCGCCCCTCATCGGGCTGAGTGGAACGCCATGGGTGCTTCGGCCCCGCTTTGACACCCATGGCGTTCCGCTCAGCGTGCCCGGTCCGCGGGGGCGTGGTCACCAGGAGTGGCGCAGCTCCAGGCTGAGGAAGCGGGCGTAAGCGGTGAGCGCGGCGTCCACCCGGGCGCGCAGCGCGGCGTCGAACGGCACGAGCTGCTGCACCTTCACCGTCACCGCCCTCGCGCCGAGCGTCCGCGTCCAGGTGCCGACCACGCGCCCGCCGCGCACCACAGTCGACCGGAACACCCCGTTGTTGCCCGGGACCACAGCGGCGGCGTGCGCCGGGTCGAGCATCAGCGAGCGGTCCTTGAAGCCGAGCAGGTATTCGTCGAAGCCGGGCAGCGTGTGCAGGTCGTCGACCGGCGCGCGGGGCGCGTCGAGCAGCGCGGTGTCGACCACTGCGGGCTCGCCGTCGACCTCGACCGGGGCGAGCAGGTCACCGGCCAGCGTGATCGCCCGGGTCGCGTCGGTGAGGGTCAGGCCGGTCCAGCGGGCCAGCTCGTGCCGGCTCACCGGGCCGTGGCCGCGTACGAAGCGGTGCGCCAGCAACGCCAGCGCCTCGTCCCGCTCCGGGCGGTGCGGCTCGGGCGCCCACTCGTCGAGCAGCGCGAACGTCTGCTCGGTGCCGACGTGCGGGGCGATGCAGGTGACGCCGCGCAGGCTGGTGAACAAGAGCAGGTGGTAGCCGCGCTGATCGCCCGTGTCCAGCCCGGCGGCGCGCAACGCGGCAACGCATCGGGCGCGGGTGAGCCGGCCGCCCCCGGTCAGCGCCGCGCCCAGCACGTCACAGGCCCGCTCGCCGTCGGCGACGGTCAGCCCGAGCTGCCGCCACCGACCGGCGATGCCCACAAGCGTCCGCACCCCGGTCAGCTCCAGCATCCACCGCGCGTCGCGCGCCGGGACCAGGTGCACGGTGCCGCGCATCGGCCAGGTGCGCAGCGCCTCGCGCCGCTCCAGCGCCGCGCGGACGTCGTCCTGGGTGGCGCCGGGAAGGCGTACGCCGAGCGACCACAGCCCGCTCGCCGCGTCCTGCGCCTGCATGGCGCCGAACCACTCGACCACGTCGGCGACGCCCCGCGGGCGGGTGGTGGGGTGCGGGCGCAACAGCAGGCCGGTCATGCGCAGCGCGAGCGCCTCGGCGCGGTTGAGGCGTACGGTCACGGGCGTCAGCGTAGGCCCGGGGTACGACAACGCGGCCCCTGATCGCGCTGCGCCGGCGGCGCTGCCGACACCAGCGCGATCCCCCGTTCAGGTTCCCGGCGCGGGGGCGGCCGCTGCGGCCGGCGCCGGTTCGACCAGCATCCCGTGTGAGCTGGGCCGGTACAGCGGTTGCCGGCGGAACTTGCGCAAATCTTGAGCCGGCTCAGTCCAGGCGCCGGTACATGACCAGCAGATCGACGTACCCCCGGGTGGGGTGCCGGAAGCCCTCCGGCACCCGGCCGATCACCTCGAAGCCCAGCGACCGCCACAGCTCGACGGCCCGTGTGTTCGTGGCCACCACGGCGTTGAACTGCATGGCGCGGTAGTCGTCGGCCCGGGCCGCGTCGAGCACGTACGCCGCCAGCGCCCGGCCGACGCCGCGCCCGGCGGCGGCCGGGGCGACCATGAACGAGGCGTTCGCCACGTGGTCGCCGGGACCGCCCTGGTTGGGCGCCAGCTTGGCCGAGCCGAGCACTGCACCGTCCGGCGCCACCGCGACCACCGTCCGCGCCGGCGGGGCCGGCATCCAGAGCCTGCGGGCCTGCTGCTCCGTGACGTCCCGGGGCCAGGTGTACGTCTCGCCGGCCGCCACGATCGCACGCAGGAACGGCCAGATCAGCGGCCAGTCGGCCGGCGTGGCGGTGCGGATCTCCACCCGGAGAGCATGCCACGCCCGGAGTTTGACGGAACAAGTAACGGGTAGTCGCCGGAGCTGACCCGAAACGAGGAGGGAACGTCTGATGGATGGCCAGGTCAAGGTCGCGGTGATCTATTACAGCGCGACCGGCATCACCTACCAGATGGCGCAGGCGGCGGTCGAGGCGGCGGGCGAGGCCGGCGCCGAGGTGCGTCTGCGCAAGGTACGTGAGCTGGCGCCCGACGAGGCGATCCGCTCCAACTCCGGCTGGCACGCGCACCGGCTGGAGACCCAGGACGTGATGGAGGCGCAGCCGGACGACCTGTCCTGGGCCGACGTGGTCATCATGGGTTCGCCGACCCGGTACGGCATGATCGCCGCCCAGCTCAAGCAGTTCATCGACACCACCGGCCCGCTCTGGGCAGCGGGCGCGCTCGCCGACAAGGTCTACAGCGGGTTCACCTCGACCGCGACGTTGCACGGCGGCCAGGAGGCGACGCTGCTGTCGCTGTACACGGTCTTCTACCACTGGGGCGGCATCGTGGTGACCCCCGGCTACACCGACCCGAGCCAGTTCGTCGCCGGCAACCCGTACGGCGCCTCGCACACCAGCAACAACGGTGAGGTCGCACCGGACCACGTGGCACTGGCGGCCACCGCGCTCACCGCCAAGCGGGCCGTGCTGATGGGCGCCGCGCTGAAGCGGGGCATGGCCGGCTGACCCGACTGGTGACCGGTGGCCGGACGGGGGCTCTCGAACCCGTCCGGACCACCGGTCGCCAGAGCCCTACCCGCGATCGGCCGCTCCATGCGCGCTCAGCGCCGGCCGGTCGAGCAGATGCCCGAGCAGGTCCGCCAGGACCCTCGTACCGTCCTGGCTGAGCACCGACTCCGGGTGGAACTGCACCCCGGCGAAGCCCGCGCCGCGCAGCGCGTGCACCGCGCCGTCGGCCGGGTCGCGGGACACCTCGACCGGGCCGTACGGGCCGGCCACCCGGTCGGCGTCGGCGAGCGCGGTGAAGCTGGCGTAGAACCCGACCCGGCGGGTCGTCCCGAACACCGGCACGTCCCGCGGCAACCCCTGGTACGGGGCGTCGCGGCGGTGCAGCGGCAGGCCCAGCAGCCCGGCGAGCAACTGGTGGCCCAGGCACACCGCGAGCGTCGGCCGGCCGGACGCGAGCAGCTCGGTCAGCAGCGTCCGCAGCGCCACCATCTTCGGCGCGGTCGCGTCCCGCGGGTCACCCGGCCCGGGGCCGACCACCACCAGGTCGTAGCCGTCCAGCGGGCCCGGGTCCGGCCAGTCCCGGCGGGTCACCGCCAGGCCCAGCGCGCCGAGCTGGTGGGCCAGCATGCCGGTGAACGTGTCCTCGCCGTCGACGATCAGCGCCCGGCGCCCGGCCAGCCCGCGCAGCGCGAGCGCGCCCGGTTCCCGCTGCTCCAGCCAGAACCGGGCCAGTGGGGCGTTGCGGGCGGCCAGCGCGGCGCGTACCTCGGGGTCGTCGGCGTACCGGACGGCCGGCTCGCCGGCGGAGCGCGGCGCGTCCGGGCCGAGACCCAGCGCGGCCAGCACACCGGCGGCCTTCGCGTGCGTCTCGGCCACCTCCCCGGCGGTGGTCGAGTGCCGGACCAGCGTCGCGCCGACCGGCACCCGCAGCGCGCCGGTGGGGGAGATCTCGGCGGTACGGATCAGGATCGGCGCGTCGAGCGTCTGCCGGCCCTGCTCGTCGCGGCCCAGCAGTGCGAGCACCCCGGCGTAGTAGCGCCGGCCGGTGCGCTCGTGTCGGGCGATCACCCGGCAGGCGTTCTCCATCGGGCTGCCGGTGACGGTGGGCGCGAACATGGTCTCCCGCAGCACGTCGCGTACGTCCCGGGAGCAGCGCCCGGCCAGCAGGTACTCGGTGTGCGCCAGGTGCGCCATCTCCTTCAGGTACGGCCCGACCACCTGGCCGCCGTGCTCGGCGACCACGGCCATCATCTTCAGCTCCTCGTCCAGCACCATGTACAGCTCCTCCACCTCCTTCTCGTCGTGCAGGAAGCGCAGCAGCTCAGCCCGGTCGACGGTCTCGCCCCGGTGCCGGAACGTGCCGCTGATCGGGTTCATCTCGACCAGCCCGTCGGCGACGCTGACGTGCCGCTCGGGGCTGGCGCCGACGAGGATGCGGGTGCCGGTGTGCACCAGGAACGTCCAGTACGCGCCCCGTTCGCGCAGCAGCAGCCGGCGCAGCGCGGCCAGGGCCGCCGCAAGCGGGTCGCCCTGCACTGTGGCGCGCATGGTGCGGTGGATGACGAAGTTCGCCCCCTCGCCCCGGCCGATCTCGTCGGCCAGCACCCGTTCCACGATCGCCGCGTACTCGTCGTCGGCGATGTCGAAGCCGGCGTCGCGGGTGCGCACCTCGGCGTCGGGCAGGTCGTCGAGCACTTCGGCCAGCGGTATCCGCCGGTGTGCCTCGACCGCCAGGAACTCCAGCGGCAGCCCGTCGTCGACGCACTCGAAACCGCGTTCGGTGACCTGCCGGAACGGCACCAGGGCCAGCGTGTGCGGACCGGCGCCGTCCTCGGGCAGCGGCAGGTCGGCGAGCCGGCCGGCGGTGCGTACCGGGCCGGTGAACAGGTCGACGTGGTCGGCGCCCTCGCGGCGGACGAGCGCGAACGGGCCGGGGTCGCGGCCGGCCGCGACGGCGGCGAGCGGGTCGGACAGGCGGGTCATCGGGTCTCCTCGGTGGGCCGGTGGCCGCCGGTGAAGGCGACCCGGGATGCCGGGGAAGACCGGCGGCCGCCTCGTCGGGCGGCCGCGTGGGGAAGCTACGCGCGGGGGTGGGCCGCCGGGTCGGCGGGCCACCAGCAGGACAGGTGCGCGGGCATGACGATCACTGTACGCGATCGGCAGGCGCCGTGGAACCCGATCGCGCGTCACCGGGTACGGATCTTGGCGTGACCGCCGGTCCCGCCGGGTAGGTTGACCGGCGATGGACATTCTCGCTCTGGACCTGGGCACCTCCTCGGTGCGCGGCCTGGTGCTCGACGCGGACGCCGTGCCGCGCCCGGGCGCGCTGGCCCGGCGCCGGGTGCGCCTGGTCACCGGGGACGACGGCAGCGGGACGCTCGACGGCCCGGCCTACCTGGCGTGCCTGGTGGAGTGCCTGGACGAGCTGGCCGCCGGCGGGCACCTGCGGGACGTGGACCTCGTGGCCACCTCCGCGCAGTGGCACTCGGTGCTGCCGGTGGCGCCCGACGGCACACCGTCGGGGCCGGTGCTGACCTGGCTGGACACCCGGCCGGAGCCGCTTCCCGGAGCGACCGGGCCGGCCGACCCGGCGGACTTCCACGGGCGTACCGGCACCTGGTGGCACCGCTGCTACTGGTCGGTGCGGCTGCCCTGGCTGCGTGAGCGCGTCGACGGGTCCGCCCGCTTCACGGGGCTCGCCGAGTACGTGCTCGGCACGCTGCTCGACGACGCGCCGATGTCGATCTCGCTGGCCTCCGGCACCGGGCTGCTCGATCTGCGCCGCCTGGACTGGGATCCGGAGGCGTGCGAGCTGGCCGGCGTACGCCCGGATCAGATGCTGCGGCTGGCCCCGGACGGCTGGCACGGCCGGCTGAACGCGGCGTACGCGCGGCGCTGGCCGCAGCTGGCCGGCGCGCGGTGGGCGCCGCCGGTCGGCGACGGCGCGGCCGCCAACGTCGGCTCGGGCTGCGTCGACCCGACCCGCGCGGCGGTGACAGTCGGCACCTCCGCGGCGGTCCGCATGATCCAGGCCGTGCCGGCCGGTGCGGAGCCGCCGCCGCTGCCGGAGCAGCTCTGGCGGTACCGGGTCGACCACAACCACGTGGTGACCGGCGCGGCGTACTCCAGCGGCGGCAACCTGTTCGCCTGGGCGGCGCGCGAGCTGCGGCTGCCGGACGGCGCGGAGCTGGAGGCGGCGCTCGATCGCGTCGCCGGTTCGGTGCGGGCGAACCCCCGCTTCGGCGGCGACCGGCCACCGGGGGTCGCCCCGGCGGGCTCGGGGGAGCTGCGCGGGCTCAGCTTCGGCACGACAGCCGTGGACATCCTGGCCGGGCTGATGAGCGGCCTGTGCCGGCTCGTCGCGGACGACCTGACGCTGCTGGAGGCCGGTATCGGCGAGCCGATGGAGGTGATCCTCGGCGGTGGGGCGCTGACCGCCTCGCCGTGGTGGCGCGGGGCGTTCCTCGACGTGCTCGCGCCCCGCCGGGTGTGCTGGCAACGCAACCCGGAGATCGGCGCCACCGGCGCCGCGCTCGTCGCGCTCGGCCGGCTCACGGAGGCGGACGAGATCGCCGGGATCGGCCGGACGGACGAGGCCGCCTCGCACGCGTGACCGTCCACCCGAGGCGCTGACCGTCCTGGTCATGCCGTCCGGGCGGCCGTTGACACCGACCGACGGCCTGATTGGATGGACTCCGCTCCCCGACGTGGTGGGGCGGGACGAGGAGGCAACCGTGGGCGCAGCTCCCGACCCGGCTCGCGGTGCGGCCCCTGCGCCGCACCGGCGGCGCTCCGGGTTCCGGCTGCGGGACTGGCGGATGGGAACCAAGCTCGCCACGGTGCTGGTGATCCCCTCTCTGGCGTTCCTCGTCCTGGCCGGCATCCAGACCCGAGGGCTGGTCGGGCAGACCACCACGCTGAGCGCCTTCGCCGAGCAGGTCGGCATCGGCCGGCAGATCTCCACCGCCGTCGACCGGCTCCAGCACGAACGGGACCGCACCGCGGGCGAACTGGCCGCGCTGCGCCGCGCCGGCACCGGCGCGGACCGGGACGCCGCGGTCGCCGCGCTCAAGCCGCTCCAGGAGGCCACCGACCGGGCGATGGCCGAGCTGCGCGCCGCCGCCGCGCCGCTGGCCGACGCGGACGCCGCCTGGCGGGTCTCCTACTCCGAGGCGCTCGAGGCGTACGACCAGGTGGTGAACATCCGGGCGGCGGTGGCGCCGGCGGTGCTCTCCAGCGACACCGTGCTGAGCAACTACCACCGGTCGATCGCGGCGCTGCTGAGCCTGCTGGCCGAGCCGTCGCCCGGCAGCGGCCGGCAGGAGCTGACCGAGGCGGTGCTGCGGTACGTGCAGCTGTCCCGGGTGAAGGAGCTGTCCTCCCGCATCCGCGCCGAGCTCTACGCCGCCGCCCGGTCCGGCCGGTACGAGGCCGACGACCAGGTGACGCTCAGCGACCTGCGGGCCCAGCAGCTCACCGCGCTCGGCGCGTTCCGGGTCGCGGCGACCGCCGACCAGATCCGCCGCTACGACCGCACCTCGGTCGACCCGGCCTTCGTCGCCGCGACCCGGTTGGAGGAGCGGACGCTGCCCGGCGGTGACGCGAAGCCGGTCCTGCTCGACGCGACCCAGTGGTGGGCGGCCAGCGAGCAGCGGCAGGAGCTGTTCCGCCAGCTGGAGAGCGAGATCGTGGCCGACGCGGTACGCCAGGCCGACGACGCCAGCGCCCGCCAGCTGCGCGACACGCTGCTGGTGGCCGGCGGGATCGCCACTGTGCTCCTGGTCGCGGTGCTGATCTCGCTGCTGGTCGGCCGGTCGGTGGCCCGCGCCATGCGGCAGCTGCGCGGCCAGGCGCTGCGGATCGCGCAGGTGGACCTGCCGCTGACTCTGCAACGGCTGCGCACTGTGGACCGCCCGATCGGCGCGATCGACGTACCGCCCTCGGTGATCGACTCGCAGGACGAGATCGGCGAGCTGGCGGAGGCGTTCGTGGCGGTGCACCGCAGCGCCGTCGACGTGGCGGTCGAGCAGGCGATGATGCGGCGCAACGTCAACGCCATGTTCGTCAACCTGGCCCGGCGCAGCCAGGTGCTCGTCGAGCGGCAACTGGAACTGCTCGACGAACTCGAACGCGAGGAGAGCGACCCGGAACAGCTGGAGAACCTGTTCAAGCTCGACCACCTCGCCGCCCGTATGCGCCGCAACGACGAGAGCCTGCTGGTGCTCGCGGGCACGGAGTCGACCCGGCGGTGGAACCGCCCGGTGGGCCTGGGCGCGGTGCTGCTGGCCGCGAGCGCGGAGATCGAGCAGTACCAGCGGGTGCGCCACGAGAACCGGACCGACCTGCACGTCGTCGGGCACGCGGTGGGCGACCTGGTGCACCTGTTCGCGGAGCTGCTGGAGAACGCCACCGCCTTCTCCCGCCCGGACACCGCGGTGCGGGTGGTCGTCGAGCCCGACGGCCGGGGCGCGCTCGTGCAGATCGTCGACGAAGGGCTGGGCATGAGCCCGTCGGCGCTGGCCGAGGCGAACGCGGTGCTCGCCGAGCCGCCGGCCGCCGACGTGTCGGCCTCGGAACGGATGGGTCTGTTCGTGGTGAGCCACCTCAGCGCCCGGCACGGCGTACGGGTGCGGTTGAGCGCGGGCCGGGAGGGCCTGGTGGCCCGGGTGCGGATCCCGGTCGAGCTGCTGGCCGAGGCGCCCGCGCCGGAGGTGGTCCAGGCGACGCCGGCCCGGCTCGCGCGCGGGACGTCGCAGCCGGCGCTCACCGGCCCGGTCGCCGCGTCCGGTGCGCTCGCCGCGGCGACGGCCGAGCTGCCGGTGGCCGGCTGGCGTCCGGCGCCGGGCCGGCCCGCGGCGCTGCCGATGTCCCCGCTGACCGGGCGGCCGCTGGGTGACGGGACGGATGCCGGGGCCGCCGCGCCGTTGCCGGCCGCCGCGCCGGTGACCGTGCCGCGTCCCCGCCCGGGACGGGCCGAGGACGTGCTCACGCCGGACGCCGGCGCGGCCGGCGGCGGGTGGTTCAGCCGGCAGGGACCGGCCGCGCCGGCGCCGGGTGTGACGCCGGCACCGGCGGCGACGCCGGTGACCGGAGGGACGAACGAGCGGGGCCTGCCGGTACGCGTTCCGATGGCCCAGCTCGCCTCGGCCGCCCCGGCCGACCGTCCGGCGGTGCGGCACGAGCCGGACCCGGAGGCGGTCGGCGGCATGCTGTCGCGCCTCTACAGCGGGGTACGGCGGGCCGAGGCCGAGGAGACCACCGAGATGTACCTGCCGCGCGATGAAGGAGGACGACGACAGTGACGACGTTGAGCCAGGAGGCACGCGACCTGAGCTGGCTGGTGAACGCGTTCGCCGAGCGGGTTCCGGGGGTGGCGCACGCGGTGGTGGTGTCCTCCGACGGCCTCCTGGTGGCGATCTCGGCGCACCTGCCGCGCGACCACGCGGACAAGCTCGCCGCGGTGACCTCCGGCCTGATGAGCATCACCGCCGGGGCGGCCCAGATGTTCGACGGTGACGTCGTCAAGCAGACGGTGGTCGAGATGGGGCGCGGCTACTTCCTGGTGATGCAGATCCGGGACGGCTCGATCCTGGCCACGCTGGCCGGGGCGGACGCCGACATCGGCGTGGTCGGCTACGAGATGGCGCGGCTGGCCAAGCAGGCGGGCGAGATGCTCACCCCGGCGCTGCGCGCCGAACTCCAGCAGGCGCTGCCGCGCTGAGGTGACCGGTGCCCGGCCGGCGTCGCGCCGGCCGGGCAGCCGTGGCCTACAGACCGTTGCGGCGGATCACGTCGCGGTACCAGTGGGCGCTGCGCTTGAGCACCCGCCGCTGGCTCGCGTAGTCCACGTAGACCAGGCCCCAGCGCTGCTCGTACCCCTCGGCCCACTCGAAGTTGTCCAGCAGCGACCAGACGTGGTAGCTCTCCAGCGGCACCCCGTCGCCGACGGCCCGGTGCGCGGCGGCGAAGTGGTCGCGCAGGAAGGCGACCCGTCCGGCGTCGTCGACGTTGCCGTCCGGGCCGGGCACGTCGGGGCAGGGCAGGCCGTTCTCGGTGATGGTGATCGGCACCCGGCCGTAGTCGCGGGTGACCCGGGTCAGGATGTCGTACATGCCCTCCGGGTAGATCTGCTGCCACTCCGCCTCGGAGGTGGGCCACTTGCGGACCGTGCCGCCGTCGCCGGTGACGTAGATCGGCGTGTAGTACTGCACGGCGAGCAGGTCGACCGGACTGGAGATGATCTTCAGGTCGCCGTCGCGGACGCCGCGGACCATCCGGCTGTCCGGGCCGAGGTCGTCCAGCACGTCCTGCGGGTACGCGCCCTTGAAGATCGAGTCGAGGTAGAGGCGGTTCTCGTAGCCGTCGTGGAGCCGGGTCGCGGCGGCCGACTCGGCGGAGTCGTCGGCCGGGTAGCAGGGGTGCAGGTTGAGCGCCGGGCCGATCCGGCCGGTGAGGCCGGTGGCGCGCAGCGCCTGCACGGCGAGGCCGTGGGCGAGCTGCAGGTGGTGGGCGACCAGGTACGCCGCGTCCTCGTCGCGGATGCCCGGCGCATGGTGGCCCCAGATGTAGCCGTTCTGCACCACGGTCTTCGGCTCGTTGACGGTCAGCCAGACCGGCACCCGGTCGCCGAGGGCGCGGAACACCACGTCGGCGTACTCGGCGAAGCGCTCGGCGGTGTCCCGGTTCTCCCAGCCGCCGGCGTCCTGGAGGGCCTGGGGGAGGTCCCAGTGGAACAGCGTGGCCATCGGCGCAATGTCGCGCTCGTGCAGCCCGTCCACCAGGCGGCGGTAGAAGTCGAGGCCGCGCTGGTTGGGGCGGCCGGAGCCGTCGGCCTGGATGCGGGGCCAGGAGATGGAGAAGCGGTAGCTGCGCAGCCCCAGGTCGCGCATCAGGTCCAGATCCTGCGCGTACCGGTGGTAGTGGTCGGCCGCGACGTCGCCGGTGTCGCCGTTGCGGATCCGGCCCGGTGTGCGGCTGAAGGTGTCCCAGACGGACTCACCCCGCCCGTCCTCCTTCGCGGCCCCCTCGATCTGGTACGCCGAGGTCGCCGCACCCCAGGCGAAGCCGTCCGGGAAACGCAGCCCGCGGTCCGGCTCCGGGTCGGTGGTGCGCTCGGGCGGGCTGTCGCAGCCGCCGAGCGCGACTGTGGTTGCGGCGACCCCCGCCGCGGTGGTGCCGGCGAGCCCGGTCCGGGCCGCGCCGGCCGCGGTCGCGGACAGGGCGGCGCGGCGGAGCAGGCGCCGTCGGGTGAGTAACGACATGAGGTTTCTCCTCGGAGTGACGGGCCGCCCTGGGCCGGGAGCGCTCCCATCATAGCCAGGGAGCGGCCGGCCCCGATCCGGCGGTCGCGGCGAGGTGCGGCGCGGCCGGCGGGCGGCCGGAAAGTGGGTGGGCGGGGGCGTCGCTCGGGAACGTCGCTCGCGGCGGCGTGAGCGGCGAGGGGTGGGGCGGATAGCGAGAAAGGCCGTCCGGGTGGCGTGTCACGCCTGTCCCGTCGGCCTCTTTTGCCGTCGACAACGGGGGTTTAGTGTGGGGACGGGGGAGGGCAACCCCCGTCCCCAACGATGGTGCACACACGCACGAAGTGGAATTGGCGTCCGTCGTGCGCGTCGCGCGGGAGCCGGGCCACGCGAGTGGCTCTGGTTCCACCTCCCTCCGTCTGGCGGGTGACGGCCGGCGGCGGCGTCCGGGCTGGTCCGCCGTCGGCCTCTGGGCCGCGCCGGGCACGGGTGCACCCGGCGATCCAGTACTTGTATCACCGTCGATGGAAGCGCTCCCATCGGCGATGCTGCGACTGTAACGCCCGTCACGGGTTTGGAAAAGCCCCTAAACGAGATCGAAACATGGAAGCGCCTATCTGCGCTGGCCGTTGTGGTGGGAGCGCTTCCATGTCACACTCTCGTCACGCCACGCGGAGCCAGTGAACGCGAGCGCGGGCCGCCGAGGGCACCCGGTGACGAACCGGTGCGGCGCCCCGATCCCCGGCACGGCCGGGACGACCACCTTTCCGGACGCCTCCGTCCCCCCGCGTACGCCCCGTCGGCGCGTGGAGGCGCCCTGCCGGGGCCCACGGTCCCGGCCCGGTCCGAGGAGACACCGCCCACATGAGACTTCTGGCCAGACGTCGCCGTACGGCGATGGTCGCCGCCACCGCCCTCGTCATAGGCGGGGTGGCCCTGCCCGCGGGCGCCGCACAGGCCGCGCCCGCCTGCGACGTGACCTATGCGACGAGCGACTGGAACAACGGGTTCACCGCCAACGTCACCATCAAGAACCTGGGTGACGCGCTGAACAACTGGTCGCTGAAGTTCGCCTTCCCGAACAGCAGCCAGCGCGTGACCCAGGGCTGGTCGGCCCGGTGGAGCCAGTCCGGCAGCGAGGTCACCGCGACGAACGAGTCGTGGAACGGCAGCCTGCCCACCGGCGCGTCCACCAGCATCGGCTTCAACGGCAGCTACAGCGGCAGCAACCCGAAGCCCACCGCGTTCACCCTCAACGGGGTCGCCTGCAACGGCGCGCAGACCAACCAGCCGCCGACGGTCTCCCTGAGCGTGCCGTCCGGCCCGTTCGAGGCGCCGGCGGACGTGCCGCTGACCGCGACCGCGAGCGACGCCGACGGCACCATCAGCAAGGTCGAGTTCTACCGCAACGGCCTGCTGGTCAACACCGACACCACCGCGCCGTACGGCTACGACCTGCTCGACCTGCCGGCCGGCAGCTACACCGTGCAGGCCAAGGCGTACGACAACGCGGGCGGCACGGCCGTCTCGGAGAAGTCGTTCACGGTCACCGCGGCGAGCGGGCCGAAGCTGGTCGCCAGCCCGTCGGCGGTCACCGTCGCCGAGGGCGGCAGCGCCACGGTCCGGTACACGCTCAGCGCGGCGCCCACCGCCAGCGTGCCGGTGACCCTCGCCGTCACCGGTGACAGCGACATCACCGTCTCGCCGTCCACGCTGACGCTCACGTCGAGCAACTGGAGCACCGGCGTCACCGCCACGGTCTCGGCCGCGGAGGACTCCGACACGGTCGGCGGCACCGCCACCATCACCGCGTCGGCCACCGGCTACGCCCCGATCTCCGTCGTCGCCACCGAGGCGGACAACGACACCCCCGGCGGCGACAACGCCTACATCAAGAAGTTCCTCGACCAGTACGGCAAGATCAAGAACTCGGGCTACTTCAGCCCCGAGGGCGTGCCGTACCACTCGATCGAGACGCTGATCGTCGAGGCGCCCGACCACGGCCACGAGACCACCTCGGAGGCGTTCAGCTTCTGGCTCTGGCTGGAGGCGCAGTACGGCCGGGTCACCCAGAACTGGGCCCCGTTCAACAACGCCTGGACGGTGATGGAGAAGTACATCATCCCGTCGCACGCCGACCAGGCCACCGCCGGCTCGCCCGGCACCCCGCAGTACGCCGCCGAGCACAACCTGCCCAGCCAGTACCCGTCGGCGCTGGAGGCCAGCGTCCCGGTCGGCCAGGACCCGCTGCGCTCGGAGCTGCAGTCCACCTACGGCACCGGTGACATCTACGGCATGCACTGGCTGCTCGACGTGGACAACACCTACGGCTACGGCCGCTGCGGCGACGGCACCACCCGGCCCGCGTACATCAACACCTTCCAGCGGGGCACCCAGGAGTCGGTGTGGGAGACCGTGCCGCAGCCGTCCTGCGACACGTTCAAGCACGGCGGCCCGAACGGCTACCTGGACCTGTTCGTCAAGGAGTCCAGCGCCCCGGCCAAGCAGTGGAAGTACACCAACGCCCCGGACGCCGACGCGCGTGCCGTCCAGGCCGCCTACTGGGCGCTGACCTGGGCCAAGGCGCAGGGCAAGCAGGCCGACGTGGCGGCCACCGTGGCGAAGGCCGCCAAGATGGGCGACTACCTGCGCTACGCGCTGTTCGACAAGTACTTCAAGAAGATCGGCAACTGCGTCGGGGCGTCCACCTGCCCGGCCGGCAGCGGCCGTGACTCGGCGCACTACCTGCTCTCCTGGTACTACGCCTGGGGCGGCGCGTACGACGCCTCGCAGAACTGGTCGTGGCGGATCGGCTCCAGCCACAGCCACTTCGGCTACCAGAACCCGTTCGCGGCCTGGGCCATGACCAACGTCGCGGAGCTGAAGCCGAAGTCGCCGACCGCGGTCTCCGACTGGCAGAAGAGCCTCGACCGGCAGCTGGAGTTCTACACCTGGCTCCAGTCCGCCGAGGGCGGCATCGCCGGTGGCGCCACCAACAGCTGGGACGGCAGCTACGCCCAGCCGCCGGCCGGCACCGCCACCTTCTACGGCATGTACTACGACGTCGACCCGGTCTACAACGACCCGCCGTCGAACCAGTGGTTCGGCATGCAGGCCTGGTCGATGCAGCGCATCGCCGAGCTCTACCTGGAGACCGGCAACGCGAAGGCCAAGGCGCTGCTGGACAAGTGGGTGCCGTGGGCCATCGCCAACACCACGGTCGGCACCAACTGGTCGATCCCGTCGGACATGAAGTGGACCGGCCAGCCGGCGAACTGGAACCCGAGCAGCCCGCAGCCGAACACCAACCTGCACGTCGAGGTGACGGTCAAGGGTCAGGACGTCGGCGTCGCCGGCGCCTATGCCCGCACGCTCATCGCGTACGCGGCCAAGTCCGGCAACACCGCGGCGAAGAACACCGCCAAGGGCCTGCTGGACGCGCTCTCGGCGTCCGCCGACAGCAAGGGTGTCTCGACGCCGGAGAAGCGCGGCGACTACAAGCGCTTCGACGACGTCTACAACGCCGCCGACGGCCAGGGTCTCTACGTCCCCAACGGCTGGACCGGGAAGATGCCCAACGGCGACGCGATCGCCCCGGGCAAGAGCTTCCTGGACATCCGCTCGTTCTACAAGAACGACCCGGACTGGCCGAAGGTGCAGGCGTACCTGGACGGCGGTCCCGAGCCGGTCTTCAACTACCACCGGTTCTGGGCGCAGGCGGACATCGCCATGGCGTACGCCGACTACGGCACCTACTTCCCGCAGGGGTGAGGTGACCTCTCCTCCGCAGGCGGGTGAGAGCCCGCCTGCGGAGGAGGCCGACCCGGCCGATGGGGGAACGGAGCGGCCGGGTCGGCGAACGGCCTGACGCCCACGGTCAGGCCGGGTGGGCCGGCCGTCCGGCCGACGCAGCGGACCGGCCGGCCCACCACTCCGCCCGGTGACGACCCATGGCGCGAAAAGGCACGGAAAATTCAGCGGTCCACGGGATCACATCCGGGCCCTGGACGGAGTAACGTAATTGACGGAGAGGCCGCTCCCCCCGTGGCGGCCTCTCCATTATTCTGTGCGCGCCGCCACACCGTCAGTGCCCGCCGGGTCCATCGGGTGCCGCAGCCCCGGATGACCGGCCGGCAGCGAGCGCTGGATCACCACCCAGCTCCCCGCCAGCGCCGCCGCGATCAGCGGCCAGGTCAGCGCCGCCCGCGCCACGGTGAGCGCGACCACCTGCCCGTACAGCCACAGCGGGACGAACACCGCGACCCGCAGCACGTAGGTGGCCGCCCACACCCAACTGGCCCGGCCGTACGCCCGCAGCAGCGCCGGGTCACGCCGCCACCGGGTCCGCTGGCCCAGCGCCGTGCCGACCACCACACCCAGCAGCGGCCACCGCACCACGATGCTCACCGCCCAGGCCAGCGCGCTTGCCGTGTTGGCGGCGATCTGGAGCAGGAAGAAGTCGGCGGCCCTGCCGGTGCGCAACGCGATGAGCGCTGCCACGCAGACCGCGAGCAGCCCGACCAGCACCGAGCGGGGACGGTCGCCGCGCCGCCACCGCCAGCCGGCCACCGCCGTGCCGGTCAGCACTGCTGCGAGCACGCCGCCGCCCAGCCCGCCGAGCACCCAGCCGAGCCCGAACGCCAGTGGGGGAAGCGTCGCGTCCACCGCCCCGCGCCGGCCGCCGAGCAGGTCGGCCAGCGACTCCGGCCGCGGCCCGTCCTCCGGTTGCCGCTGTGGCGTGCCGGTCACGCGCCACCTCCTCGAAATCGCCCGCCTCACCGTACGCCGCCGCCGATGGCGCTCCGCCGCGCGCCGGAGCGGACCTACCGTTAAGTTGTCCGGGTGCGGGAGACGGCGAGGGGTTGGACGGCAGTCTGGTTGGTCGTACTGGCCCTGATCCAGACAGCCGCGTTCGGGTTGGTGTGGCGCTTCGCCGTACACACCGAACTGGGCCAGTGGCTGGACACGGTGGCGCTCACCGGCAACCGGATCGGCCAGGACCGCATCGACGGTCCGGTGGACACGATCCTCAACGCCATGTCGGTGGTGTCGCTGCTGGCCGCGACCGCCGTGATCGGCTTCATCGCGCTGATCCGGGGGCGCAAGGCGCTCGCCGTCACCGCGACGCTGCTCATCGCAGGCGCGAACGTGACCACGCAGCTGCTCAAGTACTACCTGGTCCGTCCCGACTTCGGCATCGACCCGGAACGGGCCGCCGCCGGCAACAGCCTGCCCAGCGGGCACACCGCCGTGGCCGCCTCGGTGGCGATCGCGCTGATCCTGGTGCTGCCGCGCAAGCTGCGGGTCGCCGGGGCGTTCCTCGGCGCCGGGTACGCCGCCGCCGCCGGCGTCGCCACGCTCTCCGCCGGCTGGCACCGGCCCAGCGACGCGGTCGCCGCGTATCTGGTGGTGGGCGCGTGGGCCGCCGTCGTCGGGCTGGTGCTGCTGTTCTTCCAGCGGGAGCAGGCGGTGGTGGAGCCGGGCGACGCGCACCGGGTGGCCGGCGCCGTGCTCGGCGGCATCGGCGTGGTGGCCCTGCTGGCCTCCGCGGTGGCGCTGTCCTGGCTGGTGGACCGTTCCACCATCCCCGTCGAGGCGCTCGGCCGCCGTCCGCTGTTCATCGGGTACGCGGGCAGCGCGGCCGGCATCGTCGGCACGATCGCTGTGGTGGCGGCGCTGGTGCTGGTCGTGGTGCACCGGCTGGTGCCCCGCTGGAAGGGCTGACCGCCGGTGCGGACCGTACGGGAGGCGTTCCGGGCCGAGTGCGAGCGCCTGGAACGGGCGCTGCGCGACCTGGACGACGCGGCGCTGGACCGGCCCACCCCCTGCCCGCCCTGGCGGGTACGTGACCTGGTCGCCCACGTGAGCACCGGAGCCGGTCGCCTGGCCCTGATGCTCGCCGAACCCGCGCCGCCCCGGCCCGAGGTCGACGCCGCCGCCTACTTCGGCGCGGCCAAGTTCAGCCCGCCGGTCGACCGGGACCGCATCGACTCGGCCCGCCGGGCCGCGCGGGAGCACCCGGGCGCGGCCGAGGTGGCCGACGAGTTCGCCCGAGCCTGGCGCGCCACCGGCGAGGCGGTCGCCGCCGCGCCGCCCGGCCGGGTGGTACGCACCCGCCACGGTGACGCGATGGCGCTGCCGGAGTTCCTCCGTACCCGCGTGGTGGAGGTCGCGGTGCACGGCCTGGACCTGGCCGACGCGCTGGACCGGCCGCCGTGGCTGACCCCGGCCGCGGCGGACGTGGTGGTGGGCGTGCTCACCGGCGGCGTGCCGGTGCCGCCGGGCCTGCGGTGGGACGCGCTCACCGTGCTGCGCAAGGCCACCGGGCGGCTGCCGCTGACCGGCGACGAGCGCGCCGAGCTGACCCGCGCCGGCATCGGCCGGCTGGCCTTCGGCGGCTGACCTCAGCGCCCGGCGCACCGCCGCAGGTGCTCCAGCACGATCGGGTCGATCCGGCCGGGCACGAAGCGTTCCTCCAGGTTCTCCAGGCCGGTCCAGGCCGCCAGCGCGTCGTCCAGGCCGGCCGGGCCGACCGGGTGACCGGTGGCGGCGAGCAGCTCGGTCACCTCGGCCGCGAGCGGGCCGGTGAGGTCACGCAGCGTGGCCGGGTCGGGGCGGCCGAACAGCATGTGGTGGATGCCGAGCAGGCGGCGCAGCTCGGCGACCGGGTCGACGTGGTCGTCCACGCGCAGGTCCACCAGCTCGTCGCCGGTGCCGGCGTAGCCGCCGTGGCGCTGCACCACGAGCATCGCGGCGCTCTGCCGGCCGCGCCGGTCGCCGCCGGCCGCGTCACCGGCGGTGAGCGCGGCCAGCAGGCGCTGCGGGAACGGCAGGTCGTCGCGGGCCAGCCAGGCGTCGCGCAGCGCGTCGATCACCTGCGGGCCGGTCAGGATGTTGCCCTGCGCGGCCCAGCCGTCGCCGGCCTGCCCGCCGGCCCACGGATGGCAGCGCGGCCCGGTCCAGGTCGCCCCGTCACCGGTCGCCCCCACCACGGCGAGCTGCCTGTCGTCGCGGCCGGGATCGGCGGCGACCAGCCCGGCCACCGCGTCGGTGGCGGTGACGCCGGTACGCAGCAGCGCGAGCGCCTGCGCCCGGTAGGCGAGGTTGGCGTGCGCCTGGGTGGCGACCGCGCCCACCAGTGCCTCGGCCGCAGGCACCAGCGCCCCGGCGGCGAGGAACCGGCTGGCCACCGCCACCCCGTACAGGTGCCCGTCGGCGGAGCGGGCGACGAGCGAGAAGGTCACGCGCGGATCGTAGCCCGGTCGCGGTGTGCCGCACCGGCGTCGCCGCTCAGAACGGCGTCGCCGCCTCCTCCGGCGGGCGGCCCCAGGCGCGGCGCGCGTCGGCCACCGCCACCGCCGTCAGGACCACCGCGGCGAGGATCGCCGCGACCAGCGGCGCGAGGCGCACCAGCAGCGGTACGGGCAGCAGCAGCGCGGCGATCCCCACCAGCCGGGACGGGGAGACGCGGCCGAACACCTCGTACTCGAAGCGGGCCCGGCCAGCCAGGAACACGGCCGGCCCGCCGAGGACCACGGCCATCCAGGGCAGCTCGTTGTGCCCGGCCGGGTGCTCGATGACCAGTTCGTAGCCGATCGCGGTGGCGACCACCCCGATCACCATGACCAGGTGGGTGTCGGCGGCGGACCGCCCGATGGTGGCCGGGTGCGCGGCCCGGGTCACCGCCTCGCCGAGGATCTGCCCGGCCCGCTGCACGTAGATCCGCCACAGCAGCACCGAGGTCGCCAGCGCGACGGCGAACGCGACGACCATGCCCGGGCTGGTGGAGGAGCGGGTGAACGACAGGCCGGCGAGCAGGATCGTCTCGCCGAGCGCGACCAGGAAGATCTGCTGGTAGCGCTCGGCCAGGTGCTCGCCGTGGATGTCCCACCGGGACACCGTCGAGCGGCCCAGGCCCGGCAGCGGCCAGCCGAACCGGGCGGCGAGGTACTCCAGCAGCAGCGCCGTGGTCCACAGCACCACCCGGGCGCTGCCCGGCAGCAGCGCGCCGGCCAGCCAGAGCACACCCGTGGCGCAGAACGTGATCAGCATGCGCAGCTTGAGCCGCCGGTACTGCTGCTTGTGCAGCACCAGCACGAGGATCGCCGGCCGGCTCACCTGGGCCACCACGTACGCGGTGGCGAAGATCAGGCCGCTGTGGCTGAACGCGCGCGGGATCGCCACCCCCATCACCATCGCCGAGATCAGCGCGGTGATCACGATGACCTGCAACCACAGGTGGTGCGGGTCGTAGCGGCTGGTCGTCCACGCCGTGCCCTGCCACACGGCCCAGAGCGCGAGCAGCAACAGCAGCGTCTTGCCGCCGCCGGTCACCGCCGACCAGCCGGTCTGCCCGCCCTCCAGCACCAGGTCCTCGAAAGCGCGCGCCGAGATCCGGGTCAGCGCGAACACGTACACCAGGTCGAAGAACAGCTCCAGGAACGTGGCCCGGTCGGGCCCGCCGCCGGACGAGCGCAGCGCGGCTGGCTCGGCGGTCCTCACCGCCGAGCCCCGTCCCCGGTCCGACTCATGCGGCAGTCGTAACACTCTTACCCGGCGCTCCGGTGCGGATCACCCATATCCGCCTGGATCTTGCTCCCGGCGGTGCCGGACGGGCACCATCGACGGGTGACGAACCGATGGGGCATGACCGTGCCGCTGGGCGGTATCCCGCTCGCCGACCACGCCGCCGTCTACGCGGCTCTGGACGACGCCGGGTTCACCGACGTCTGGTCGTCGGAGGTGGCCGGCGCGGACGCGTTCACCCCGCTGGCCCTCGCCGCCGCGTGGTCGCCGCGGCTGCGCCTCGGCACCGCGATCACGCCGGTGTTCACCCGAGGACCGGGACTGCTCGCGATGAGCGCCGCCGCACTGGCCGAGGCCGCGCCGGGCCGCTTCGCGCTCGGCGTCGGCGCCTCGTCGCCGGTGCTGGTGCGGGACTGGAACGCGATCGGATTCGACGAGCCGTTCAAGCGGACCCGGGACGTGCTGCGCTTCCTGCGGGCCGCGTTGCGCGGCGAGACAGTCGACGGCGCGTTCGACACGTTCGCGGTCCGGCGGTTCACGCTGGAGCGGCCGCCCAGCGTGCCGCCACCGGTCCTGCTGGCCGCGCTGCGCCCCGGCATGCTGCGCCTGGCCGCCGCCGAGGCCGACGGGGTGATCCTCAACTGGCTGGCCGCCGACGACGTGCCGACCGCGCTCGCCGAGGTGGGCGAGCGGCGGCCCGGCTTCGACGTGGCCGCCCGCATCTTCGTCTGCCCCACCGAGGACACCGCGTACGCCCGCGCGCTGGGCCGCCGCATGATCACCGGCTACCTCACGGTGCCCGCGTACGCCGCTTTCCACAGGTGGCTGGGCCGCCAGGACTCGCTCGGCCCGATGTGGGAGGCGTGGGCCGCGGGGGACCGGCGGGGCGCCTCCGCCGCCGTACCGGACGAGGTGGTCGACGCGCTGGTGCTGCACGGCTCGCCCGAGCAGTGCGTGGCGGCCGTCCGCCGCTACGCCGACAACGGCGTCGACGTGCCGGTCATCGCGGTGCTGCCCACGCCGGAGATCACCGAGGGCGGCGCGGCGGCCTGGATGGACCTGCTGCCCCGGCTCGCCCCCGGAAAGGCGGTCTGAGATGAACCTGACCGACCGGGTGGTGGTGATCACCGGCGGGGCCGGTGGGATCGGGGCGGCGCTGGGCCGCCGGTTCGCCGCCGAGGGCGCCGCCGCGATCGTCCTGGCCGACCTGGCCGCCGACGCGGCCCGCGCCGCAGCCGACGCGATCGGCCCGGTGGCCAGTGGTGTCGGGCTCGACGTCACCGACGAGGCGGCGGTACGCGCGCTCGTCGAGGAGACCGAGCGCCGCCACGGCCGGATCGACCTGTTCTGCGCCAACGCGGGCGTCGCCACCGGCGGCGGCATCGACGCGCCCGACGCGGACTGGGACCGGGCGTGGCGGGTGAACGTGCTCGGGCACCTGCACAGCGCCCGCGCGGTGCTGCCGGGGATGCTCAGCCGGGGTCAGGGGCACCTGCTGCTCACCTGCTCGGCGGCGGGTGTGCTCACGGCGGTCGGGGACGCCCCGTACACCGCCACCAAGCACGCCGCCGTGGGTCTCGCCGAGTGGCTGGCGATCACCTACCGGGACGCCGGCATCCGGGTCAGCGCGCTGTGCCCGCAGGGCGTGGACACCCCGATGCTCGCCGACGGCCTCGCCGAGGGGCACCTGGGTGCCCGGGTGATCGCCGCGTCCGGGTCGATCCTCACGCCGGACCAGGTCGCCGACGTGGTCGTGGCCGGGTTGGCCGAGGAGCGGTTCCTGATTCTGCCGCACCCGGAGGTGGCCGACTACGCGCGGCGCCGCGCCGAGGACCCGGACGGCTGGCAGGCCGGGCTGCGCAAGCTCGTCCGGAAGTTGCGCGCCGCCGACCGCTGAGCCCGGCCGTCGCGGCGGTTCCCTCGGGCGTGGCGGGCAGCACCGCGGCAGCGGGCCGCGCGCCGAGGCCCGGCCGGTCCGGTCAGCGGCGCCACCGCAGCGGCCCCGGGTGGACCGTCCACAACAGTCGCCCCCACCGGGAGCGGGCCGAGCGCAGCGCGTCGGCGAAGCCCTGGCTCAGCCGTGCGGCCCGCTCCGCCTGTTCCGGCGTGACATTGCCCGGGGCGAAGCCCGCCTGGTTGAGCAGGGCGGCCAGCTCGTCGACCGCCGCCTTGTCCGGGCCGCCGGCCGCCGCGCTGTCCCCGGCTCGGTCCGTGGGTCCGGCCGCGCCGTCCCCGGGCCGGTCCGTGGGTCCGGCCGCGCCGTCCCCGGGCCGGTGCGTGGGTGCGGCCGCGCCGTCTCCGGACCGCGCCGCGCGGGCCTCGGCGAGCGTCCGGCGGGCCCGCTCGGCCACCTCCGCCGCTGCCAGGTCCGGCCCGGCCGGGTGCCCGGCCAGCCGCAGTGCGTCGGTCAGCTCCCGCCACGCGCCCGCGACCCGCTCGCCCGGGTCGGCGGCGTCCAGACGGGAGCGGGTCAACCGGCGACGCGCCGCGTACAGGGCGGCCAGCACCGCGCCGACCAGCAACGCCAGCCCGCCGACGCCGCCACCGACCAGCACCGGCGTACCGAGCCCGCCGTCGGCCCGGCCGGGTGCGGGCGCGGCGGCCGGGGGCGTGACGCTCGGCTCCTCGGTGGGCGCGGGCACCTCCGACGGCGGCGGGTCCTCCGGCTGCGGCCGGAAGTCCTCCTCCACCGGGCGGGGCTCCTCATCCGGACGGGGCATCGGGTCGAACGGCACCCAGCCGACACCGTCGAACAGCACCTCCGGCCAGGCGTACGCATCTGCGGCCCGTACCGGACCGTTGCCCTTGGGCTCGAACCCGACCACCACCCGGGTGGGCAGGCCGGCGAGGCGGCCGAGCACGGCGAACGCGGCGGCGAACTGTTCCGAGGTGCCCCGCTGCCCGCCGCCGTTACGCGGTCCGAACAGGAAGAACGCCAGGTTCGGGTACGCGTGCCCGCTGGGCGCGTCGGCTGTCACCCGGTAGTGCTCGGCCAGGAACGTGGCGATCGCGTCGGCCCGCGCGTACGGGGCGCCGTTCGACTCGGCGAGCTGGGTGGCGAGCCGGCGCACCGGCTCCGGCGCCCCGTCGGCCACCCGCAGCACCCGGGCCACCTCGTCCCCGGCGGGCACGTTCGCCGTGGGCAGCAGGTTCGCGTCCGGGCGCTCCCGCACCGACGACACCTCGTACCGCAGCCCCGGCGCGAGCCCTTCCGGGCGGATCAGCGTCCCGGTCGCCGGGTCGTACGCCACCCGCGCGCCCGTCACCTCGCGCGGCGTGGGCACCGCCGGCAGCAGCCGCCCGGTCAGGTCGCCGACGGTGATCTCCTGGCGCACCTCGTCGGTGGCCGCGTCCGGGGCGGGCTCGGCGGCGGGCAGGATCCGCCCCGCGTTGCGGTACGTGGCGCCGACCCGCCAGGTCACCCCGTCGTAGTCGCTGAGCACCGCCAGCCGGATCCGCGGCGACCCGCCGTCACCCGCGCCCGCGACCGTGCGCACGTCGAGCAGCCGCTGGTCCGGGTTCAGCGCCCACCCGGAGATCCGGATCAGCGGGTTCTCGTCCAGCGACTCCACCCGGGGCGGCTCCACGTAGCGGCGCGGGTCGACCGGCCGCTCGTCGACCTGGGCGGCCACCACCGGGGCGAGCAGCGCCGCCAGCGCCACCACCACTGCCAGCCCGGCCGCGCTCGCCGCCACCAGCCGCAGCCGCACCGCCGCGCGTACCGCAGGAGTGAGACCGGCGACCGGATCGGGCGCCGGGCCGTCGCGGCGCGCGGGCGTCGCCAGGCCGGCCGCCGCGACTGCCGCGAACAGCACCGTCGGGCCGATCGCCGGATCCGCGTTCGGCCCGACCACGTAGAGCGCGCCGGCGTACAGCAGCGCCGGCGGCAGGTAGCCCAGCAGCACCCGCCCGGCCCGCAGCGCCACCTCGGCGGCGGTCAGCCCGGCCAGCCACGCCGCGACCACGGGCACCAGCACCGTGTCCGGCGCCGGCTCGACCGGGATCATCGCGGTGAGCAGCCGCGGGATCGCATTGCGGGCGGCGTCGGCGGCCACCTCGCCGAGCCCGCCCGGCAGCGCCGCGTGCGCGGCGGCCAGCCGCAGCGACAGCAGCGTCCACCCGGTCAGCGCGGCCACCGACAGCGGCGCCACCAGCCAGGACGGCAGCCGCCGCGCGGCCACGCTGACCAGCACCGACCCGACGGCCGCACCGGCCATGAGCCGGGTCGGCAGCGGGTCCGCGTACACCCGGCCCAGCACCACGCCGGAGAGCGCGACCAGCACGATCAGCGCGGCCGGGACCGGCGCGGCCCGCAACGCCCGGACCGCCCGCTCCGCCGCCTGCGTCCGCGGCGGCGTCACCACCGGCGGACCCCGTCCCACTCGGCGGCGAACGCCGCGCCGTCCGCGGCGTCCAGGACCGTGAGGCCCGCCGCGCCGGCCGCCGTCGGCCCGTCCGCGCCGAACATCCCGACCACCACCGACGGGTACGCGCCGCGCAGCGCGCCGACGTGCCCCAGCTCGTCGCGGCCACCCGGCCCGGTCAGGAAGACGAGCGTGTCGCCGAGCCGGTCCCGGCGCAGCCGCCCGGTCGCGGCGGGCAGCACGTCCGGCCCGGCGTCCGCCAGCTCCACCGCGGCGAGCCGGTCCAGCGGCCCGGCCGCCCCGGCGGGCTCCACCTCGGCCGGTACGACGAGCAGCATCTGCACCGGCAGGTCCTCCCGCACCGCGGCGGCCACCACCGACGCCGCCGCCTCGCACGCCGCCTCGAACGACTCCGCGACACCGCCCGCGCGGTCCGGGTGCGCGGACGCGCGGTTGTCCAGCACCACCACCAGGCGCGGCAGGCTGGTGTCCATGTTCTCCCGCACCATCAGCTCACCCACCCGGGCGCTGGTGCGCCAGTGCACGCGGCGCAACTCGTCGCCCACCACGTACTCCCGCAGCGAGTCGAACGTGATCGACCCGTGCGGCACGCTGTCGGTGCGCCCGTCCAGGCTGCGCCCGGCACCGGTGGGCACCGCGGAGAGCGGGTGGATGCGTGGGTGCACCCACACCGGCACGGTGCCGCCGTAGCCGCGGGCCAGCGCCACCAGGCCCAGCGGATCCCGGCGCACCACCCGCAGCGGCCCCACCGGTACCACCCCACGGCGATGCGTCGGCACGTCGTACCGCACCACAGTGTCCCGGCCCGGACGCAACCGCAGCAGCGGCACCGGCACCAGCGCCCCGGCGCAGCGGTCCTCGGCCACCAGGTTCGCGGCCCGCAGCCGGCCGGTGTTGCGCACCGTCAGCTCCATCGCCGCCGGCTCACCCCGGGCCACCCGGTCCGGGTCGGCCCGCCGCTGAACGCTCAGCCGGGGCCGCCAGGCCGCGTTCACCACGGCGTAGCCGACCGCCACCGCGGCCGCCGCGCCGAGCACCGTCAGCTCCGGGTACGCGTAGCGGAACCCCACGCCGAGCAGCACCAGGGCGGCGACGAGCAGCCCGATGCCACGGGCGGTGATCCCCACGCTCAGCCGTGCACCGCTGTGGCCTGGCCCGACGGCAGCGGCACCGGCACCGACGCGACCGCCTGCCGCAGCACCTCGGCGGGTGTGACACCCCGCACCTGCGCGTCCGGGGTGAGCAGCAGCCGGTGCGCGAACACCGGCTCGACGAGCGCCTTCAGGTCCTCCGGCATGATCCAGCCCCGGCCGTCGATGAGCGCGTACGCGCACGCCGCCCGGGTCAGCGCGATCACCCCGCGCGGGCTCACCCCGACCCGCACCTGCGGATGGGTACGCGTCGCCGCGGCCAGCCGCACCGCGTACGCGTAGAGCGGCTCGGCGATGTGCACCCGCCGGGCCATCTTCACCATCTCTCCCACGGTGGCGGTGTCGGTGACGGCGGTCAGCGAGTCGGGGGAGCGGACCGTGGCGCCGCGCAGCACCTCCACCTCGACCGCCTCGTCCGGGTAGCCGACCGACAGCTTCACCAGGAACCGGTCGAGCTGGGCCTCGGGCAGCCGGTACGTGCCGTCCATCTCCACCGGGTTCTGCGTGGCCACCACCAGGAACGGCTGCGGCACCGGATGCCGTACGCCGTCCACCGTGACGGTCCGCTCCTCCATGACCTCCAGCAGCGCCGACTGCGTCTTCGGCGACGCCCGGTTGATCTCGTCGGCGATCACGATGTTGGCGAACACCGGCCCCGGGTGGAACTCGAAGCCCCGGCTGGCCTGGTTGAAGATGGTCACCCCCGACACGTCGGAGGGGAGCAGGTCCGGCGTGAACTGGATGCGCCGCCACTGCCCCTTCACCGTCGCCGCGACGGCACGGGCCAACGTGGTCTTGCCCACGCCCGGCACGTCCTCCAGCAGCACGTGCCCCTGCGCGAACAGCGCGGTCAGCGCCAGCCGCACCACCTGCGGCTTACCCAGCACGACCGCGTTGACGTTGTCGGCCAGCCGGGCGGCCAGGGCGGCGAAGCCCTGCACCTCCGGCTGGCTCAGCGGTTCGTGCGTGTTCACGGATGCGCCTCTCGGACGGTGCGGTCAGCAGGCGGGCAGCACGTTGAGGTCGTCGCCGCCCTCCAGGTTGAGCCAGGCCCACGGGATGTACGTCTTGCCCTTGTACTCCACCTGGACCCACCAGGTGCTCTGCTTGTTGTTGTTGTAGATCCAGGCGTCCACGTCCTCGCCCTTCACCTTGCAGTACGTGCGCAGCCGCCGGCCGTCCGGCACCCAGCCGGCCTGCCGGTCGTTGTCCTGCCGCGGGACCTCGAAGATCTCGTTGCCGTTGCGGCCCGGCACGTCCTTGTCGCAGTACGTCCGCTGGTCGCCGTCCGGACCGTTCTTGCAGGTGGCGACGCCGTACACCGGGTCGGTGGTCTGGGCGCGGGAAGCGGTGCCCTTGCCGGCGGCGTTTGATGCGGTCAGCGTCACCGTGTACGCGGTCCCCGGCGTCAGCCCGGTCACCCGCAGGCTGGAACAGCTTCCGCTCGCCGACTTCCCGCCGGTCGCCGCCGTGCAGGAGGCGCGCCCACCGCCCGCGTCCACAGTGAACGTCACAGTCACCGACGTGGCGTCCGCCGACGAGCCGGTCACCGTGATCCGGGGCTCGGCCACCGTCCGCGCGGTGGTGCTCGCCTCCGGTCCCGGCCCGGCCTCGTTCACGGCCTTGACCTTCACCGTCACGTTCTGCCCGTTGCCCAGCCCACCCACGGTGGCCCGCACGTCGGTCACCTCGACGGACTTCCCGGCCGCCTCCACCACGTACTTCGTCACCGGCCGGCCGTTGTCCACCGCCGGGGACCACTGCACCGCGATCGTGCCCGGCTGGTCGGCGACAGTCGACGCGCGCAGCTCGGCCGGTGCCTTCGGCGTGGTGAACGGCACCACAGTGTTGCTCACCGGCGACGCCTTCGACCCGGCGCCCTTGTCGCTCACCGCGGTCACCGTGAACGCGTACTGGGTGCCGTACTCCAGTTGCCCGGCCGGCACCACCAGCTCCGTCTTCGCCGACTCACCGGCCGGGGCGCTCGCACCCGCCGAGGTCGCCGTCACCGCGTACTTCGCGATCGTGTTGCCCTGGCCGTCGGCCTCGGGCCAGCTCACCCGCACCGTGCCGTCCGGCCGCGCCTCGGCGGTCACCGACGCCGGCGGGTCCGGCACCTCGGCGGTCGGCACCACCGGGTTGCTGCGCCGCGGCGGCCCCTCACCCTTGGCGTTCACCGCGTGCACCGAGAACGTGTACGTCTCACCGTTGGTCAGACCGGTGACCTCCAGCGCGCGCTGGTTCGCGCCGACCTGGTGGGTCTGACCGGCGCCCTCCACCACGTACCGGATGATCTCGGCACCGTTCGACGCGGCGGCCTGCCAGCTCACCCGCGCCGACGCGTCACCCGCGGCGGCGGTGACCGACTTCGGCGCACCCGGCTTGGACACCTTCGGCTTCTTCGGCGGGGGCGGCGGCGGAGCCACCGGCGGCGGGTCGCCGCCCAGCACGTCGTTGGCGTACTTGTCGACCTCACGCACCTGGTTGCGGTCGTCGACCACCTGCGCGGTGGACGAGTCCGGCGGGTTGATGAACAGGTGGTTCTCGCGCACCTCCAGCTCGACCGGGCCCGGTCGGCCGGAACCCTTGACGGTCTGCACGAGCTGACCCTCGGCGTCGAAGGCGTACACCGTGCCGGTGGTCTCGTCGGCGCAGTAGAACCGGCCCGCCCACGCCACCGCCGGGCTCAGCCGCGCGCCGGTGCCGGGCACCGTGAACCTCTTCACCTCGCGGCTGTCCCGCACCACGTGCACCGACCGGTCACCGGGGACCGTGACCGGCACCTGCGGCCCGCTGGTACGCGTCGGCAGGTTCCCCGGCGCGCTCATGCTCAGCTCCGCCCGCTGGGTCTGACCGCCGACCACAGTGACCAGCGACGCCGAGGTCCGGTCCAGCACCGCCACACCCTCGTCCAGCGTGGACACCACCAGCTCGTGCGCCGGCTCGGCCACGTCGTACGTCTCGACCAGCTTCGGGCTGATCCCGGCCGGCGGCGCGTCACCCGGCGTCTCCGGCAGCTCGGCGGCGGTCACAGCCGAGACGGTGCCCTCACTCGGCACCGCGACCCACAGCTTGCCTGCGCCGTCGAACGTGCCGCCGGTGATGCCCGGCGGGTAGCGGACCGGCTCGCCCACCGGCGTCAGCGCCCGCGGGTCGAGCTGCCGGACGATGCCCTGCACCGCGTCCACCACGAACGCGGAATCCTCGTGCAGCGCCACGCTCACCCCGAACCCCGGCGCGGTCGGCGTCGTGGCGGTGATCTGCAACGTCGCCAGGTCCAGCGAGCTGACCCGGCCGGTGTTGAGGTCGCGCAGGATCAGCAGCCGGTCGGTCTGCGCCACCTGCATCTGGTGCCGCCGCCCACCCGGCACCTCCATCCGGGTGTCCACCCGCGCGGTGACGCCGTTGACCCGGGCCAGCTCGCTGCGGGTGGTGCTCCACAACCAGGACGACGCGTCGAAGCTCGCCACCGCGTTGTCGGCCGCGCCCAGCCCGAGCACCGTCAAGCCCATCGCAGCCAGCAGCGCGGCCACCGTGCCGATGGTGACCAGCCCGCCCCGCATCCGCGACCGTGGACGAGCCTGCTCCGGCCCGGTGCCCGTGACGTCCTCGATGGTGGTCACTGCCGGCTGCCTCCCCGTGTCGGTGGGGGAGAGAAGCCGAGCACGGCCGACCCTCCCCAGAGCCGGGAGCCATCATAGGTGCCGCCCGGAGCCGGTGAAACCCGCACCGTCCTCCTGTGGACACCGAGCGTGTCGTCCGTGGACGCTCAGTTCGGCGTGCCGCCGCCCTCCCGGTCCGTGCAGACCTGACCCGAGGTGGCATACGAATCGGTCGAGTAGACAGCCAGCACCGTGAAGCAGTAGTCCAGCTTCGCGCTCAGCCCGTTCACCGTGTACCGGGTCTGCCCGGCGTCCACAGTCGCCATCACCCCGAGCTTCTGCCCGGCCCGGCCACCCGCCACCACGAACGGCACCCCGCCGTTCGTCGGATCGGTCCAGGTCACCGTCACTGTGGTGGTGTCGTCGCGCAGCTTCAGGTCCCCCGGCGGCGGCCCGGCCACCTTCGGCGACGCCGCGCCGGACGCGGGCACCGGGGCAGGCGGCGGCGCCGCCTCCCGGTTCAGCCACACCGCGCCGACACCGACCGCCGCGACCACCGCGAGCACCGCACCCCCGACCACAAGGGCCAGCACCGTCCGGTTGCGGCCGTGCTCCGGTTCCTCCGTCTCGGGGTACGCAGCCGGCGGCTGGTGGAACATCGGCGGGGCCGCCGGCCACGCGCCCTGATCCGGCTGGGCCGGCGGCTCCGGTCGGGTGGACTCGGGGAAGTCCAGCAGGTCCTCGTAGATCGTCATCTGCCGGTTCGGCTCCGGCGCGTCCTGCTCCGGTTCGCCTGCCGCGTCGGCGGGCGCCGGCTCGTCCTCTTCCGGCTCGGGTCGGGTGGGCCGGTCGACCGGCTGGGACGGGGCGGCGCTGCTCCACGGCGGCGCGACCATGCCCCACGGCGGTACGGAGGAACCGCTGACGGGTGCCGCGCTGACCGGTGCCGCGGGTGGTCCGCTGACCGGCGGTGGATAGGTGCCGGGGGGAGCGCTCACCGGTGGGTGTCCGGCGGGCGGCGCGCTGACCGGCGGTGGGTAGCCGGGTCCGGGTGGTCCGCTGATCGGCGGGCCCGGAGGGTCGCTGACGGGTGGTGCGGGTGGTCCGCCTGCCGGCGTCGGGTAGCCGGGTGCGGGTGGTGCGCTGATCGGCGGCGGATAGGCCGGTGCGGGTCCGCCGGCCGGTGGCGGGTAACCCACTGCCGGTGCGGCGCTGACCGGCGCGGCGGGCGGGCCGCTTACCGGTGGGGGGTAGCCGCTTACCGGAACCCCGCTGACCGGGTAGCCGGCCGGTCCGCTGACCGGCTGTCCGAGAGGGCCACTGACCGGGTGCGTGGGCGGCGCGCTGACCGGCGACGTCGGGGGTGATCCGACGGGCGGTGCGCTGACCGGCGGTGCGCTGACGGGTGCTGGGTTGACGGGTGCGGCACTGACGGGCACGGCGCTGGTGGGCGGTGGGCTGATGTGGGGTGCGGCGGGCAGCGGTGCTCGACCTGCCGGAGGCGCACCGGCGTCGGGCGTGCCGAGGGTGCCCGACGCACCTACGGAGGGGGTGCCCGGCTGCTTCACGCTCGCGGCGGCGTCGGTGACCGGTACACCACCCGAGTCGCCTTCACTCGTATCCGACGGGCTCACCGGCGGTCCGCTGACCGGGGACGTGCTCAGCGGTGGCGCGCTCGCTGCGAGCGGCGCGATCATCCCGGATGAGCCGGCCGAGGGCGTGTTAGCAAGGGATTCGCTGGCCGGTGGTGCACTGACCGAGGGCTCGCCGGTGGAGGTGGTCGTTGCGGCCTTTGCCGATGCGTCGCGCGCTGCCTTTGCGGCGTTGCGTTCCGCCTCCTCTTCCAGCAGCGGGCCGATCTGCTGCACCTGGATCGTCGGCTTGTCCCAGCCCGGTCCACCGGGGACGGGCGGCACAGTAGTGGCGCTGGCTCTGCTCGTTTCGGTATCGGCCGAGTCCGTATCGGCAGTCCGATCCATATCGGCGGCTCGGCTCGTATCGGCGCGTGGGGGAGCGGGGACGGCCTCGGTCGTCGGTGTCGCCCGTTGGGCCGGTGCCGGTCGGGGCGTCACGGGGGCCACGGGGGCCACGGGGGGTGCCGCTGGGGTGGCAGTGGCCTCCGCGGATTCCGCCACCGGCCGGGAAGCCGGCGCCGGAGGCGCCGTCGAGCCCGCAGTGGTGCCCGGTGGCGGGGCGGACGGGGTCGACCCCGGCGCGGTGACCGGCGGGGCGACCGGAACTGCCGGCGACGGTGGCAGGACACCGCTCTCCATCGGCGGAACGCGCGGTGCCGGCGGGAGGACGGTCGGAGGTGGCGGTGGTGGCAGGACTCCCGCCGATGGCGTCCGTGACGCAGGCGGAGTGCCTCCGGTGGAGGGTGGCGTCTCGACGACCGGCGTTGCGGGCGGGGGCGGGATGACCGGCGGGGGCGGTAGCGGAGACGCGCCGACTGTCCCGGGCATCTGTGAGGGCGGCGTAACCGCCTTACCCGGCGTCTGCGGCGAGACGCCGACAGTGCCGGACGTCTGCGGCAGGGCGCCAGCAGTGCCGGGTGTCTGTGGCGGGGCGCCAGCAGTGCCGGGTGTCCGCGGGGACGGTAGTGGTCTCCCGGCGGCGCCCGGTACCGGCGGAGGCGGGACCGGAGGCGTGCCGGCCACGCTCGGCGCCGGTGGTGGCGGCACTGGAGGCGCGCCGGCCGCGCTGGGTGGTGGCGGGACCGGACGTGCGGGGGCGGACGGCACTGAGACGGGCGCGACATGCGCTGCGGCGGCCGAGGACGCCGGGCCCGGCCCCGGAGGCACCGCCGGCCTCGCGGGCACCGGCGCACCGGCCGTGGGTGCCGTTCCCGGCATTCCCGGCGTTCGCGGTGCTCCCGGCGTTGCCGCCGGGGCTCCGGAGGGCGGCGGGGGCACGGACGTGCCGGAGGTCGCCGGGTCCAGGCGTGCGGCAACGGGGACACGGGGCGGTACCGGCGTCACGCCGGGAGCGACGGCCGGTCGACCGTAGGTTCCCGGCGGAAGCGGGGTCGCACCTTGGGCCGGTGGAACCGCGGTCACGCCCTGAGCCGGCGGAACCGGGATGACGCCTTGAGCCGGGGGCACCGGGCGGATGCCGGGAGTCTGCGGGGCGGCCCCGGCAGACGGCGGTGTCGCTGGTGCGGTGGGTTCGACGGGCACTACCGGGAACCGGGAGGTGGGCTCCTCCGTGATGGGCGCGAACCGGGTCGTCGCCTCCGAGGCAGCCGGCGAGGGCGGCGCCCACGGACTCGCGGGTCCGCTCGGCCCGGCGGCGGGAGGGTGGTGCGGCGGGGCAGGCGCCACCGGGGGCGGAGGAATGATCGGCGCGGACTGAGGTGGCTGCCCGGCGTGGGGCGCATGCGGTGCCGGGCCCGGGCGGGGAGCCCACTGTGAGCCGGGTACCGGCGGATTCGCTGCGGGCGCACCCGGGGCGACGGGCCGGGGCGGTGCCGGAGCGTGTGGGTGCGGCGGTGGGACAGGTCGCAACGAGACGGTGGGCTCGGACACTCCGTGCCCGGGGTGCCCGGCGGAGGCGGGACCGGGTTGGCCGGGCCGGACCGGGCCGGGGCTCCCGGGCAACGCCGGATCGGCATGTCCGGGCACTGACGGATGGGGGTGCCCGGGTCGGCCCGCAGTCGGGTATCCGGGCGGGGGCGGAGCGGGGTGCGGTGCGGCAGCGGCGGCGGAGCCGCCGGGGGAGGGGCCATAGCTTGCGGGAGCGGCGGCGGAGCCGCCGAGGTACTGGCGGGCTGCGCGTACCGCGGGGTGGTCCGGACCGAGCACGGCGGACCCGGCGGTCGCCACGCGGCTGTAGTTGCGGCGGGCCTCGTGCCGGTTGCCCAGCTCCTCGGACACCCCGGCGAGGTCGAAACTGAGCGCGAGCATCAGCGGGTCGGCCTCGCCGCGGCGGCGCTCGCCGGCCGCGTAGGCCTCCTCGAGTACGCGCCGGGCGGCGGCCGGGTCGTCGGCCTCGCGGTGCAGCCGGGCCAGCAGGTGACCGGTGGCCAGGACGTCCTGGTGGTCCTCGCCGTACGCCGGGCGGGCCGCGATGATCGCGTCGGCGAGCAGGCGGCGGGCGCTTGTCAGGTCACCCGCGGCGCGTAGCGCGAGGGCCTGGTGTTGAGTGGCGATCAACGGGGAGGGGTGGGACACGTGAGCAATGCTGCCCGGAATCGCCTGTTGCGCGCTACCCACCCGATCGTTGTGGCCGCTGACCTGCGCAAACGTGCCGCGCTGGAGCTGATGTGCATGATCGTTCCGGGCCGTGTACAGTAATGCCCCGTGCGGCCCGCCGGGCCGACCGATGCGGTGAGTAGCTCACATTGGTCGACCGGGTAGGCTGGTACGTGCAGGTCCGGGTGGCGGAATGGCAGACGCGCTAGCTTGAGGTGCTAGTGCCCGTATAGGGCGTGGGGGTTCAAGTCCCCCCTCGGACACTCCCGCGTAGCAACCGTGCGACGTTGGACGTACAGGTGGTCAAGCATGCTTGACCACCTGATTTCACTCTCTGTTACCGCCGTTGGTGGCAGCCTCGTCGTTCGGCGAGGTGGGTCATGACAGACCGGCTGATCGATTCGGTGATCCCGGCGGTGGTTCCGTCAGGCGGGCTCAAGATCCGCGGTGACTCGGGTGCCGCGATGAAGCGACCGCCTCTGCCGCTGGCGCGACTGGCTCCTACTCGTGACTGCAGCACGGTGTATGGGCTGGCGACTCTTGATGTGCACGGCCGCGTCGCTGATCGGGCGGTGATGGCCGCGCTCGGCTGGGTTCCTGGTCTCAGGCTGGGCATCAGGGAAAGCGGCGGTCTGATCATCGTCGACCCCGACCCGGGTGGGGTGTTCCGGGTGACGAAAGAGGGCCATGTGCGGTTGCCCGCTGTGGTCCGCCAGTGGTGCGGGTTGACAGCCGGCGATCGGGTGCTGCTGGCGGCCGATCCGAAGGCCGGACGTCTCGTGCTTCACCCGCCGGCCTCGCTGGACGCGGTGGTCGCCCGAGTGCACGCCGAGGCGTTTGCGGGTGGTGAGTCGTGAGCGGTGTGGCGGGCAAGGCCGAGCTGGAGGCCGCTCGGTTGTTGCTGTCGCGGATGGGCATCTCGCCAGAGGATCTGGTGGCGGCGGCGTCCGATCGTCCGCTGGCTCCGACGTTCGCGGAGTACGTGCCGGTGGTGGCCGCTGCGGTCAGTGCTGGCACGCGGCGGGCATACGGGTCGTACTGGAAGCGCGTGGTCGAGCAGTGGGGCCAGCGGCGTATCGATGAGCCGACACCATCGGAGATCGAGCGGCTGGCGGAGTACGTCAAGACGCATGTGGTGGCCCGCCGTAACGCGCGGGGTGGGCGCAGCGCGGCGGAGCATCTGATCGCGGCTCTGCGCTGTCTGTACCGGCGGGCGGTCGCCGACGGGCTCCTGCCTGAGGCAGAGAACCCGGCGTTGAAGGTGGCGAAGCCACGGCGGTTGCCGAGCACCCGGCGGGCGTTGGCGGATACCCGGTTGGCGGAGATTAATGAGGTGGCGGCGTCCACGGGTGATGATCCGGCGTTGGATAGTCTGCTGCTGCGGTTGCACACCGAGACGGCGTGCCGTCGGGGTGGGGCACTCGCTTTGCGGCCGGTCGACCTAGACCCGGACCAGTGCCTAATCCTGCTGCGGGAGAAGGGCGAAACGGTGCGGTGGCAGCCGGTGTCGCCCACACTCATGCGGTACCTACTGCGGCACGCCGAGCAGCGGCACGCGACCGAGACGGGACCGTTGTTCCGGTACCGCAGCGGGCAGCCGATCACCTACCGGCGCTACGACCACCTGTGGGTGCGCATCGGTGAACACCTGCCCTGGGTGCACGCTCAGCAGATCAGCACCCACTGGCTGCGGCACACGACGTTGACGTGGGTGGAGAGGAACTTCGGCTACGCCATCGCCCGGGCCTATGCCGGTCACTCCGCCAGCGGGGGAGATGCCGGAACCACCGCCACCTACGTCCGCGCAACCATCCACGAGGTAGCCGCCGCGCTGGCGGCACTCACCGGTGAGCCACATCCACTGGCATGACGGGGTGTTGGGGCGGGCCCTGCATAGCCGTCTGGGTCCGCCTACACGCAGCAAAGGATGAGGACACGAGTGGGTGCTCGCCGGTGCGCGCCTGTCGGTGGCGGTCGTCGGCAAATCACCGAACATCTGAGCGCAATGACGATGCGCCGCTCCCACGCCCGTACCATTGCGGTCATAAGCGCACGGGTTGGGCGCGTGTCGTCCACGTCCGAGACGTCCGGAACGCCCAGTCGGAGACTCGAGTGAGGCGGTCGGCGACAGCCGTGATGGCGTCGCCCTCGGCTGTCCGCTCGCGGACCGTGCCATCACCATGCGTCTTGGGTTGGGTTGATCAGGCCGCTCGACTGATGGTTGCCGGGGCGTAAGGGTGCTCCCGCACGTCCTCGTTTTGCCGGATGTTGGGCGACTGTCTATAGTGCGCAGCACGGCCCTCAGATGAAGGCCCCTCCCTCAAGGGAGGGGTCTCGTTGTTAGAGGAGTTCCGTATGTCACCGGCCATTCGTGCCCTGTCGTTCGCTCTCGTTTTCGTGACCGCGCTGCTGGTCGCCAGCTGGACGGGGTTCCTCGTCTGGCTCAACACTCACAAGCCGGTTGACGCCATCCTCCAGTCTGGCGTCGCCTTCGCTGGCGCCGTCGGCCTGAGCCTGGCCATCTGGGCTGCCTACAGGCAGAGGTGACCGGACTGCGAAGGCGGTGCGATCGCCTATCGCTGCCTGCGACGCCCCCGGCCCGCTGGCCGGGAGCTGCTCTCTACTTGCGCGGCGTTCCGGCCAGGACAGCCGATTCCTGCCTTGAGCCGTCGCATGCCATCGTGGCAGGTGGGACTGCTATCACCATGGTCACCTTCCTGGTGAAAGGCTGCACGGGTTCCTGTTGGGCGGCAGCGCGCATGGCCTGCTGCCGCCGAAGCCACCACGCACAGGCGAGACCGCGCTCGGCGCCCATCGGCCGCGCGTGCGAGCACATGAAGATCGACCGGTGCGTCTGACCCGCACGTCGGCCTAGTTCAGCTATGCAGGGGGATCCGCCGGCCTGCGGTCCTGGGCGGCGGTGCGGCGGGCTGGTGCGCGATGAAGTTGTTCGACTCCAGCCGGACCTCCAGTGAGGCTTTACGTCGCTGACGTGCTCTGACGTGGGATATCCACAGGGAAGCACCCGATGGGGTGGACGAGGCGCGGCCGCTTGGCGGAGGCTTCCCGCATGGAGTTCCCGGAAGCAGCCCGCGTCCTGGGCGCACGTCTCGCCGCTGGCGATGACAGCCTCGCCGCCGCCGGGGCGGTCCACCTGGCCGTCGAGGCATGGAAGCACTTGGGCGGGTCTGATCCCGCGTGGGATCGCTTTGGATTGGAGGTCCTGGACGTCCGCAGCCGCCTGTACGTGGACGATGTCGAAGTTGAGGCGGCTGCCCCGAACGCTGACGGGCCCGAGGTGCGGGCTGCGGTGAGGGATCTCATTGGACACCTTGCCCGGCACCACGATCGCTGTGCCGTCGCCAGGGATGGGCTGGCTCAACGGCTCGACCACGATGCGGCAGCCCAGCAACTGCGCCGGGCGGCAGCGGCCCTGGCATGACGGTCGGCTTCTGGTACGAGGAGGCGCAGCGGGCGATGCGGGCGGCCACTGCGGCGGTGACCAGACGTCGTGCGGGGACAGCCGGGGAGATCAACGGTTTTGTGGGTGCCCGCTCGGACCTTTATCAACAGCTGGCCAGGGTGACGGAGCTGCTGGTCGGTGGTCGCCCGGTGGCGGAGGTGCCGGACAGGGCAGCTGCTGGCCTGGTCCTCGGTCGGCATGGGCAGAGCCTGACCCGGTTCTACGTGGGGCTGCGGGCCGCTGCGGTGGTGGACGAGCGGCTACCGCCGGCACCCGAGGTCACCGCTGGCGCGGCGCGGTCGCTGCGCCGGGCTGCTGACGCGATTGGCGTGATGGGTGACATCGTCGCCGGTCACGTTCCACCCGGGCGGCGTCCCGGTACTCCGGAGGGGATCGCGATCCGTGCCGGGGGCGGTGTTCAGGGAGGGCTTGGTGATATTGCCCGGCTCGCCGTGGATGCCGTGCGGCTCGATGTCCGGCTTCCCGCCTGGCTGGACCGGGGTGGACCTCTGGCGCAAACGTACAGGCCGGTGGCGGAGGCAGCCAGATGGACCAGCGGCAGCCGGTTGGGTGCCGTCGCTAAAGAGCTGGTCGCGGCCGCGAAGGGTCAGCCCGACTTGCGTGGGCTTGATATCGCTCGATCGCCACAGCATCCGGCACCGTTGGTGGACACCGTCGATGCGGCGATCGCGGCAGTTCGGGCCGCGCGGACCTGGCTGTGGCTTCACCCCGCCCAGGTCACGGGAGCGCATCTTCAGGTCGGGACGCAGCTCGGCTTGGCGGTGCATGTCCTGAAGGCCGAGGGATCCCTGGCGATGACCGGGGGCTGGCGGCAGGCGGCGATAGCCGCTGCCGAGCTACGCGCGGCACCGGCGGCCGCTCCGGCCCAGGACGCTGTCGCCGAGCTGGGCGAGGCCCTCCGGTGGACCCGCTCGCTGCTGGACCCTGAGGCCCGGGGCTACATGCAGCATCGGGCGAGGGAGACTGCGCGGCTCGGCAGTGAGATGTTGCTGATGGCCGCCACCCTCCACCGGGGCCTACGCACGGCGATTCAGCGGCGGAACCTGTTCGTTCGAGGGGGTGCAGTCCTCGAGCGTCCCGCCAGTTCGCTGGTCTATCGCGCCACTCCCCGTTGGCGGCCCGCAACCGTCGATGATGACCTTGTGCGGGACCTCAGCCGGGCGTTGTGGCAGATTGTCGGGTCCGACGCCGAGGGTGACCCGGCGAGCATGGTCGCTCATGTGCTTGCCCGACCGCCTCGCCTGGGAGCGGTGCGCCCAGCGGCTGCAGAGAGTCGCAGTCCGAAGCTGGATGGGCCGCCGGACGACCGGGCGTGCCCGGGCCCCAAGCAGGGAGAGGGTAGGCAACCGAACACGGCTGGCGCCGAAACCGTGGCTGCCGTGCCGGGCAGCGAGGCGGTTGAAAAAGGCGAAGAGCCGTTGTCGGGCGAGATTCTGATCGACTAGCTCGGCGGTGCCGAACCGGTACACGTCGTACCCGTGAAGCCGCAGTTCCCGGTCTTCGGCGACCAGTTCGGCGTAGCGACGATTTACCTGGGGAATGGTGGGCTCGGGTGTACGGGTCACAAGGTAGACCTGAGGGATCACGGGTCTTCGACAGCCTGCCGCAGGATGACGAATTCGTCATCGTCCAGCCTCGGTTCGTTGACGCCATGTGCACGACGTCGTTGCCCAGGTGCTCGCCCCTGACGAGCCGAAGCGGCGAGGCCGCCGCGATGGGCGCTGACGGCTGAGTCGAGGTGACCTTGAAGGCCGACAAGACGGACATTTGTTGTAGCCGATTCTCGCCCGTGCCGGGTGGCCCCTCACCGACGATGGGCGAGGGGACGGGGATGATGAGCTTTCACAGCCCGCGCAGGCGGTGAGTCCGGCCCGGCGCCGGGTTGCGGCGGATCCCGCGTTGCGCCGGCCGGTCGCGCCGATGCTCGCCGAGCCGGTCGATGTGGTGCCCGAAAGTCCCGACCTGCTTCATGAACCCAAGTGGGACGGGTGGAGGTGTATCGCCTTCCGCGAGACCGACGGGGTGTACCTGCAGTCGCGGGCCGGTCGGAACCTCACCACCTACTTCCCGGACATCACGCGTTCGATCCGGGCGCTTCCGCCCGGGGTAGTGCTGGACGGCGAGCTGATCGTGTGGGAGCGCGGCCGGACGAACTTCGCACAGTTGCAGCGGCGCGTCACCGCCGGCCGCGGTCTCCTGCGCCTGGTCCACGACTGCCCCGCCCACTACGTGCTGTTCGACCTTCTCGCGGACGCCGACGGGCAGGTGATCCTCAATTTGCCGCTGTCGGAGCGGCGAGTCCGGCTGGAGCGGCTGCTCGCTGACGCGCCTGCGCAGCTCACCGTGACGCCCCAGACGACCGACATGCGGCTGGTCGCGGACTGGCTGCTGAACTGGACCGTCGCGGCCGGGATCGAGGGCGTGGTGAGCAAGCGGTTGGCTGGGCGGTACGAGCCTGGCCGGCGCGGCTGGTGGAAGTTCCGGACTCGAATCGTGACCGAGGCGATCGTCGGCGGCGTGACCGGCAGCATCCACAACCCTGACACCCTGCTGCTCGGCCGGTTCGACCGCAGGGGACGGCTGCGGTACACCGGGCGGACCCACCCGCTGACCGGCCCCCAGCGGAAGGAGCTCGCCGGGCTGCTGTCTCCGCTACGGCCTCGGCAACACCACGGCGCCGCCGTGGTGCACCCGTGGCCGGAGCCGTTACCCGCATCCTGGTCCGGGCAACTGGACCGCCCGGACCCTGTCTGTCAGGGTGAGTTGAGGCCAGGGGTTCATAGCAAGTCCGCCGGACAGGGCGAGTTCAGGATCGAGAAGTGTTGAATACTGCTGTTGACGTC
>NZ_JNZR01000022.1:0-103236 GCF_000717585.1 Micromonospora globosa
GCGTGTCCCGAGCTGACCAGGCCGGCCCCCCACGTGGGGTCCGGTCACGGTCTCTCCGGGGCAACCCCGGGGACGAACCACTCACCTCGGCACCACACCACAGGTGCGTCGGCACGCTCCGCGAGCCTGTGCACCCGCACGACCGGGCATCGTCGGGACACGCTGCCACCACCGGCCCAGTCGTGACCACGATCCACGCCCTGGCCACCGCGCTCGCCGACGCGTTCCTCGCCGGCGACGGCTGGCGCCGCGCCGACCTCGTCCACCAAGGTGGGCTCGTCCTCGGGGTCCGGCGGCGCTGGCTGTGGCCGGTCGCCGACGCGGTGCTGGTCGCCTACCCGCGCCCACCCACCGACCGGCCACGCGAGCTCGCTACGTTCCTGAGCACCCTCGAACCGCTGCGCGCGGCAGTCGCCACCGCCCGCCAGCACCAACGACCCATCGTCATCCACACGCGGCCCGTCACGCCGACCCGCACCGTCCGCCAGCCCTGGCGCACCCCGGTCATCGACACCGTCGGCGACCTGGCCGCGATGCTCGACCTGAGCATCGAGCACCTCGACTGGTACGCCGACCGACGCGCCATGAACCGACGCGCCACCGCCCACCGGCTACACCACTACCACTACCGATGGACCGACCGAGCCCGGCTGATCGAGGCACCCAAAGCCCGGCTCCGCGCTCTGCAACGCCGACTCCTCACCGAGGTCCTCGGCCCCATCCCGGTCCACCCCGCCGCCCACGGCTTCGTACCCGGCCGCTCCGCACACACCTTCGTCGCCACCCACACCGCACAGCCGGTCGTCGCCCGCATCGACCTGCTCGCCTTCTTCACCCACATCCCCGCCACCCGCGTCCACGGCCTGTTCCGCACCGCCGGCTACCCCGAACCCGTCGCCCACACCCTCACCGGCCTCTGCACCACCCGCACCCCGCCCGCCGTCCTTCGCCGAGCGCCCGCCGACCTGGCGCACCGGGCCACCCGGCTGGCAGCGCTGCGAACGGGCCACCTGCCCCAGGGCGCGCCCACCTCCCCGGCACTGGCCAACCTGTGCGCCTACCGACTCGACCGACGCCTCACCGGCCTCGCCCACGCGTTCGACATCACCTACAGCCGGTACGCCGACGACCTCGCCTTCTCCGGCGACCTCAACACCCGGCGCATCGACGACCTGATCGCCGCCGTCACCGACATCGCCCGCGACGAGGGCTTCCGAGTCCACGAAGCCAAGACACGTGTCCGTAGCCGAGCCGACCGGCAACTCCTCGCCGGACTCGTCGTCAACCATCGCCCCGCCACACCACGCGACGAGTACGACCAGCTTCGCGCCATCCTCCACAACGCCGCCCGCACCGGCCTCGCCGCGCAGAACCGGACCGGCCACCCCGACTTCGCTCAATGCCTCATCGGACGAGTTCTCTGGGTCGGCCATCACCACCCGGCACGCGCAGCCAAACTCGCCACGCTGCTGGCCCACGCTCTCGCGGCACCGTAAACTGACGCGGCACGGCACCTTCACCGGATCTCGGTGAGGACGCGCCGAAGCGGCCGAAGGATAGCTTGAGCAGGACTTACGCCCGTTCGGCTGATCTTCGGCAAGCGAGCACAGCAACGCGCACGTGCGACCTACTAACCTAAAAACAGAATAGGAACCCGCAGGTAGTTGGCCTCTGTATACAGATAGAGCGTCGTCTTAGGAAACCGATGCTCTATCCCCTGAGCTACGAGGGCGCGAGGGCACAGTCTAGCGACCTGGGGGTTCACCTGGGGTGGCAGGGAGTGGCAGGCGTTCACCCACGTCACCCGGACCCCTGTTCGCCCAGCCCAGGACCACAGCCCGAGTCTCCATGTGACTCCGGTTGATCTTGGCGGGCAGGGCGGGGCGGCCGGCAGGACCGGGGTCGCGTCGGCGAGGAGCGTGCTGGTTCAGGCCGCGGCGCGGATTGCCGGTGCCGGTCGGGTGAAGGTCTTGCGGTCGCGGATGAGTGCCCAGAGGACGTCGACGCGTCGTCGGGACGCCCCGAGGGTGTCGCTCTACTGGAACTGGCCCTATTTGCTGGTCCAGGCTGGCCCCGAACAGGCCCTCGCCTGGCGCACCGGTGGTCACATTCGCCACCCGCACGGCGCGCTACCCGACCTGTTCTTCCCCGCCGACCGGTCATGGCTGGTCTCCGCGCTCTGGGACGACACCTGGACCTGCGTCGGCGGGCCCGCACCACTGATCCACACCCTGGAGCGCGACCCCGTGGCCAACGCCCACCAGGTCCAACTCGGCGAGGATGCGCTGCCACCGGGGCTGGTCCGCGAGTGACGACCCACGTCCCGGGTCGGCGGTCAGCCTCCGATCGTGGCTATCGCCCCCACTTCTCTCGGCAGGACGGCAGTCGCTGGTCGGTTTGCCGTAGATCCGCTTCCCGTCGGGCCCGTGTAGCAGTGCTCGAGTTGGTCTTCGGCCTGGAACAGCGGGCGCCTGTCGATCTCTGTCCCGTGGCCGTCGTAGCTGACCAGTTCGGGGGCGTCGCCGGGGGCGCTGTCGGGATGCGGAGGATCGGCACGGGATGCCTCATGTGTTCGGGGCGTTGAGGACGCAGTCCACGGCCGTGTAGAGGGTTTCGGTTTCGGACTTCAGGATCGAGTCCTCGGCGGGCAGGGCTCGTTCGATGGAGAGCCCTTGGAGCACGGTGAGCAGGAATCTCACTCGGCGTGCGTGGTCTTCCCTGGGGAGCGCGCCTTCGTCAGCGAGAACCGTCAGCCAGTACTCGACACGGCGCCACCCTTCCCGCTCCAGGGCGAGATAGGCCGCGCGCACCTCCTCGGTCGGTTCGGGTGCGATGAACATCTGGTACGCCCTGCTCCACGCCTCACGTGCCTGCTCCCCGACGCCGGTGGGGGAGAGCACCTGCCGGAGACAGTTGACCAGTCGGTCCCGGGCGGACAGTGATCGGTCGTGGATCGGGTCATCAGGGAAGACGTGGTCGTAGATCCTGGCGAGCACCGCGTCCTGCAGCGCCCGCTGGGTCGGAAAGTGGAACCTGAGCGAGCCTGTGCTCACTCCGGCCCGTGCCGCGACCGCACGCACGCTCAACCGCGCAGCCAGGTCCTCGGCGAGCATCGCCGCCGCAGCCGCGAGGATCCGTTCCCGTGAGCTGGTGCTCCCGTCGTCCCGTGTCACCTGCCACCTCCTGGCACATCGTACTAGCACGCCGTGCTAGCGTTGCCACTAGTACGGCGTGTTAGTGGGACCCGGGCGATCGACGGTGAGTGAGGAAACGTGATCGAGGACTGGCGGCAACAGCGGGCGGCCAAGCGCATCAAGAGCGGAGACGGCCGGGCGTTGAAACGCCTCCGCTGGTGGCAGCTACCCTTCCGCACACTGTTCTACCTCGCGCTGCCCAACGGGAACGGCCGGCAGACGGTGTACGCCGTCGACATCCCACGCCGGACCGACCCGGAGGGCGGCAAGGCGAGAGCGCACCTGTATCTCGACGGCAGACACCACGCCGAGTCCAAGCTCCCGGCGGCCTTCCCCGTGGAGGGCGGCACCATCGAGGTGGCGAACAGCGCATTCGGGCTCAAACGCTGCCACTACGTCATCACTGCGGGCGCCGAGTACCCCCTCTTTCCCGATCCGAGGTCCGCCGAAGGACGCCGTGCCCGCGTCGAACGCGAGCACCCGACGCTGAGCCGCTCGATCAGCCTCCTCTCGGTGCTGATGCTCGTCATCGGCGTGGGCCTGAACCTGCTGCAACTCGCCGGACCGGTTTCGCAGATCCCCCCGATCGCGGAGAACGTCGGAACGTTCGAATCGCCCGTCCGCCTACCGATCTGGCTCAACTTCGCCCTCGCCGTCGGGGCCGCACTGGGGAGCGCCGAGCGGGCACTCCGCCTGCGTTACAGCGTGCTCGACCACGCAGGGAAGTAACCCATCCACAGGAGGACAGCATGACCGCGGCAACCAAGCCGAACTCACTACTCACTCCGGGCGAGCCCCGCAACGGGCCGTCAGCTCCCGTCGGGGTCGAATACCACCGGGTACTCGCTGGCGACGAACGCCGGATCGGCCGCGGCATTCTTGCGATCATCCTCCTGCTGGCCGGGTTCGTCATCTTCCCGACGGTCCTCGGCAGGGCGGCTGCGGCCATCGACGTGCAGCAGGGCAACACCCCGCCGATCCTGGGCGGCACCGACTACACGCCGCTTTACCACGCCAGCACGATGCTCTCCCTCGGCCTGCTCATTCCGTGGAGCATGCTCATCCAGCGGTGGCTCTACGGCGTACCCGGTGCGTCCCTGCACTCCGTGACGTCACGGTTCCGCTTCGACCTGCTCGGCAGATCGCTGCTCGTCTTCGGTCCCGCCTGGCTGGTGGTCGTCGCCCTCGGATCTCTCGCGCCCGTCGACGAGGCCCCCTGGTCGCAGACCGACCTCGTCGCCATCTTCATCGCCACGATGCTCCTCACCCCGCTCCAGTCGGCGGGCGAGGAATACGGCGTACGTGGGTTGATCTTCCGCGTGATCGGAAGCTGGACCCGCAGCCGACGGGCGGGACTGGTCGCCGGGGTGCTGGTTTCGAGCGTGCTGTTCACGGCCGCACACGGAGCGACGGATCCGTACATCATCGTCTGGTACTTCGTGCTCTGGACCGGACTGGCCATCATCACCTGGCGCACCGGCGGGCTGGAGATCGCGGTTATGCTGCACGCCGTCCTCAACACGTTCTCCTTCATCCTGGCCACGTCCCTGCGGGTGGACCTCGGTAGTGCACTGCAGGACCGCTCAGCCGGAGTCGGCACGCCGTACCAGCTCGTCCCCGCCTTTGCGGTCGTCGTCATCACCGCAATCATCTGGTGGCGCACCCGAAAGACAGACCCAGCACTTACCACGGGCCGTCATCAAACATCACGTCACACCCGATCGTGACCTCGGCGAGGCAACGGCCGTGCTGCGCTCCCCGACGCCGCTGCGGCTCGGCGGGCAGCTCGAACCCTCGGTGGCCGGTGCCAAGTCCACTGTGGCCAAGGGCCGCGGCCGAGCCGACCGGCAACTCCTCGCCCGACTCGTCGTCAACCACCACCCCGCCGCACCCCGCGACGAGTACGACCTGCTCCGCGTCATCCTCCACAACGCCACCCGCACCGGCCTCGCCGCGCAGAACCGGACCGACCACCCCGACTTCGCTCAATACCTCGTCGGCGGAGTTCCCTGGGTCGGTCATCACCACCCGGCACGCGCAGCCAAACTCGCCACGCTGCTGGCTCACGCTGTCGCAGCACCGGAGACTGATGCGGCGCGGCAACTTCGCCGGATCTGATAAGGGCGCGTCGAACCGACCGAAGCACGGCCTGAGCAGGACTTACGCCCGTTCTGCTGATCTTCGGCAAGCGAGCACAGTAACGCGCGCGTGCGACCCACTAACACGAAAACAAAATAGGAACCCGCAGGTAGTCAGCCTCCGGGTACAGATAGAGCGTCATCTTAGGAGTCTCCATACGACTCCGGTTGATCTTGGCGGGTAGGGTGGAGTCTCTCGATGATCGGCGCCAGCGGGTGCTGGTCGAGTTGCTCGGCGATGAGGTCGTCGACAGCGGCGATGCGCTGTTCCAGGGCGGGGATCTCGGTAGCCATCTGCCCGACGACCACGGCGGCGGCGCGTTGCCCGGGCAGGTTTACGGTCTGCTGCCGCGCGGCTGCCACCATCGCCTCGGCGACGTGGACGGCGTTCTTGACGTGGCCGCGTCGGAGCAAGGCGGTGATCCGGTCGACGCCGGCGTGCCGGATCGCCACCGGCGCCTGTCAGCACGCCAGGACCATCATCGGTCCCTTCCGGTTGAGTTCCACAGCCCGATCAAACGCCGGACTGATGCCGGTGAGTAGTTCCTGCAGCCGGAACAGGGTCGCGACGCGCTGCCCGGCGAGGTCCGCCTCGAAGCTCCGCCCCGATCCCCCGGCGAACACACGTCAGCCATCCCCGCTCCCGGCCCCGCGGGCACGGCAAGCCCGAGCCTGCCGCCGTCGCCGGCCGGCACCCCGGACAGGATGTGCGAGAGATTGGATCAAGGGCCTGGCGGCTGCGACGTCGTGATGATCAACACGTCCGGCCGACTCTTCTCTTACGTAAGGGTAGGTTCGGTACCGGTGAACCCGGGTGTGGCCGGGTGACTCCTGTGGCGGTCCTGACGAGTCCGGGCGATGAGGCCCGCAGACCGTCCAGACCGACTGTTGCTGATCTGTGAGTAGCTGCGTCCCGTGGTTCGGGGCGGGAGCTGTGCGCGTCCGTCAGGCGCCCGAGTGGAAATGGCTTTATGTCTTCTGTGCTGTCCGCGGGCTTCCGACCGCGTCTGTCCCGTCCGTCCTGGCTGTCGCCGAAGGTGTTCCGCACCGAGGTCCTCGCCGGTCTGGTCGTCGCCCTGGCGTTGATCCCAGAGGCGATCTCCTTCTCGATCCTGGCGGGGGTCGACCCGCGGGTGGGGCTGTTCGCCTCGTTCACGATGGCCGTCACGATCGCGATCTGCGGTGGGCGGCCAGCGATGATCTCCGCCGCGACCGGCGCGATCGCGCTGGTGGTGGCGCCGCTGGCCAAGGAGCACGGACTGGACTATCTGATCGCGGCGGTGATTCTCGGCGGGGCGATCCAGGTCCTGCTGGCGGTGCTCGGGGTGGCGAAGTTGATGCGTTTCATCCCGCGCAGCGTGATGGTCGGTTTCGTCAACGCCCTCGCGATCCTGATCTTCGCCGCGCAGGTTCCGCACCTGCTCGGGGTGCCGTGGCTGGTCTACCCGCTGGTCGCCGTCGCCCTCGCGATCATGGTTGGACTGCCCCGCCTCACCCGCGCGGTTCCGGCGCCACTGGTCGCGATCGTGGTGCTGACCCTGGTCACCGTCGTCGCCAGCGTGGCGGTGCCGACCGTCGGTGACGAAGGCGCCCTCCCGGACAGCCTGCCCACCCTCGGCCTGCCGCAGATCCCCTGGACCATGGACACCCTCACCCTGATCGCCCCCTACGCCCTGGGGATCGCGTTGGTCGGGCTGATGGAGTCGCTGATGACCGCCAAGCTCGTCGATGACATCACCGACACCCCGTCCAGCAAGACTCGCGAGTCCTGGGGCCAGGGGGTCGCCAACATCGTCACCGGGTTCTTCGGCGGCATGGGCGGCTGCGCCATGATCGGCCAGACGATGATCAACGTGAAGGCGTCCGGCGCCCGCACCCGGCTGTCGACGTTCCTGGCCGGCGTCTTCCTGCTGATCCTGGTCGTCGCGCTCGGCGACGTGGTCGCGGTCATTCCGATGGCCGCCCTGGTCGCCGTGATGATCATCGTGGCGGTGTCGACGTTCGACTGGCACTCCGTCGCCCCGGCCACCCTCAAGCGGATGCCGTACGGGGAGACGATCGTCATGCTCGCCACCGTGGTCACCACCCTGGCCACCCACAACCTGGCCATCGGTGTGGTGGTCGGCGTGCTCACCGCCATGGTGATCTTCGCCCGCCGGGTCGCCCACCTGGTCGAGGTCACCAGCGTCCTCGACCCCGACGGCGGCACCCGCATCTACTCGGTGCACGGTGAGCTGTTCTTCGCCTCCAGCAACGACCTCGTCGGCCAGTTCGACTACACGAACGACCCCGACACCGTGGTCATCGACATGACCCACGCCCACGTCTGGGACGCCTCCTCCGTCGCCGCCCTCGACGCCGTCACCACCAAGTACGCCGCACGCGGCAAGACCGTCGAGATCATCGAGCTGAACCAGCCCAGCGCCCGCATCCACGACACCCTCGCCGGCCGACTCGGTGTCGGCCACTGATGGCCTCCACCAGCCGCGACACCGGGCCGGAGCAGCGCGCCTCCGGCCCGGCCACCGGTCGCCTCATGCAGATCGGCGAAGCCGCCGAACGGGTCGGGCTCAGCATCCGCACCATCCGCCACTACGAGGAAGCCGGCCTGATCGTCCCCTCCGCCCGCAGTGACGGCGGCTTCCGCCTCTACACAGAACCCGACCTCGACCGCCTCGCCGTCGTCAAACGCATGAAACCGCTCGGGTTCACACTCGACGAGATGCGCGACCTCCTCGCCGTCCTCGACGCCCTCGACACCGCCACCGGCGTCGACCGCGCCGCTCTGCTCGACCGGCTCGACATGTTCCACACCGCCGCTACGACGCGGGTCATCGCACTGCGCGACCAACTCGCCATGGCCGAAGGCTTCGCTCGCGCGCTCCGCGACGAACTCGACCACCGCGGCGGCCCAACCGCCTGAGGCGCCGCCGCTGCCGATTGCCCATCGACCGGGACGGTGTGTCTCGGGCTGACAGTCAAGCGTCGTCCTTGCTGCAGAAGAACGGGGGCAATGCTGGCTCCGGACCGAGATGGCCGGCCTTCTGCCGATCAGATGATTTTCGCGATGGCGTGATGAACGCATGAAACGCCGAACGGCGGCCCGCTGAACCAGTCGGGCCGCCGTTCAGAGAATGTGGATCAGAGCGGGCGGATGTTCTCCGCCTGCGGGCCCTTCTGGCCCTGGGTGATGTCGAACTCCACCTTCTGATTCTCGTCGAGGCTGCGGAAGCCGCTCGCCGAGATCGCGGAGAAGTGGGCGAAGACGTCGGCGCCGCCGTCGTCCGGGCTGATGAAGCCGAAGCCCTTGTCGGCGTTGAACCACTTCACGGTACCTGTAGTCATGTCTGCTCCTTCGCAGGCTGTTAGAGACCGCACTGTGCGGACCCTTACGCCGCCGCGTTGATCACCCGCGTCGAAACGACACGAAAAACGAAAAGCGCCTGGATGGGTTTCAGATGCCCCATCAGGCGCCGGAAAACGTCTACGGAAATCAAAACTGCAACTCGGCTACCGTAGCACATGATCCGTCGTCGATCCGATGGCGGTGAGTGGACCTGGCCACCGGCCTTGCTCCCCTGCGGAGGCGCGCCCGGATCCAGTCCACCGCAACCGGCACCGACCGCGCCGACCTGCTGACAGGCTTGCCACGTTCCACACCCGCCGCCACTGCCCGATCGGGCGAGGCCACCGTCGCGCACCAGCGCGTGATGGGTGGAGCGCCCGCGTACTCTGATCGCTCGGGCAGCCCCGTGTGGGCGGGGGCGAAGGTCGGTGGGCATGAGCGAGCGGGACGCACTGCGAGGTCTGCTGCGGCAGTCGCACCACGCCCGGCCCGAGGACCTGCCGGGGATGGCACGGCGGGCCGCCCGGCAGCTCGGCGCCGACGACATGATCCTCTATGTGGTCGACCACGAGCAGCGTCAGCTGCTCGCGCTGCCCGGTCCGGACGCACCGCGTCGAGTCTCGCTGGCCATCGAGGGAACCCTGGCCGGCCGGGCGTTCAGCATGTTGCGCCCGTTCGGCGGCCCGGTGGACGACGGTGCGCGGTTGTGGTTGCCGCTGCTCAACGGTCTGGAGCGCGTGGGCGTCGCGGAGGTGGTCGCCGCGGCTGCCGTGCCTGACTCCGCGGTGGCCGCGTTCGAGGCGGTGGCCTCCCTGCTCGCCGAGCTGGTGATCACCCGATCGCACCACAGCGACACGATCGAGTCGGTCCGCCGCCGCGAGCCGATGCGCCTGCCCGCCGAGATGCTGCGCGCCCAACTTCCTCCGCTCACCTTCTCCACCGGCGGCGTGATCATCAGTGGGATCCTGGAGCCCTGCTACGACGTGGGTGGCGACGCCTTCGACTATGCGGTCAACGGCGACATCGCCCACCTCGCCCTGTTCGACGCCGTCGGGCACGGCTCCGGTGGCGGGATGCGCGCCGTGATGCTCGCCAGCCTGGCCCTGGCCGCGTACCGCAATGCCCGTCGGGGCGGGTTCGACCTGGTCGAGACCTACCATCACATCGACACCGCGGCGCGTGACCACGACCGGCGCGGACTGATCACCGGCGTGCTGGCCGAACTCGACCAGCGCACCGGCCGGCTGCGGGTCATCTCCGCCGGACACCCGGGCGGGCTGGTGCTCCGTCGCGGCAGGGTCGCCGCCGTCCTGCCCTCGCCCACCGCCCTGCCGGTGGCCCTGGGCGACCGGCGTCCTCCGATGGTGGTCGAGGAAGCCCTCGAACCCGGCGACGACGTGCTCTTCTACACCGACGGCATCATCGAGGCCCGCTCGGCCGACGGGGAACGGTTCGGCACCGAGCGGCTGGTCGACTTCACCGTCCGGGCACTGGCCGACGGGCTGCCGCTACCAGAGACCGCGCGGCGTCTCGTTCACGCGATCCTCGCCTACCAGGATGACCGGCTGCAGGACGACGCCACCGTACTCATGGTCCGCTTCCGTGAGCCCACGGCAGGCAGGGCCTGACCGCCCCGCAGTCCCAGCGTCGCAACGGCTGTTCCGCCGCCCGCCGCGACGAGATTCCCCGCCTCGCGCACTCAGACCGCGGTGGGTGGCGGATCTGCCACCCGGCCGAACAGCTGCATGATGCCGGTCAGGTCGAGGATCCGGCGGACCTGCCCGGTGGCGTTGAGCAGGGTGAGATCCACTCCCCAGTCGACCGCGTGGTGGTGCGCTCCGACCAGGATGCTGAGTACGGTCGAATCGATGAAGGTCAACCCTGCCAGGTCGATCTCCACCGTCCCGGCCTGGGCGACGGTCTCGTGCAGCAGGTCATCGAGCCGATCGGCGCCCGACATGTCGATCTCACCGGACAGCGCCAGGACACGACGATCAGCACCGACGTCGACATGCCAGTGCCAGGTCTGCTCCGTGGCCACTGTCACCCTTCCTCGTACACGGTCGATCGGGGGCGCAGCTGCGCTGTCACCGAGGCGGTCGTTCCCTGTCCGGAGTTGTCGATCATCAGCCCTTCGGTGAGCTGCTGTGCCAGCCACAGTCCCCGGTGGCCGACCTCCCCGGGCGACGGCAGGGCGACGGCAATCTCACCCAGCCCGGGCCCGTTGTCGCTGACCTGGCAGGTCAGCAGGTCGTGGTGCTGCCACAGACGCACCTCGCCGCTGCCCCCGCCATGGCGCACCACGTTGGTGACCAACTCGTGCACCGCCAATACGAAGTCCTCCAGCCCGTCGCCGACCAGACCCGCCGAACGGGCTGCCGCGGCGACCGCGTGACGCAGCGCCGTAACCCGCGCAGCGGTGATCTCTTCCGACAACAACGCCACGTCGCCGGCGCCGCGAGCGGTGCTCCACCCGGCACCCACGTCGTCCGTTCCGCCGCTGCCCATGATCGGACGCTACACGCAGCCGATCCGCCGCGCCCGGGCACGCCGGCCAGGCGTAAGACGGCGACCCCTCGGACCGCCGGTCACGCACAGCATCCCGGTCGCCGGCCGGGATGTGAAGAGGTGCGACGAGCGGGGCTGACCGTCCGAGGCGGGAACCCGGGCGTTCGCCTGGTGGGCCGGCCGGCTCATCGCCCGCCGACGACCTCGCACGAAGGGTGGGCTGGTCAGTCCTGTCGCCGCGGCCCCCGCTACTGCTTCTCGTTCTGCCGGAGGGCTTCCTCGAGTTGGTCTTCCAGAATGATGATCCGGCAGGCGGCCTCCAGGGCGGTGCCGTCGTCGACCATTTCGCGGGCCCGGGCAGCCAGGCGCAGCTGGTAGCGGGAGTAGCGGCGGTGCCCGCCGCTGGAGCGCTGCGGATTGATCAATTTTGTCTCGTCCAGGCGACGCAGGAAGTCCTGCGTGGTGCCGAGCATCTCCGCGGCCTGCCCGATGGTGTAGGCCGGGTAGTTCTCATCGCCGAACATGTCTTCGGGGTTTTGCCCCATGTCACCTCCACGTCGAGGGCCCCGGCGCACAAGCGCCGGGGCCCAGGGTTACGGGTCAGAACACCATCTACCGACCGGAACGTCGGCTTGTCGTATCCGCACCAGCCGTCATCGACGGCTTCGGGTGCGAGGATCGCATATGCGTGACCGGAGACCACCTCTCGTTCGATGGAAACTGCGGTGTCCGCCCGGCCTGACATGACGGCCGACGGCGGGCGATCCAACGGTGTAAGGCCCTCCCTTTCCTCTGCGTACACGTTTCCCTTGCTGTCGTACGGTCCGCCGGCGCCGGAGCCCACGCGACTTCACAGCCCCGACACGTGCAGCGAACATCAGCCGGAGCCCTGAAAGAACCTTGGCCCCACCTGCACCCCGGCGTGTGTCACGCCGGAACTGACGTGCTCTTACTGCCTCTCAAGAGGAACGGTGAAGCATGTTCCTCTCCTATCCGCCCGTCGTGTCCTCACGGCCGGACGGCCCGTCTGCGTCTTGACGGATCTTTCCTCTCGACTTGAAGAAGAGTATGCCGTACCGCAGAAGATGTCTAGCCTTTCCAACCTAGGTTTCCTGGTCGACGGTCATCAGGATGACCGGCCCGCCGAGCAAGCAGGGCGCGCGCCATGGCGACACGACCCGACGCCGATGCCACCTACCGGCCGACGAAGACCGCCGCGCGGTCGACGACGTACCAGGGCCGGCCGCGTTGGTCGCGTTCACCGCCCACGACGCAGCCCTCCGGAGGCCCTTGCCGACGGGTACGCGCTCGTCGCGGACCTGCGCGCGGCAGGCGGCCGGCATCCGGCCGACGAACGGCTCCGCGGCTGGTCGCGGAACTGCAGGCGACCAGTGACCGCTTCGCCGAGCTGTGGGAGTCCGGCGCCGTCGGCCGGCACGAGGCCGCCCGCAAGACAATCGATCATCCGTACGTGGGTCCGCTGACCCTGGACTGCGACGTGCTCACCGTGGCGGGCAGCGACCTGCGCATCATGATCTACACGGCCGAGCCGGGCACCGAGGATGCCGACCGCCTGGCCCTGCTCCTGTCGTCGGCACCCGGGCGCTCGCCGGTGGAGACCAGCTCGGTGTGGATCGCGGTGACACCACACCGGCCGGACCCGACGTCCGGCGGCCCGGAGAGGTCTCCGGGCCGCCCGGAGGGGAGGGTGGGCTACTTGGTGCCGGTCAGGGCGGCCAGGGCGTTGGCGGTCCGGAAGTACGGGTTACGGCCCAGGTCGCCGACGGCGGTGATGGTGGAAGGCATCCGTGAGGAGGAGTGGTTCACGCCTCTTCGTCGCCGCCCTCGTCGTCGCCGAAGGAGTCGAAGACCTCGTCGGCGACCATGCCGCCGGCGAAGCCGAGAGCGGCGCCGCCGACCACGCCCGCGGCGACCGCGCCCATGCCGGGACCACCGTGACGCTCCTGGTGGTGCTCCTCCTTGTAGTGCCCGCCGGGGTGGCCGTACGCGGCGTGCCCGTAGCCCTGGGCGGGCGGGGCGTAGCCGTGGCCGGTGTGCAGGCTCTGGTAGCCGTCGAGGGCCTGGCGGACCCAGGTGTCGACCTGCGCGGCCCAGTCGACGCGGTCGGCGTCGGCGTGCGCGGCGTGGTAGCGGCCGTACGAGTCGTGGCCGCCGGTGAACAGGCCACCGCGCTTGTCGAACTCCAGCACCACGTCGACGCCGTGCTCGTTCGCGACGAAGGTCAGCTCGACCTCGTTGACGCCGTGGGCGTACTGCGGGCGGCGTAGTACTCGATCTCCTGGTAGAACGGCAGGCTCTGGTGCAGCCCGGAGATGTGCCCGCGTTCCAGGTCGGCGCCCTTGAACCCGAAGCCGAGCCGGCCGAACGCCTCGAGGATGCGCTCCTGCACCGGCAGCGGGTGCACGTACACCGGGTCCAGGTCGCCCTTGTCGATCGCGCCGCGGATCGCCACCTCGGTGCGCAGGCCCATCGTCATACCGTGCAGATTCTGCCCGTACAGGTCGGTCACCGGGGTCTCCCACGGCATCGCCACCTGGAACGGCAGCGACAACTGCTGACCCTCGCGCAGGTGCAGACCACCCGCGACCTGTACGCGGTGGAACTCGACGAGGGCGTCGTACTCCTCCTCCGCGCCGTCGATCTCCACCCGGGTGACCAGCCCGACGGTGATGTGGTCGATCTCCACGTCGTGACTGCCGCCGGTCAGGTTCACCTGCCCGCCCAGCATCAGTCCCGGGCGGGTGCTCGGATTGGACAGGACCGTATCGACGCTGGGGCCGCCCACCCCGAACGCGCCCAGCATCTTCTTGAACACCACGAACCTCTCCCTCGACGACCGCCGTACGCGCGACACGAGGACCGTGAAACTTTCACGTGAAACCCTTGTGCCACAACGAGATCAACGGCGTCCATAATGGAAGCCGTCGAGCGGGGAAGCTACCAACGCCACCTGAGAAGTAGCTGAGTGAATCCAGGCGGTTACCCTCCGACACCGGGGTGGAGTGCCGCGACGGCTCGCATGGCGACGTCGACGGAGGCCTGAAGGTCCTCGCGGCTCGCGCCCGCCGCGGCGTGGACGGCGTGACCCTCGCTGAGCGCCATCACGAAACGGGCGAGCGCCCGGCTGTCCAGGCCGTCCGGAAGATCCCCCTCCTTCGCCGCGCGGGACAGCCGTTCTTCAAGCGCGGCCTCGGTGGCCGCCCGGCCGGCGGCGAGGATCTCCGAGATGCGGGCGTTCTCCGGGGAGCAGGCCAGGCCGCCCTGGATGGAGAGGCAGCCGGCGGGGTGGCCGCCGGCGGTCAGGTTGTCGGCGCCGGCGCGCAGGAAGGCTTCGATCGCCGCGTACGCGGTCGGCTGGGCGAGGGCGGCGCGCCCGTTCGCGAGGTTGGTCTCGTGGTAGCGGTCGAAGGCCCGCTTGAACAGCTCCTCCTTGCTGCCGAACGCGGCGTAGAGGCTGGGCCGGTTGATGCCCATCGCCTTGGTGAGTGAGCTGAGCGACGCGCCCTCGTAGCCCTGCTGCCAGAAGACCTCGGCGGCCCGGTCGAGGACCGTCTGCTCGTCGAAGGCGCGCGGCCGTCCCGGGGTCGGAGTCTCAGTGCCCATGGCTTGACCATACCGCTCGGTACAGAACGTGACCCAGCACCGGTGCGCCGGACCGGTTGGCGCTGTCCGTCTCCAGCGACCACCCGGAAGCGGTCGGACTGGTGACGCGGCTGTACGACCGGTTCGGCTTCGACACGGTGGACAACAGCCCGCTGAGCGAGTCCAGGCGTACCGGCCCGGGTCAGCCGGCGTGGATCCGCCACGCGTACCAGAACCGCGACGAGCTGGCCCGCAACCTGAGGCGGGCACGGCGGTTCGTGAATCCGTTGCGGACAGCAGCGGCGAAGTGAGAGGCCCGGCGCGGAGAACGATCCTCCGCGCCGGGCCCCGGGGTCGGTTCCAATCAGGCGGCGCAGGTGGCGGTGGCGCCCTGGCCGGTGCCGGTGCCCTGGAAGCCGAAGTTGGTCGTCTGGCCGGCGCCGACCTGCCCGTTGTAGCCCACGTTCGTGAACCGGACGGTGCCGCTGGTGCCGCTGGCCTGGGCGTTCCAGGTGCCGGTGATCGCGGCGCCGCCGGGCAGCGCGACGGTCACGGTCCAGCCGTTGATGGCCGCGGAGCCCGCGGTGACGTTCACGCTCGCGGTGAAGCCGCCGTTCCACTGGTTGATCGCGACCGCCGCGGAGCAGCCGTTACCGGCCGGCGGCGGCGTGGTCGGCGGCGCCGTGGTGGGCGGCGCGGTCGTCGGCGGAGCCGTGGTCGGCGGCGCGGTCGTCGGCGGGTTGGTCGTCGGCGGCGCGGTCGTGGGCGGGTTGGGCGCGCCGTTGGCCAGGCTGAAGGCCAGGTCCGGCTGGAACGAACCGGCCGTGTAGCGGCAGCCGTCCGCCTCACCCGGCGGCTTCACCCAGAGGTACGCGTCGATGTTGGCGTCGCCGGTGTTCGTCGTCGGGTACTGCCCGATGCGCCGGTCAGTGTTGTCGTCGGCGCACCAGTCCCCGGCGGCTCCCCCGTTGCGGCTGGTGTCGATGACCTGCCGCTTGCCGGAGATGCCCATGCCGTTGAGCGCGGAGATGACGGCCCGGCCGAAGTTCGCCTCACTGGAGGTGGGGTTGAAGTTCGACACGTTGGTGAAGAAGCCGTCGGCGTACTGCACGCCGGCCGCGCGGAGCCGGTTGGCAGTGTCGTTGGCGCTGTTCCAGGTCGAGTGGCCGCCGTCGAGGTACACCTTGGCGTTGGGGTTGGCCGACTTGATGGTCTGGGTCGCCGTGGTGAGCGCCTGGTTGCGGGCGTTCAGCTCGCCGGTGCTCAGGCAGGTCTGGAGCGCGAGCGAGTCGGTCTCCAGGATGATCAGGACGGTCTGGTTGCCGAGTCCGCGGGCGAAGTTGGACACCCAGGTCTGGTACTGGTTGAGGTCCGGCGCCCCGCCGGCGCTGGCGCCGCCGCAGTCCCGGTTGGTGATCTCGTACACCGACAGCACCGGGATCTGCTGTGCCGCGTTGGCGGCGCCGATGAAGCTGGAAACCTCGGACTGGATGGTCGACGGGTTGAAGTTGGCGTACCAGCGCGCCTGCGGCTGGCTGGCGATCTTGTCGCGGATGACGGCGGCGCGCGAGTCGCCGGGGTTGGCGGCGACCCAGCGGACGACCGCCGAGGACGGGTCGCGGTAGAGCGATCCGGACACCGTGCCGGCGGATGCGCCACCGACGGCGAAACCGACGCCGGCCGCGGCGAGGCCCGCGACGGCGGCCACGCTGATGGCCGCTGATCTGCGGCGGGACGAGAGGATAGCCACGTCGTGTTTCCTCCTGATCACATAGACGTATCTAAGTTCATGGGAGCGTTCCCACGACGGTAACGGAGGCGGGCGTCGATGCCAAGATGTGAACGTCGGCCACTGCCCCGTAATCTGGCGACGGTCGACGAAGCGGGCGTGGGAGGAAGACCAGGCATGACGGCGCTACCAGGCCAGCATCTGCCCACGGCGGATCCGTCGGTCACCGGGCGGCCCGCGGACGAGGATCTGCGGACGCTGTTCGGCAAGTCCATCGCCGTCTTCGCGGCGCTCGCCGGGCCGACGCACGTGGTGGAGGCGGCGAACCCGGCGTTCTTCACCGCCATCGGCGAGGAACGCGCACGCACCGGGGTCGCGCTCGCCGAGCTGATGCCGGAACTGGACGGCCAGGGCTTCATCGCCCTGCTGGACGAGGTCTACCGCACGGGCGAGTCCTACACCGGCCACGACGCCCGGATCATGCTCGGCACCGGGTCGCAGGCGCGGGAGGCGTTCTTCGACTTCACCTACGAGGCGCGCCGCGACGCCGACGGCACGGTGACCGGGATCCGCGTGATCGGGGTGGAGACCACGCAGGTCAAGCACGCGCAACGGCTGATGGCCGAACACCGCGCGATGCTGGAGCAGATCGCCCGGCAGGCGCCGCTGGCCGAGGTGCTCGACGGGATGGCCCGCTGCATCGAGAACCTCGCGCCGCAGGAGGTGCTCGTCTCCGTCCTGCTCGCCGACGCCGACGGCCTGCACCTGCGCCACGGCGCCGCGCCCAGCCTGCCCGACTTCTACAACCAGGCCATCGACGGGATCGCCACCGGCGAGGGTGTCGGCTCGTGCGGCACCGCCGCGCACCGGCGCGAGCCGGTCATCGTCACCGACATCGCCACCGACCCGTTCTGGGCCGACTTCCGCGACCTGGCCGAGCGGGCCGGGCTCGCCGCCTGCTGGTCCACGCCGATCCTTGCCCGCGACGGCAGCCTGCTCGGCACCTTCGCCATGTACCACCGCACCCCGCGCGTCCCGCGCGACGCCGACCTGGCGCTCGCCCGTGTCTTCACCGGCACCGCCGCCCTGGCCATCGAACGCCACCACATCGAACAGGCGAAGGCCGAAGCGGACGCCCGCGCCCGGGCCGCGCACGACGAGCTGGCACGGGTGGTGCGGGCGGAACGGGAACTACGGGCCGAGGCGGAACAGCGTGCCGCCGCGGCGGCGGAACTCACCGCCCGGCTGCGCGCCGCCGCAGCCGCGCAGGCCGCCACTCCGCGCCCCGAGCGGTGTCAGCTCGGCGGCAGCGACGGCTGCGACACACCCGCCGAGATCAAGGTCGCCGACTCGTGGGGTGACTCGGCGTGGGGCTGCCCGGTCCACGTCGAGGAGGCAATCATCAACGTGCGTTCGGTCTTCATCGCCAACGAGGAACTCGGCGGCCTGGCCGCCTACCTCAACCGCTGACCACTCGACCGCGCCCGGCGGCACCATCAAGGGGACCGGTGCGCGCGGCCGGGCCGTCACGCCCGGCTGACGGCCTAGCGCCCGTCGGGCGCGCCGGCCGGCTCGCGAGCGGGTTGCGCCGCGGCGAACGGGCTCCGCAGGCGGGTCATGGATTCGGCGCTGACGTCCGCGATCGGACTGCGCTCGTCGTCGGTGGCTCCGACCCCCTCCAGACGGAAGGGGTTCAGGGCGAACGTGTTGTCGGGCACGAAGTGCTCCAAGGGAATCTGCACGGCAGCGCTCGACTCAGTCGTCGCGGCTGGGAAACCGTGGGAGAAGCAGGGGGTGGCGATCAGTCATCGGTACCCCGCGTCGTCAGCCTAGCGCGCATCGGCCGGGCGGGCGCGCCACGGCCGGAATCGGCGACCGACTCAGAGCTGGACGACGTGCCCCACCCGGGGCGGCGTACGGCCCGCAAGGACGTCGAGCCACGCGTCCCGCAGCGCCTCCGGGCCGGCGCCGACCCGCACGTCGAGCCATCCGCTCACCACCCGGGAGAACCGCTGCCAGGCGTCGGCGAACCGCTCGTCGAGCCCGTCGCGACCCCAGTCCTGGCTCCGCTTGCGGATGCGCACCGGCGCGAAGAAGACCTCCCCGGCGGCACCCGCGTTGGGCGTCTGCTGGGTGAGTCCGACTGCGATGTCCCGGACCAGCAGGTCGCCGAGGTGCGCGCGCAGGGCGGCGCGGGTGGCGGGTGAACCGGACAGGTCGAGATAGACGGTCGGTACGGCGTCGAGCGCGCCGATCTCGTCGTAGGAGAGGACATCGTCGTAGCAGCCCAGCGACCTGGTGAAGGCGAGGTTGCCCCGCGAGGTGAGCCCGATCAGGCGCGGGCCTCGGCCGTGCAGTTCGAACGCGGTGGCGTACGCCGTCTTGCTCGACGCGGACGACAGCACCAGCGACCGCGCGCCGTAGGCGTCCTCGTCGATCACCTGGTCGGCGAGCATGAACGAGGTGAAGAACAGCGGCCGGAACAGGATCAGCAGGTCCTCCTGCTCCGCCCGGTAGGCGGGGTCGCCGGTGGTCGACCGGTAGGAGTTGTACGGCGACGGCAGGCCGGCCCGGTGCGCGCTCGCGTCGCGGAACCCGGACCCGTCCACCCGGTCCGGGCGTACCACCAGGTGGCCCGCGGGCGGCAGGTAGCCGTAGACCCGGTGTCCCGGCTCGACGCCGGACACTGTGGACGCGACCACCTCGGCGAAGCCCCACAGCGGCGGGAGGCCCCACCGGTCGTTGAGGCCTCGGGGCTGCGGCGGGAAGAACTCCCAGTAGCGCATCGCCTCACCGAGCACCGCATACGTCACGTTGTTGGCGGTCAGGCCGACGCGGTCCACGCGCAGCAGCGCCTCCCCGTCGGCGAGGTCGGGCACAGCGCCGTCGACGAGTGTGGTGCGAGCGAGGTCGTCACGGGCCACAGCGAACGTCCACGAGTCAGCCATGGCCTGACGCTAGGCAGCCGCGAAACCGGAGACAAGTGCACTGGGAGTGCAAAATCCCACTCGACGCATCGTTGCGCACCGCCGGTTCAGAGGTAACGAACACCCGTCAGCTCCGCCGCCGCAGCCCAGAGGCGCTGACCGACAGCCGGGTCGGCGGCCTGCCGGTTCAGCCGCGCCTCGGCCACCGGGCCCCAGGTCTCGAAGAGCCGGGACGGGCCGAAGAACTGGCCGCCGCGTACCTCCGGGTCGGTCGCCGCCCGCAACTGCGGCAGGGCGCCCTGCTCGACCGGCTGAGTGGCGAGCAGGCCCAGCCGCCCGATCATTCGTCCCAGCCGGCCCCGGTGTTCCCAGGCCCGCGGCGTGAGGTTGCTGCGGGTGAGACCGGGATGCGCCAGCGCGCTGACGATCGGCAATCCGGCCGCGCGCACGCGACGGTCCAGCTCGACGCCGAAGACGGTGGTGGCGAGCTTCGAGCGGCCGTACGCGGCGGAGGCCCGGTAGTCGCGCTCGGACATCAGGTCGCCGAAGTCGAGCCGCGCGTTGCGGTGGGTGAGCGAGCTGAGGCTCACCACCCGCGCCGCCCGTGCCCCGGCGAGGGCGTCCAGCAGCAGGCCGGTCAGCGCATACGGGCCCAGCATGTTGGTGGCGAACTGGAGCTCGAAGCCGTCGGCGGAGGTACGGCGCGGGCCGAGCAGCACCACACCGGCGTTGTTGACGAGCAGGTCGATCGTCGGGTGGTCGGCGGTCAGTTTCGCGGCGAACGCGCGTACCGATTCGAGGCCGGCCAGGTCCAGCTCGCGTACCTCGGTGTCGCCGCCGATGCGGCCGGCGGCCTGCCGGCCGGCGGCGGTGTTCCGCACGGCCAGCACGACGTGGGCGCCACGGCGGGCCAGTTCGGTGGCGGTGACCAGGCCGAGGCCCGAGTTCGCTCCGGTCACGACGGCGACCCGGCCGCGCTGGTCGGGGATGCGGTCGGCGGTCCATCCGGTCATCTGCTGCTCCTCGGGTACGGCGGTTCGTGTCGAGCGATGACGCTAGGAGCGATCGGGCCCGGCTCGGTCGTTCGCGGTTGCCTAGGTCCGCGGGACCTACCCTGGGCGGGCGGCGTCGCGGCAGACTGGCGGCATGAGCAGCCCGCATCCGTACGCACGCGAGCTGGGCGCCTTCCTGCGCGCCCGGCGCGGCCGACTGCGCCCGCGCGACGTCGGCCTGGAGCCGGGTGGCCGGCGCAAGGTGACCGGCCTGCGGCGGGAGGAACTGGCCCTGCTGGCCGGGCTGAGCACCGACTACTACCAGCGGATGGAGCAGGGCCGGGAGGTACGCCCCTCGGACGACGTCCTGGACGCGCTCGCCGGCGCCCTCGGCTTGGACGACACCGAACGCCGGCACCTGTTCACGCTGGCCCGGGCCGCCCGGCGGCCGGTGCCCGCCAGCGTCGACCGGGAGCCGGAGCGGGTGCCGGACGGCACCCGGCGGCTGCTGCGGGTGATGGACACGCCGGCTGTCGTCCTCGGCCGACATCTGGACCTGCTCGACTGGAACCCGATGGCGCAGGCGCTGCTCGGCGACCCGGCGGACCACCCGCCCGGCCGGCTCAACATGCTCCTGCTGCTGTTCGACGACGCGCTGACCGGGGGACGGAGCTGCCCGGACTGGGAGCGGCAGGCGCTCGACTACATCGGCATGCTCCGCGCCGCCGTCGCCGACGACCCGACCCATCCCCGCGCCACCGCGATCGTCGGCGAGCTGAGCATCCGCAGCGCGGAGTTCCGGCGGCTGTGGGCACGGCACGACGTCCGCGCCTCGGTGAGCGGCACGAAGACGTTCCGGGTACCAGGACTGGGCGACATCGTCCTGGACTGGGACACCTATCCGCTGCCGGGCAGTCCCGGCCCGGTCGTGCTCGTCTTCACCGCCGAGCCGGGCAGCCCGGACGCGGATCGGCTGCGGCTCCTGGCGTCGTGGCGCGCGACCCGCCCGGCGGCCGCCGACGGCCGACCTTGATCAGCGGAACGCCGGTCACCGTCCCCGGTTGAGGCCGACGATCGCGCCGTTGAGCGCGGTGGCGAAGAGGGTCCACGCGACGTACGGGGCGAGCGCCGCCCCGGCGGGACGGTCGGTGCGCGCCGCGCGGCGCAGCAGCACCAGGTTGGACGCGTTGAGCGCGGCGATCTCGGCCAGCGCGGCGCCGGGCCTGCGGGCGCCGAAGAACAGGGCGGTCCAGCCGGCGTTGAGCGCCAGGTTGAGCGCGTAGCCGCGGGCGAACGCGGCGCGCTCGGGCCCCTCGGAGCGGTCCAGCGCCCGCGCACCGGCGACCGCGATCAGCCCGTACAGCGGGGTCCAGACGAGGGGGAACGCGGCCGACGGCGGCTGCCAGGCGGGCTTTCGCAGACGGCGGTACCAGCGCGACGAGGTGCCGGTGGAGGTGGCGGCGGCGCCCGCGGCGGCGGTCGCGGTGACTGCTGCCGCGGTCTTGACCAGGGTCGGTACTCGCATACCGCTCAGCTACCCGGCCAGCCGCGAATCAACCCGACGCACAGATCCTTCACCGGAGCATGCGGAACTCGTAGACAATTTTCATGCCCTTCGATAGCCTCGCCATTCAGTGATGCTTGTCGATAGGAGGCCCCATGCGACGGCTCGTGCTCTCCTTCACGCTGGCGGCGATCGGCGCCTGGGCCGTGGTGCCGGCCCCGGCCTCGGCCGCGCCCCGCCCGGCACCCGCGCCCGTCACCGACGCGGTGACCGCGAAACTCCTCGGCCAGGCCGACGCCGCGACCCGGACCGCCGGGCCGCAGCGGACCCGGGTCACCGTCACCCGGGCGAGCGGCGGATGGGCCTTCGGCACCGCGGTGCTGCTGGCGGACCGGTCCCGGGACGCGCACCCCACCGGGTCGGTCTTCCTCGCGCGGGCCGACGGCAAGGGCTGGACCGTCGCGTTCGACGGCGAGGCGTCGTTCGGTGACCTGGCCGCCGCGTCACCGCTGGTGAACACGGACGAGAAGGCGGTGTTCACCACGCCCGTCGCACCGATGTACGCGGGGAGCGACTTCCGGACCGGCATGGCGCTGCCGTTCGCGGTCGGGCAGACGTGGACGCTCACCGGCGGGCCGCACGGCTGGGGCGGCGGCGCGCCGTGGAGTTCCGTCGACCTCGCCGGTGGCGACCAGGTGGTCCGGGCCGCGCGGGCCGGAACCGCGTACACGATGTGCACCGGGTGGATCCGGGTCATCCACGACCGGGGCTACTCGACCGACTACTACCACCTGTGGAGCAGCATCTCGGTGAACGGCGCCGCCGTCGGGCAGGGCGCGTACCTCGGCTACACCGGCACCGACGTCACCTGCGGCGGCTCCGCCACCGGCCGGCACGTGCACTTCGGGCTGCGGCAGAACTCGGTCTACGTCCCGATCGCCGGGCACGGCATCGGCAAGTGGGACTTCGTCAACGGCGCCGGCGAGTACCAGGGTGGCGCCCGGCACGGATCCGCCTTCGCGGGCGTGGGCGGCGCCGTCTACAACTACGGCGCGCTCGGCTTCAACCAGGGACTCGTCGACGCGAACGGCGGTGGCACGCTGACCCGGCGCTCCGGCCCCGGAACGGGGTACGGCGTCCTCGGATCGCTCGCGGACGGCGCCACGGTCACCGTCTCCTGCTCCGCCAACGGCACCTCGCACACCGGCCGGTACGGCACCACCGCGTTGTGGGACCGGCTCAGCGACGGCAGCTGGGTGTCCGACGCCTACCTGTCCACCGGCGTCAACGGGCCGATCAACGGCTGGTGCTGACCCCACTCCCGTCGTCCGGCGCGCGCCGGTGCCGAGCACGGCGCCGGCGCGCGCGGCGTATGACACAGACGGGATGCCCACATCCATTGCAGTTCATAGATGAACGTCCATAAGCTCCTGCCACCTCGAGTGCGGCCTGGCCGGGCGGCACACAGTCGATGTCGGGAGGGACCATGGTCCGTTGGCGCAGATTCCTCGGCCGGATGGCGGCCGTGTTGGCAGTGGTCACCGCGGGAGCGGTCACGATGGTGGCGCCGGCCGGAGCGGCCCCGGCCGGGGACATGACGCCGTACGTCGTCGGCGGCACCCGGGCCGCGCAGGGCGAGTTCCCGTTCATGGTTCGGCTCTCGATGGGCTGCGGCGGAGCGCTCTACAGCCCGCGACTGGTCCTCACCGCCGCGCACTGCGTCGGCCGCACCGGCGCCAACACCAGCATCACCGCCACCCTGGGCGTGGTGGACCTCCAGTCCTCCAGCCGGATCCAGGTCCGCTCCAACTACGTCTACCGCGCCCCCGGTTACAACGGCAACGGCGACGACTGGGCGCTGATCCGGCTCGCCTCCCCGGTCACCTCGCTCGCCACGCTCAAGATCGCGACCAGCACGGCGTACGACAACGGCACCTTCACGGTGGCCGGCTGGGGCGCCGCGCGGGAGGGCGGCGCACAGCAGCGCTACCTGCTCAAGGCCAGCGTGCCGTTCGTCGACGACACCACCTGCAACCGCTACTACGGCGGTGACGTCATTCCCGGCGAGGAGATCTGCGCCGGGTACGCCAGCGGCGGTGTCGACACCTGCCAGGGTGACTCGGGTGGCCCGATGTTCCGCCGGGACGCCGCCAACGCCTGGATTCAGGTGGGCATCGTGAGCTGGGGCAACGGCTGCGCCCGCCCCAACTACCCCGGCGTCTACACCCAGGTCAGCACGTTCGCCTCGGCGATCCAGTCCGCCGCCGCGAGTCTGGGCGGCTGACAGCGCGGGGCGCGGTGGCCCGGTCGCGGCGCAGCGGCCGGGTCACCGCCACGTCCGTACGGCCGGGCCGCGGCACCGTCGCCTGTGCACGTGGATGAGGGTGACTGCTACCTTCCGGACGCATGGACGACTCCCCTCGCTGGTACCGCCCCGCCCCCGACGCGCTGCTCCTGGTCGGCAGCGCCACCGCGCTGCTCGGCTACCTGATCCCCTGGTTCCGCGCCAGCCGCCTCCATCAGTGGTCGTACTCGGGCTGGACCTACCTGGAGGCCGAGGGCGGTTGGACCTGGCTGGTCGTGGTGTCCCTGGTGATCGCCGTCCTCGCCGGTCTCTGGGCCGGGCGGAGCGTGGCGTGCGCCAAGCTCGCGGTCGGCGCGGCGGTGGCCGGGATGTTCCTCGCCGGTGCGGTGGTCGCGGTGAGCCTGGGCGCGCTGCCGGAGCGCGACAGCATCAACTGGGTCGGTGAGCTGCCCTTCGGGATGGGGATGCCGCTCATGGCCGTCGGATTCGGGGCCGTCGTCGCCGGGGCGCTGGGCGTCGTACGCTGCCCGGTGCAGGAGTGACGCGACGTCACGCCGCCGGCAGGTCCACCACCCGGTTGGCCCAGCGGGCCATCAGCGCCGGGTCGTGGGTGATGACCAGGACCCCGGCTCCCTGCCGGCGCTGGTAGTCGGTGACGACGGCGGCGACGTGCGCCTGGGTGGAGGCGTCGAGCATCGCGGTGGCCTCGTCGCAGAGCAGGTAGTCCGGCCGATGCACCAGGGCGCGGGCCAGGCATGCGCGTTGCAGTTGCCCGTCGCTCACCGCGTGCGGCCGGCGGGTCAGCAGGTCGGCGGTGAGGCCGACCAGGTCGGCCAGTTCCGCCGTACGGGCGGCCGCCTGCTCGCGTGATGTGCCGGTGGCGCGTAGCGGCTCGGCGATGATGTCGGCGAGGCTGAGCCGCGGGTCGGTGGCGGCGCGCGGGCTCTGGAACAGGATCGCGACGCGGGTGCGCAGGTGCGCTGGCAGGCGGTGGCGGACGCCGCCGAGCGGTTGACCGTCGATCGTGACGTGACCGCCGTCCGGGGCGTGCAGCAGGGCGAGGACGCGGGCCAGAGTGGACTTGCCGCTGCCCGAGGGGCCGCGCAGTCCGACCGTCTCGCCCGGGGCGACGTGCAGGTCGACCCGGTCGAGGACGCGCTGCCCGCCGTACGCGACGCAGACCTGGTGCGCGGCGAGCCCGGCGGCCGGCGCGGCGCCCGGGGCGGCGGCGTCGGTCGCGCCGGGAACCGTGAGCGTCATGCCGGTACCTCCTCGCGCAGCGGGTGGTGGCAGGCGACCCGGCCCTCGCCGTCGGCGGCGAGGCGGGGCAGGGCGTCGCAGGTGTCGGTGGCGCGGGCGCAGCGCGGGGCGAAGGCGCAGCCGCCGGGCAGGTCGGTGAGCGCAGGCGGGTGGCCGGGTACCGGAACGAAGGCGCGATCGGGCAGCGCGTCGAGCAGACCGGCGGTGTACGGGTGGGCCGGGCCGTCGAACAGCGCCCCGGCCGGGCGATGTTCGACGATGCGGCTGGCGTACATCACGGCGACGGTGTCCGCGACGCGGCGCGCGGCGGTCAGGTCGTGCGTGATGAGCAGGACGGCGGCGCCGGTGTCGCAGCGGCGGCGCAGCAGATCCAGCGTGTGGTCGACGAGCGGCCGGTCCAGGCCGGTGGTGGGTTCGTCGGCGAGCAGCACCGGCGGGTCGGGCGCGAGGGCGAGCGCGGTGGCGAGCCGCTGGGCCATGCCGCCGGACAGCTCGTGCGGGTACCGGTTCAGGTCGGCCGGGTCGAGACCCACGTCGGCGGCGATCCGGGCGGCGGCGGCCGGCGCGTCGCGGCGGCTGTGTCCGTGGGCGCGCAGCGTCTCCTCCAGCAGCTTCCGCCCGGTACGCACCGGGGTGAGCGCGGTGGCGGGGCTCTGCGGGACGAGGCCCACGCCCCGGCCGCGTACGTGCCGGGCGAGGTGCCGCTCCCCCGCGCCGATCAGGTCGGCCTCCTCGCGTCCCGGCGCGTGCAGGCGGGCCTGCCCGGTGACGGTGGCGTTGCGCGGCAGCAGGCCGAGCAGGGCGTGCGCGAGGACGGACTTGCCGCACCCGGACTCACCGACCACTGCGAGCAGCTCGCCGGGCCGCAGCGTGAGACTCAGGTCGGTGACGGCGTGCACGACCGCGTCGCGCAGCCGGAAACGGACGGTCAGCCCGTCGACGGTCAGCAGCGCCGGGGCGGTCACAGGTGCAGCTCCGCTCGTACGCGCGGGTCGAGGCGGTCACGCCAGCGGCCGGTGAGCACGGCGAGCGCCAGCGTGGCCGCCACGAGCAGGAGGCCGGGGACGATGCTGGCCCACCAGGCGCCGGTGAGCAGTGACCGCTGCCCGTCGTTGATCATGTTGCCGATCGAGGCCAGGTGCGGCGGCAGGCCGAGGCCGAGGAACGACAGCGCGGTCTCGTGCCAGACGGCGTGCGGCACCATGAGCGTGGTCGCCAGCGCCAGGCGCGGCAGCACGTGCGGCAGCAGGTGCCGGGTGAGCACCCGGACGCGCCCGGCACCGCCGGAGATCGCGGCGTCCACGAACGGCCGGTTGCGCAGGCTGAGCAGCTCGGAGCGGACGATCCGGGCGGTGGACAGCCAGTGCGTCAGCGCGATGGACGCGATCACCGCGCCGAGGCTGGGGCGCAGCATCGCCACGATGAAGATGCCCAGCAGCAGGTGCGGCAGCGCGGCGACGGTGTCCACGACGCGCATGAGCGCCCGGTCGACCCAGCCGCCGACGCTGCCGGCGACGGCGCCGACCAGGCCGCCGATGACCGCCGCGACGAGCGCGGCGACCGCGCCGACGAGCAGCGAGACGCGCAGGCCGTAGAGGCTGCGCAGAGCCACGTCGCGGCCGAGGTCGTCGGTGCCGGCCAGGTTGTCGGCCGACGGCGCGAGGCGGGTACGGGAGAGGTCGACGGCGCTCTGGTCGAGCGGCCACAGGACCGGGGCGAGAAGCGCGGCGGCGACGACACCGGCGAGCACGACGACGGCGACGGTCGTGCCGACGCCGCCGGGGAGGCGCAGGCGCCGGACGCGCGCAGGGAGGGCGAGGTCAGTCATCGAGGCGTACCCGGGGGTCGGCGGCGGCGTAGGCGAGGTCGGTGACCAGGTTCGCGGTCAGCACCACGACGGTGGTGGCCAGCGTCGTGGCCGCGAGCAGCGGGAAGTCGGCGCCCAGCGCGGCCTCGACGGTGACCGCGCCGAGGCCGGGCAGGGAGAACACGGTCTCCACCAGGACCGCGCCGCCGACGAGTTCGGGCAGGTGCGTGCCGACCAGGGTGAGGAACGGCAGCAGCGCGGTCCGCAGCGCGTGTCCGAACAGGACGACCCGGCCGGGGAGCCCTCGGGCGCGGGCGGCCAGGACGTGGTCGTCGCGCAGGCTCTCGGCGACCGCGTCGCGGACGAACAGCACGAACCACGGCGCCTGGGAGATCGCCAGCACCGTCACGGGGAGCACCAGGTGCCGGGCCACGTCGGCCGGGTCGGTGCCCGTGGCGGTGATGTCGGTGAGCCCGCCGGCGGGCAGCCACCCGAGGCTGAGGGCGAACACGGCGATCGCCGCGAGGCCGATCCAGAAAACCGGCATGGACTGCACGGCGTACGCGACGGCGCGCAGCGCCCTGTCGAACCAGCCGCCGCGCCGGTACGCGGCCAGCGTGCCCAGCAGCACGCTCGCCACCAGCACCAGGGCCAGAGCGGTGCCGACCAGCAGCAGCGTCCAGCCGGCCCGGGCGGCGAGCACCGAGGTGACCGGCTCGTGCCGGCTCGTCGACCACCCGAGGTCGCCGCGCAGCAGGTTGCCGATCCAGCGGGCGTACTGCACCGGCAGCGGATCGTCGACGCCCCAGTTGGCGCGGATCTGCGCGAGGTTCTCCTCGCTGGTGGTGAACGCCGCCGCGCCCGCGTACTGCTGGGCCGGGTCGATCGGGGAGGCGGCGCCGAGGGCGAACATGCCCATGCTGGTGGCGGCCAGCACCGGTACCGCCACCAGCAGCCGCCGGCGGACCACAGTGCCGGCCCCGGCCGGCCGCCGCCGGCCGGTCACGGCTGCCGTCACGGCTTCTTCGTCCAGGTGTGCACGTTCCACCAGATGCTGTTGGCGACGTCGTGCTCGTGCGGCTCGACCCGCGGCGTCACCCCGGTCACGGCGTCCTTCAGCACGTAGGTGTGCCGGAGGTAGGTGAGGAACACCCACGGCACGTCGGCGGCGAGCTGCTTCTGGAACGTGGCGTACGCGGCCTTGCGGGCGGCCGGGTCGGCGTTGTCCCGGCCCTCCTGCAACGCGGCGTCGGTGACAGCCGAGCGGTACGAACCGGGGTTGAAGAAGCCCTGCCCGGCGAAGGCCGAGCTGAACAGCTTGTACGAGACGAAGTCCGGGTCGTACGGCGTGCCGTAGCCCATCATCAGCGCGTCGTCACCCATCCGCGGGGTGATCGCGTCCCAGGTCAGGCCCTCCGGCGTGACTTTGATCCCGGCCTTCTTCGCATCGGCGGTGACGGCCAGGGCCAGTTCCTTGCGCAGGCTGTCGGTGGCCGGGTACATGAGCGCGAACGCGGCCGGCCGCCCGTCCTTCACCCGGATGCCGTCCGGGCCGGGCTTCCACCCGGCGGCGTCCAGCGCGGCGGTCGCCGCGGCGGTGTCGGCGGCGGGCCTGCCGGCGATCGACGGCTCGGCGTATTCCGACGTGGGCGGCACCGGGCCGAACGCGGGTTCGCCCGCACCGCCGAGCACGCCTGTCACCATGGCCTGCCGGTCCACCGCGACGTTCAGCGCCTTCCGGATCGCGAGGTCGCCGGTGACCGGGTTGCCCATCGGCAGCATGACGCCCCGGTAGTCGGCGGTCGGCACCTTCTGCACCCGGTAGCCGTCCCGGCCCTCGAACCCGGACGCGAGCTTCGGTGCCAGCTCCGCCGCGTCGAACTCGCCGGCCCGCATCCGCTGGGCCCGGACGTTGTCGTCGGCGACGAACGCCACCACCACGCCGGAGTTCGCCGGCTTGCCACCCCAGTACGTCTCGTTGGCCGCGAGCACGAGCCGGTCACCGGGTGTCCAGGAGGTGAACCGGTACGGGCCGGTGCCGACCGGCTTGCGGTTGAACGCGGCCTTGTTGACGTCCTGCCCGGCGAACGCCTTCGCCGGGACGATCCCCAGCGCCAGCCGTTGCAGGAACGGCGCGTACGCGTACTTGAGGGTGAACACGACCGTCGCCGGGTCGGGCGCGGTGACGGAGGCGAGCATGTCCAGATCGGACCGCAGCGTGGAGTCGACTCCTGGGTCGAGCACCGCCTGGTAGGTGAACACCACGTCCTGGGCGGTCAGCGGGCTGCCGTCGTGGAACAGCACGCCCTCGCGCAGCTTCGCGGTGACTGTCTTCCCGTCCGCCGAGACGGCAGGCAGTTCACGGGCTAGTGCGGGCACCAGCTCGTTGCGGGCGTCCCGGGCGACCAGCCCGTCGAAGATCAGCGATGCGCCGTCGACGCCGTAGTTGAGCACCGGGTTGAGCGTGTCCGGCTCGCCGGCGGTGGCGACCACGAGCGTGGCCGCGCCCTTCGGGCCGCCTGTCGACGCCGTGGGCGACGAGCAACCGGCGGCGGCGAGCAGGGCGGCGGCGAGCACCGCGGCCACGCGCACGGGCTTGGGTCTGATCGCCACGGCAACCCCTCGAACACTCGTCTGCGGGTGGCAGCGGGCGGGCGCTCCGGCGAGGATCGATCATCGCGTGCCGGAGCGCCCGCTACCGCCACTATTCGGTAGTTGCCAACTATATGCAATAACCTCTGGTCGATGACGGCGACCCGCCGCCCCCGGTGTCGCTCGCCAGGCGGACGTCCGGCGCGCTGAATATGCTCGGGGGGTGAAGGACAGCGAGCAGGCGGTGCTGGCCGGGATGTTGCAGTCGGCCGAGGACGCCGCCCCGGTACAGGCGGTCGAGGCCGTCACCGGCGTCATCGCCACGGCGCTGAACGCGCGCGGCGTCTCGCTGCTGATCGCCGACCTCAGCGGCCGTGCGCTGGTCCGGCTGACGCACCAGCCGGCCGGCGGCGGTACCGGCCGGCGTCACGGCGAGGAGGACGCCGAGGTGCTCCCGTTCGACGGCGGGCCCTACGAACGCGCACTCCGCCAGCAGGCGCCCGAGGTCATCCGCCGCGACGGCACGTGGACCGTGCTGGCGCCGGTCACCGACCGCGGTGAGGCGATCGGCCTGCTGGAGATCGAGCTGCCCGACGAGCCGGACGGCGACGTGGTGAACTGGGTCGCCCGTACCGCGCACGCGCTGGCGTTCGTGGTCATCGCCAACCGCAGGCACACCGACCTGTTCGAGTGGGGACAGCGCACCACCCCGTTCAGCCTCTCCGCCGAGATCCAGCGTCGCCTGCTGCCCGCCTCGTTCACCTGCGAGGCCGGTGCCTTCGCCCTCTCCGGCTGGCTGGAACCCGCCGCGAGCGTCGGCGGCGACACCTTCGACTACAGCCTGGCCCGGGACCTGCTGCACCTCAGCGTCACCGACGCGATGGGCCACGGCGTGGCGAGCGCGCTCACCGCCACCCTCGGCGTGGGCAGCCTGCGCAACAGCCGCCGCCGTGGCGCCGGCCTGGTCGCCCAGGCCGAGGCGGCCAACCGGGCCGTCGCGGAGAACGCGAACGTACGCGGCGCGTACGTCACCGCCGTGCTGGGCCGCATCGACCTGACCACGGGACGCTGCGAACTGGTGAACGCCGGGCACGTCCCACCGATGCTGGTCCGGGACGGCCGGGTCGTACCGGTGGACCTGCCGGGCAACTTCCCGTTCGGGATGTTCCCCGGCGAGAGCTACCGCAGCGGGGAGCTGCCACTGCTACCCGGCGACCGGCTGGTGGTGGTCACCGACGGCATGCGCGACCGCAACGCCGCCGACCTCGACCTGCCCGCCGCCCTGCTCCGCCTCTCCCACCTGCATCCCCGCGAGGCGGTCCGGGCGCTGTCCGACGCGGTGCTGGAGATCGCCGGGCCGGCGCTGACCGACGACGCCACGCTGCTCGTCGTCGACTGGTACGGCGACCACGGGCCGCGGCGCAGCACCGCCGGTGCCGACACCGCCCGCGTCAGCCCGGACGAGGAGCGCTCAGCGCACCGCCGCCGGTGAGCCGTCCTCGGCGTCACGCACCGTGCCGAAGAGCGGGATGACGCGGTCCACCGAGGTGATCGAGAAGACGTTGCGGATCGACTGGCGGACGACGGCCAGACCGAGCCAGCCGTCGCGCTCCCGCAGGTTCTTGTAGACGAGCACGAGCGCGCCCAGGCCGCTGGAGTCCACGAATCCGACCTGGGTCAGGTCGACGACCACCGTCCGGGCGCCGGTCTCCACCACCTCGAGCAACCGGTCACGCAACGTCGGTGCGCTGGCCATGTCCAGGTCGCCGGCGACCTCGATCACCGGGCCGACACGCCCCTGCCTGGTCGTCACCGAGAACTCCACCACTCCCCCTCCACCGCACACCCGTCGCTACCCGACACCGTGCCAGAAATCCGCCCTGATCGCCTCCCGTAGGTGCGCGGCGGTTCAGCGGCCTACCCGCGAAGTGGTGGAGGACACCTCAGTGCGCGTTACCGCGTATCCGCTCTGCGGCAGCCCCGCCGCGGGCGCGCCTGAACTACCCTCGCCGCCGTGGACACTGTGGAGATCGATGCGCCCGTCGTCGGCGTGACCGTCTACCCGGACCGCGCCCGGGTCACCCGCCGCGGCGGCGTCCGGCTGGCCGCGGGCGACCACCGGGTACGCGTCGCCCCGCTCCCGCTGGGCCTGCGCCGGGACTCGATCCGGGTGGGTGGCCGGGGAGCGGTGACCGTACTCGGGGTGGACGTGACCGCGTGGCGGCAACCTCGCAGCACCGACGCCCAGGTGGTCGAGCTGGAACGGCGGCGGCGGGAACTGGCGGACGAGCTGGCCGAGGTCGGTGACACCGACGTGGTCGAGGAACAGCGCGGCGAGTTCCTCACCCGGCTCGCCGAGCGGGCCGGTGGCACGTACGCCCGGGCGCTGGCCACGGGCGACGCGGCCCCGGCCGACGTCGCGGCCTTCACCGACTCGGTGTCCGGTCAGCTCACCGAGTCGCGGGCCCGGCGGCGCGGGCTGGCCCGGCGGCGCACCGAGCTGGCCGAGGAGCTGGCCGCCGTCGACCGAGAGCTGGACGCGGCGCGCGGCAAGCGGGAGCCGGACCGGCTGGCCGCCGAGGTGTCCGTCTCGGTGGACGCCGACGACACCGAGGTGGAGCTGGAGCTGACATATCTGGTGGACGGCGCCCGCTGGACGCCCTCCTACGACCTGCGGCTGGTCGAGGACACCATGACTGTCACCTGGTTCGGGCTGGTCAGCCAGGGCACCGGGGAGGACTGGCCGGAGTGCGAACTCCAGCTCTCCACGGCCCGTCCGGCGGCGGCGAGCGGCGTACCCGAATTGTCGCCCTGGTATCTCGACCGGCTCCGGCCGGAGCCGCCGATGGCCGTGTCGGCCGCGTCGTTCGGCGGCGTGGTGCCGCCCCCGGCGCCCGGCGCGGCACCGGCGGGCCGTCCCCGCGCGGCACGGTCCGCGGCGCCGGCGGTGCGGGAGAGCGTCGCCGAGGTGGAGCAGGGCGTGACGGCGGCTACCTACCGTCCCGCGCGGCCGGTGGCGGTGCCCGCGGACGGCAGCGCGCACCGGGTGACGATCGCGGTGCTGGAGCTGCCGGCCCGGCTGGACCACGTGAGCGTGCCGGTGCGTGCCGCCGAGGCGCACCTGCGGGCCACGGTCCGCAACACGTCGGACCACACGCTGCTGCCCGGCCCGGCGTCGGTCTTCCACGGCGCCGATTTCGTGGCGGCGACGCGGCTGAAGACGTGGGCGCCGGGCGAGGAGACCGAGCTGGCGCTCGGGGTGGACGACCGGCTGCGGGTGGAGCGGAAGCTGTCCCGGCGCACCGAGAGCAAGGCCACGCTCGGGTCGACGCGGCGGCGGGAGGTGGAGTACCGGATCACTGTGGCGAACCACACGCCTCGGCCGGCCACTGTGGAGGTACAGGATCAGCTGCCGGTGTCCCGGGACGAGGCGGTGGTGGTACGCGAGACCGCGCTGACGCCGTCGCCGGCCGAGCGTACGGAGCTGGGTGAGCTGACCTGGCGGCTGTCACTGGCACCTGGTGAGAGCGGCGAGATCGCCCTCGGCTTCCGGGTGGAGCTGGCCAAGGGCGTCGAGCTGACCGGCTGGCGGGAGTAGCCGGCGCACACGTTAAGAAGGGCCCCTTCTTATGCGCGATGCGTTAAGAAGGGGCCCTTCCTTCGGTCCTCAGATGCGGCGGCGGCCGTAGAGGCCGGCGAAGACGGCGACGCCGATGGCGGCGAAGCCGACCTGGAGCAACAGCTCGATCCAGTCGATGCCGGGGGTGTCGTCGACGCCGAACGCGCCGGCCACCAGCGTGCCGACGAACGCGGCGACCACACCGATGAGCAGGGTCAGCCAGATCGGGATGTTCTGCTTGCCCGGCACCACAAGGCGCCCGAGCGCACCGATGACGAGACCGATGATGAGCGCGGTGAAGAAGCCCGTGATCTCCACGAGAGGCGTCCCTTCCCTCAGATGTGTTGGCGTCTGGCTGGTTGCCCCGATCAACCGCTCGGCCAAACCCGGGAGCCGCGTTCGTCACGGAACTGTCATGACCGTCCCTGATCAGTGGTCCGAGGGCTGGCGGCGGCGCGGCGCGCCGGGCGGCTCCTCCCGGTCGATGCGCAGTTCCCGCTCCAACTCGGCGATCACCATGCGCAGGTCGTCCAGTCGCTGGCTGATCGCGATCCGGTCCACCTCGTCCGGTATCCCGTCCCCGTCGGAGTCGTAGTCGGAGGCCAGCCCCTCGGTCATCTCCAGCCGGCGCGCCTCCTCCATCGAGTTGACGATGACGGCGATGAGGATGTTCAGCAGGAGGTTGACCGCGATCATCACGAAGCTGACGTAGTAGAGCAGCGTCCACGGCGACACCTCCAGACCCTGTTCCAGCAGGTCCGGCAGCGTCTCCAGGGACAGCAGCACGAACAGCGTGACGAGCGAGCGGCCGATGTCGCCGTACTGCTCGGGGTAGCGGTCGCCGAAGATCAGCCAGCCCGCCATGCCGTACACGTAGAGCGTGACGGCGGCGAGCGCGAGGAAACCCGCGACGCCTGGGAGGCTGCGCCACAGCGCCGCGACGATGGTCCGCAGGCCGGGTGAGAAGCGCACGAGGCGCAGCACCCGGGCGACCCGGATGAACCGCAGCACAGCCGAGTCGCCGTGCAGGCCCGGGACGAATATGGCTGCTGTCACCAGCAGGTCGAAGACGTTCCAGCCGTGCCGGAAGAAGTCCTGCGGGCGGCGGCCGTACGCGAGCACCCGGATGGTGATCTCCACGACGAAGACCGCCCGGAACATCCACTCCGTCCACCGCAGCACCGGCCCGGCGGCCCCGAGGTTCGGGTACGTCTCGATGCCCAGCACCACGCCGTTGGCCATGATGAGCACCACGATGGCCACCTCGAACGGCCGGGACGCGACGATCCGGGCACAGTGGCCGGCCAGCCCGCGCTTTCCGTCACTGGTCCGGCGCCCGCCGCGCGGTGCCGGAACCGTGTCCCCGATCAGCGTTCCCCTCCGGCACACGAGAGCCGGACGACGCACGGACGACAGGGGGTAGCCACCCGGACACTCTAGTGGATCACCACGGGCGGGCGGCCCGGGCCGAGGTGCGCAGGGCCCGGATCACAGCCAGCCGCGGCGCTTGAACAGCAGGTAGAGCGCGCCGCAGACGGCGAGCATCAGGGTGACCGCGAACAGGTAGCCGTACCGCCAGTCCAGCTCCGGCATGTGGGTGAAGTTCATCCCGTAGACGGTGCCGATCAGGGTGGGTGCGAACAGGATCGCCGCCCACGCGGAGACCCGTTTGATCTCCTCGTTCTGCTCGAAGCTGGCAGCGGTCAGGCTGCGCATCTCCTCGTTCTGCGCCTGCGACACCAGTGTGGCGTTGACTGTGAGGATGTTCTGGAGCAGGTGCCGGAACCCGTCCACCCGCTCCACCACCTGGGTCAGGTGGTCGGCCACGTCGCGCAGCCGGCGGCGCAGTTCCTCGTCCGTGCCGTACCTGTCGAAGCCGTGCGTGAGCGCGTCGACCACCTTCAGCAGCGGCCGGGCGGCCCGCTGGAACTGGATCACCTCGCGGCTCAGCTCGTAGATGCGGCGGCTGGCGTTCGGGTCGCCGCCGAACACCTCGGTCTCGATCTCGTCGATGTCGTTCTCCAGCCCGGCCACCACCGGCGCGTAGCCGTCCACCACCCGGTCGAGCACGGCGTAGAGCACCGCCTCCGGGCCGAGCGCGAGCACCTCGGGTTCGGCCTCCAGCCGCCGCCGTACCCCGGCCAGGTCGGGCGTGCCGCCGTGCCGCACGGTGATCACGAAACCGGGGCCGAGGAACAGGTGCAGTTCGGCGAACTCGACCGCCTCCCGGGCGTCCAGGTAGCGGGCGGCGCGCAGCACCACGAACAGGGTGTCGCCGTAGCGTTCCAGCTTGGGGCGCTGGTGGGCGTTGATCGCGTCCTCGACGGCCAGGTCGGGGAGCTGGAACTCGGCCGCGAGCGAGGCCACCTCCTCCCGGCCCGGGCGGCGCAGCCCGATCCAGGCCATCGCGTCGTCGAGGTGTTGCAGGCAGCGGAACGTGTCGGCGAGGGTGACAGGCGACGCCCGGCGTACGCCGCCGACGTAGACGCCGCTGTCGACCAGCCCGTCGGGTCGCTCCGGCTCGGCCGCGCCCGCGTCGATGGCGTGCTCGTCGAGGCGGCGGCCGAACCCCTCCGAGGACCGGTTGTCCGCCATGCCCCTCCCCCGCTGCTCGGCCGGGTCGCCGAGTCCCCCGCCCGCGCTCGCGCAAACGTCAGGGGCGGTAGCGGTAGCCCATGCCCGGTTCGGTGATCAGGTGGCGGGGCCGGGCCGGGTCGTCCTCCAGCTTGCGGCGCAACTGGGCCATGTACTGCCGCAGGTAGTTCGTCTCGTGGTGGTACTCCGGTCCCCACACGTCGTGCAGCAACTGGCGCTGGCTGACCAGCTTGCCCGGGTTGCGCAGCAGCTTCTCCAGCATGGCCCACTGGGTGGGGGTGAGCTTGACCTCGACGCCGTCGTCCCGGGTGACGGTCCGGTCGGCCAGGTCGACGGTGTTGCGGCCGATCCGCAGCGCGGGCACGGCGGGCGTGGCCGGGGCGAGCCGCCGGGTCACCGCGCGGATGCGGGCGAGCAGCTCGTCCACCCCGAACGGCTTGGTCACGTAGTCGTCGGCGCCCGCGTCGAGCGCGGCCACCTTGTCCTCGCTGCCGGCCCGTCCGGACAGCACGATGATCGGCACGGCGGTCCAGCCGCGCAGGCCCCGGATGACGTCGGTGCCGTCCAGGTCGGGCAGGCCGAGGTCGAGCACCACCAGGTCCGGTGGGTGCCCGGCGGCGGCCTTGAGCGCGGCGGCGCCGCTGTCGGCGACCTCGACGTCGTAGCCCCGGGCGCGCAGGTTGATCCGCAGCGCGCGCAGGATCTGCGGCTCGTCGTCGACGACCAGGATCCGGGTCATTCCTGCGGCCCCTCCGGCTGGGTGGCGGCCGGCAGCCGCAGCACCATGGTGAGACCGCCACCGGGCGTGGTCTCCGGGGTGATGCTGCCACCCATCGCCTCGGCCAGTCCCCGGGACAGCGCCAGCCCCAGGCCCACCCCGGTCTGGTTGTCCCGGTCGCCGAGGCGCTGGAACGGCAGGAAGACGTGCTCCCACTGGTCCTCCGGGATGCCCGGGCCGGTGTCGATCACCCGCAGCTCGACCTGTCCGGCGTGCGCGCTGCCGGTGATCGCCGGCGGCCGGCCGGGCGGGCTGTGCCGCAGCGCGTTCGCCACGATGTTGACCAGCACCCGCTCCAGCAGGCCCGGGTCGGCGAGCGCCGCCGGCAGGTCGGCCGGGATGTCGGTGGTCACCTCGGCCGCCGCCGGGCCCAGTTCGTCAAGGGCCAGGGGTACGGCGTCCTCCAGCCCGATCGCTGTGGCGCTCACTCCCAGCGCGCCGGCCTGCAACCGGCTCATGTCGAGCAGGTTCGCCACCAGCCGGCCCAGCCGGTCCAGCGACTCGTCGGCGGTGGCGAGCAGTTCCTCCCGGTCGTCCGCGTCGAACTCGACGTCGTGGCTGCGCAGGCTGCTCACCGCCGCCTTGGCCGACGCCAGCGGCGTACGCAGATCGTGGCTGACCGCCGCGAGCAGCGCGGTCCGCATCCGGTCGGCGGCGGCGAGCGGACGGGCGGTGGCGGCTTCCTCGGCCAGCCGTTCCTGGCGCAGCGCGACGGCGGCCTGCGCGGCGAACGCCTCGACCACCCGCCGGTCGGCCGCCTCCAGCCGCCGGCCGGCGAGCACCACGCTGAGCCGGTCGTCCACCGGCACCACGGTCTCGCCCGCGCCCGGGCTGCCGGGCGGCCGCTCGCCGACGCTCGCCACCACCCGCCAGGCGTCCGCCCCCCGGGCGCGCGCCGGGCGTCCGCCGGCCTCGTCGGTCAGCTCCAGCACGCTCACCGCGCGCAGCCCGAACGTCTCCCGCAGCCGGTCCAGCAGCGCGGGCAGCGGCCGCTCACCGCGCAGCACGCTGCCCGCCACGGTGGCCAGGGTCTGCGCGTCGGCGGAGGCCCGGGCCGCCTCCCGGGTACGCCGGGCCGCCACGTCGACCACCCAGCTCACCGCGATGGCGACGCCGACGAACACGCCCAGGGCGAGCAGGTTGTCCGCCTCGGCGATGGTGAGCGTCCGGTACGGCGGGGTGAAGAACCAGTTGAGCAGCAGCGAACCGCCGAGCGCGGCGACCAGCGCGGGCCACAGCCCGCCGACGAGCGCCACGCCCACCACACCGGCGAGGAACAGCAGGATGTCGTTCGTCAGGGTGAGGTCGGGCAGCGTCCGCAGCACGAGCGTGAGCAGCGGCATGCCGAGCACCGCGAGCGCGTACCCGATCAGGCGCCGGCGTCGGGACAGCGCGGCGGGCACCGACGTGCCCCGGCGCCCGCGCCCCGCCTCCGGGTGGGTGACCAGGTGCACGTCGATCGGGCCGGACAGCGCGGTGGTGGTCACCCCGACGCCCCGGGAGAACACCTGCGCGAACCGGCCCCGGCGGCTCGCGCCGAGCACGAGCTGGGTGGCGTTGACGCCCCGGGCGAAGTCCAGCAGCGACGCCGGGATGTCGGTGCCGAGCACCTGGTGGTACGTGCCGCCGAGGCTCTCCACCAGCACCCGCTGCCGGGCCAGCTGGGCCGGGTCGGCGCCGGCGAGCCCGTCGCTGCGGGCCACGTGCACGGCGAGCAGGTCGGCGCCCTTGCTGCGGGCGGCGATCCGGGCCGCCCGGCGGATCAGCGTCTCGCCCTCCGGGCCGCCGGTCAGCGCGACCACCACCCGTTCCCGCGCCTCCCAGGTGTCGGAGATGCCCTGCTGGGCGCGGTACGCGTCGAGCTGCTCGTCGACCTTGTCGGCCAGCCAGAGGAGCGCCAGTTCGCGCAGCGCGGTGAGGTTGCCGACCCGGAAGTAGTTGCCGAGCGCGGCGTCGATCTTGTCGGGCCGGTAGATGTTGCCGTGCGCCATCCGGCGGCGCAGCGCCTCCGGCGTCATGTCCACCAGCTCGACCTGCTCGGCGGCCCGGACCACCTGGTCCGGCACGGTCTCCCGCTGGGTGGTGCCGGTGATCTGCGCGACCACGTCGTTCAGCGACTCCAGGTGCTGCACGTTGACAGTGGAGAGCACGCTGATCCCGGCGTCGAGCAGCTCCTGCACGTCCTGCCAGCGCTTCTCGTGGCGGGAGCCGGGCACGTTCGTGTGCGCCAGCTCGTCCACCACGACGACCTCGGGCCGCCGGGCCAGCACCGCGTCCAGGTCCATCTCGGTGAACTCGACACCCCGGTACGTCATCGACCGGCGCGGCACCACCTCCAGGTCGCCGATCATCTCGGCGGTGTGCCGGCGGCCGTGCGTCTCGACCAGGCCGATCACCACGTCGGTGCCGCGCTCGGCCCGGCGCTGGGCCTCTTCGAGCACGGCGTACGTCTTCCCGACGCCCGGAGCGGCACCGAGATAGATCCGCAGTTCACCCCTGCCCACGCCCCCATCCTCCCCGAGTGGAAGGAAGGGCCCCCTGTTAACGCCTCGCGAGGTGAAGGGGGCCCTTCTTAACACTTCCGTCAGCGCGCCGGGAACGCCTCGTCCAGCGCCAGGTTGAGTTCCAGCACGTTCACACCGGGCTCGCCCATGAAGCCCAGCGCCCGGCCGGTGGTGTGCTCGGCGACCAGCCGCCGTACCGCCGCCGGGTCCGCGCCGCGCTCCCGCGCCACCCGGGCCACCTGGATCCGGGCGTACGCCGGGGAGATGTGCGGGTCGAGGCCGCTGCCGCTGGCGGTGACCGCGTCGGCCGGCACGGCCGGGCGCGCCGGGGCGTCCCCGCGTACCGGGGTGACGATGCCGCCCTCGGCCACGTAGTCGTGGCCGGGCTGCGCCGCCTCCACCGGTACGCCCTGCCAGGTGGCGACGAACGGCGTCGCGGGCGCGGCCTGGTTGACGCTCACCACGCGGGTGACCCGGCCGGTGAGGCCGTCGGCGCGGAACACGGCGAGCACCGCGCCCACCCCGTCCGGCGTGCAGTACGGGCGCCGCCCGTCCACGCCGTCGAGTTCCCCGACCGCCTTGCTGCGGGCGCAGACCTGGGTGAGCAGGCTCTGCGCGGAGGTCTCCTCATCGCCGGTGAGCGTGTCCACCACGCTCTCCGGGCCGAGGTTGCCCGCCGCGGTGGCGGTCGGGTCGTAGCCGTCCCCGGCGGCCGACGGGCGGGACTGGAAGTAGCGCGGGACCGGGTTGCCGTCCGCGTCGGTGAACGACTGGCCGATCAGCGAGCTGCCGACGGTCCGGCCGCCGGCGGTGAGCAGTGAACCGTCCGCCCTGCCGTCGAGGCCTGGGAGCCGGCCGACGGCGACCAGGGCGAGCGGGTAGACCAGGCCGAGCAGCACGGTGAAGACGAGCACCGCGCGCAGGGCGGCCAGGTGCTGGGAGAGCCAACTGGGAAGGCGCATCACGAGATCCCCGGGACGAACTGGACGAGCAGGTCGATGAGCTTGATGCCGACGAACGGCACCACGATGCCGCCGAGGCCGTAGAGCCACAGGTTGCGGCGCAGCAGCGTCGAGGCGCTGGCCGGGCGATAGCGCACGCCGCGCAGGGCCAGCGGGATCAACGCCACGATGACCATCGCGTTGAAGACGACGGCGGAGAGGATCGCCGACTCGGGGCCGGCCAGGCGCATGATGTTGAGCCGGTCCAGCGACGGGTAGATGCCGGCGAACATGGCCGGGATGATCGCGAAGTACTTCGCGATGTCGTTGGCGATGCTGAACGTCGTCAGCGCACCCCGGGTGATCAGCAACTGCTTGCCGATCTCCACGATCTCGATCAGCTTGGTCGGGTCGGAGTCGAGGTCGACCATGTTGCCGGCCTCCTTCGCGGCCGACGTGCCGGTGTTCATGGCGACGCCGACGTCCGCCTGGGCCAGCGCGGGCGCGTCGTTGGTGCCGTCGCCGGTCATGGCGACGAGCCGGCCGCCCTCCTGCTCCTTCTTGATCAGCGCGAGCTTGTCCTCCGGCGTGGCCTCGGCGAGGAAGTCGTCCACGCCCGCCTCGTCGGCGATCGCCTTCGCGGTATGCGGGTTGTCACCGGTGATCATCACGGTGCGGATGCCCATCCGGCGCATCTCGTCGAAGCGCTCCCGCATCCCGGCCTTCACCACGTCCTTGAGGTGGATGACGCCGAGCGCCCGGGCCGGTTCCCCGGTCACGTGCTCGGCCACCACGAGCGGCGTGCCGCCGGTGCCGCTGATCCCGTCGACCAGTTCACCGACCTGCTCGGTCGGGTGGCCGCCGTTGTCGCGTACCCACTTCATCACCGCGGCGGCCGCGCCCTTGCGGACGTGCCGGACGCCCCCGTCGGCGTCGAGGTCGACGCCGCTCATCCGGGTCTGCGCGGTGAACGGCACGAACGTGGCGTGCGGGATGAGACCGGGCTCGCGCTCGCGCAGCCCGTACTCGTTCTTCGCGAGCACCACCACCGAGCGGCCCTCGGGGGTCTCGTCGGCCAGGCTGGACAGCTGCGCCGCGTCGGCGAGCGTGGCCGCGTCCACGCCGGTCACCGGCAGGAACTCGGCGGCCTGCCGGTTGCCGAGCGTGATCGTGCCGGTCTTGTCCAGCAGCAGCGTGTTGACGTCGCCCGCCGCCTCGACCGCCCGGCCGCTCATCGCCAGCACGTTGCGCTGCACGAGCCGGTCCATGCCGGCGATGCCGATCGCGGACAGCAGCGCGCCGATGGTGGTCGGGATGAGACAGACCAGCAGGGACACGAGGACGACGCCGGTGACGCCGGAGTCGGTGATCGCCGCGGTGTCGGGCGCGGCGGCCTGGTAACCCTTGGCGAAGATCGCCATGGGCTGGAGCGTGACGACGGCGAGCAGGAAGATGATCGTCAGCGCGGCCAGCAGGATGTTCAGCGCGATCTCGTTCGGCGTCTTCTGCCGGTTGGCGCCCTCGACCAGCGCGATCATCCGGTCGATGAAGCTCTCGCCCGGCTTCTGGGTGATCCGGACGACGATCCGGTCGGAGAGGACCCGGGTGCCGCCGGTGACCGCGCTGCGGTCGCCGCCGGACTCCCGGATCACCGGGGCGGACTCGCCGGTGATCGCCGACTCGTCGACGCTGGCGATTCCCTCCACCACGTCGCCGTCACCGGGGATGACCTGCCCGGCCTCGACCAGGACGACGTCACCCTGCCGCAGTTGCGGGGCGGGCACCGCCTCGTCCCGGTACGCGTTCGCGGCGGCACCGGGCGTCCAGCCGACCAGGCGGGTGGCGATGGTGTCCTGCTTGGCCCGGCGCAGCGTGTCGGCCTGGGCCTTGCCGCGTCCCTCGGCGACCGCCTCGGCCAGGTTCGCGAAGATCACGGTCAGCCAGAGCCAGACGGTGATCGCGACCGCGAAGACCGACGGGTCGGCGACCGCGAGCACAGTGGTGAACAGCGCGCCGATCTCCACGATCAGCATCACCGGGTTGTGCCACAGGGTGCGCGGGTCGAGCTTGCGCAGCGCGTCCGGCAACGACCGGAGCAACTGGCGAGGGTCGAGCAGTCCGCCGCCGACCCGGTCCTCCCGGCGGCCCGGCGTGCCGGGAGTCGGCGCGTCGGCAGTCTGAGCAGGCGCGGTCATGTCCTTGTCTCTCATGGTTGTCACAGCCCTTCGGCCAGCGGGCCGAGCGCGAGTGCGGGAAGGAAGGTGAGCGCGACGAGGACGACTGTGACGCCGACGACCATGCCGACGAACAGCGGCCGGTGGGTCGGCAGGGTGCCCTCGGAGGCGGGTGTGGGTTGCTGGCGGGCCAGCGAGCCGGCCAGCGCGAGCACGAAGATGATCGGCAGGAACCGGCCGAGCAGCATGCAGAGCCCGAGCGCGGTGTTCCACCACTGTGTGTTCACGGTGATGCCGGCGAACGCGGAGCCGTTGTTGTTGCTGGCCGAGGTGAATGCGTAGAGCACTTCGGACAGTCCATGCGGCCCGACGTTGAGCGCCGTCGAGTCGTTGCCGGTGGCGAACGCGGCGGCGGTGCCGGTGAGCACCAGCGCCGGGGTGATCAGGAAGTACATCGAGGCGAACTTGATCTCGCGCGAGCCGATCTTCTTGCCCAGGTACTCCGGGGTGCGCCCGACCATCAGCCCGGCCACGAACACCGTGATCACCGCGAGGATCAGCAGCCCGTACAGACCGGCGCCGACCCCACCGGGGGCGACCTCGCCGAGCATCATGTTGCCGAGCGTCATCATCCCGCCCAGCGCCGTGTACGAGTCGTGGAACGAGTTGACGGCGCCGGTCGAGGTGAGCGTGGTGGCCGCCGCGAACGTGGCCGAGTTCGACACGTCGAAGCGCACCTCCTTGCCCTCCAGCGCCGCGCCGACCGCCTGCGGCACCGTGCCGTCGCCGGTCAGCTCGAAGACGTTCGTCAGCGTGATGCTGGCGAGCGCCAGGATCGCCATGACGGCGACGATCGCGTAGCCCTGCCGCTTCTGCCCCACCATCCGGCCGAAGACCCGGGGCAGGCTGAACGGGATCACCAGGATCAGGAAGATCTCCAGCCAGTTCGTCCACGCGGTCGGGTTCTCGAACGGGTGGGCGCTGTTGACGTTGTAGAAGCCGCCGCCGTTGGTGCCCAGCTCCTTGATGACCTCCTGGCTCGCCACCGGCCCGCCGGTGACGGTCTGGGTGCCGCCGGTCAGCGTGGTCACGTCGGTGCCGCCGGACAGGTTCTGCACCACGCCGCCGAGCATCAGGGCGAGCGCGCCGAGCACCGCGATCGGCAGCAGGATCCGCAGCGTGACCCGGGTCAGGTCGACCCAGAAGTTGCCCAGCTCGCCGGTGCGGCTGCGGGCGAAGCCCCGGACCAGCGCCACCGCCACGGCGATGCCGACGGCGGCCGAGACGAAGTTCTGCACCGCCAGGCCGGCCATCTGCACCAGGTGGCCCATCGTCGACTCGCCCGAGTACCACTGCCAGTTCGTGTTGGTCACGAACGACACAGCGGTGTTCCAGGCGCCGTGCGGCACCACCGGGTCGAGTCCGAGCGAGAGCCACAGGTGGTTCTGCAGGCGCTGGAACGCGTACAGGAACAGCAGGGAGACGGCCGAGAAGGCCAGCACCGAGCGGGCGTACACGCCCCAGGTCTGCTCGGCGGCCGGGTTGACCCCGACCAGCCGGTAGATGCCCCGCTCGACCCGGGACGACCGGGTTCCGGCGACCACGCGGTACATGTGGTCGCCGAACGGCCGGTGCACGGCGACCAGCGCCACCACCAGGGACAGGACGAAGAGCACGCCGGCTGTCGTCATGCTCATCAGAAGCGCTCCGGGAACAGCAGTGCGGCGACCAGGAACACGCCCAGGCCGATCGCCAGCACCAGGCCGACGGCGTTGACGGCGTTCACAGCTTCTCCACGCCCCTCACCACGAGGGCGAGAGCCGCGAACAGCCCCACCGTCAGCAACACGAACAGCACGTCAGACACGGCTGATCTCTCCTAGCGGAAGATGTCCTCGCGACCGCCTCCCGGCCGCGCCGGGCAATCACAGCGCCGTATCCGCCGGACGGACAGGGGTCTTGACGCGACCATCACGCGCGGCCGCGGTTTCTTGACGCGCTTTTCACGCCGCCTCCGCGGCCGGTGATCCGGGTCACCGGACGGGCCTCGACGCCGATCGACCGGAGGTGCCGGCAGCCGGCGCCGAGCACCGCGGCGAACCCGATCGGCACGGCCCGGGACCAGGCGTCACCCGGGCCGGTCAGCTCGCCGTGGCGGTGGGCGAGGAACCCGGCGAAGACCGCCGCACCCAGCGCGGCCACCGCCGCGACCGCGCGCAGGTCGGCCACCGCGAGCGGCGAGGCGCGGACCTCAGCGGGCGGCGGCGCGGGAGACGAGCGCCTCGGCCACCTCGCGCAGCTTGCGGTTGGAGTCCTGAGAGAGCTTGGCGAGCAGCGTGAACGCCTCCTCGGCCGAGCAGCGCCGCTGGCCCATGATGATGCCCTTGGCCTGCTCGATCACCGCCCGGCTGCGCATCGCCTCCTGCATCTGCCGGGCCAGCGTCGCGGTGCTCTCGTAGAGGTGGGCGTTGGCGAGCGCCACCGCCGCGTACGCCGCGAACTCCTCCGCCAGCTCGATCGACGACTTGTCGAACGCGCGCGGCACGCCGCCGTGGATGTTCAGTGCCCCGGTGACCGCCTCCTGGATCGGCAACCCGATCGACAGCGAGCTCTGGACTCCCGCCGCGCGGGCCCGTGCGGCCCAGCCCGGCCAGCGCGGCTCGTCGGCCAGGTCGGGCAGGCAGATGCTCACCGCGCTCATCGAGGCGTCCAGGCAGGGGCCGTCGTCGTGCGCGTACTGCCACTCGTCGAGGCTGCGGGCCAGGTCGCTGGTGTAGGCGATGGCCCGGTTCGCGCCCGCCTGCACCAGGGAGACGGACACGTGCGCGCTGCCCGGCACCGCCCGGTTCGCCAGTTCGGCGACACGTGCCAGGACGTCGTCGAGCGCCACCTCGTCGAGCCGGATCCGGCTCAGCTCCGCGAGGGCGTCGGCGGGTTCCATGCTGGCGGATTCCATCCTCGTGTCCTGTCCTGGCGGGGTCATCGGCGCCTGTCGTTCCGCTGACGGTACCCGGCACGGGCGGGTCCGAACGCCTCCCACGCTGCGATGTCCACCCGGTCGACGTATCGTCGGGTACGGGTCAAGACATGTGCCCTCCCTGCTCGCGGCGTGCCTCGCCGCGGGCTTCCTCAATCGGTGAGGTCGGAGGTGACATGTCGGACGAACGGCCGGTCTTCGGCTGTCATGACGTCCCCACAGCGTCCGGGGCGTTCCGCCGGGACGAGCCGATCATGTGGCTGAGCTGCGACGCAGGCGTGGACATGACATGGATCTCGGTGGCCGGCGAGGTGGACCTCAGCAACGCGCACCTGCTCACCGAACTCGTGGAGTCCGCCGTCGCCGCGCCCGCCCCGCTCGTGGTGATCGACCTGTCGGAGGTCAGCTTCTTCGGCGCGTACGGGACGAACGCGCTGGTGCTGGCGCAGCGGGTGCTCACCGGGCACGGCCGTCGGCTGGTCCTGCACCGGCCCTCCCCGGTGGTCCGGCGCGTCCTCGGCGTCACCGGCACGCTCACCGCGTTCGAGGTCGTCGATCGGCCCGCGTTGCCGGCCGCCGACGACGGGTCGGCACGTCCCGTCGTACCCACCCGCTCCGGGTCGTAGAGTTGTCCCGGTAGTCGACGTCCCGTCGGGGGCGTCACGAACGAGCGTCAAGAAGCGGCGCAGGTCCCGATCCATGCCGGAATCGGGATGCTGGTCCGTCACCACGGGCCGATCCCCGTCACCAGCCGTCCCGGCCTACCGGGCCGACGGCGTCGCTTCGCACAAGGACGTCACAGCTCATGCCGCAGGCCCACCCCGACCTCGCCGCTGCCTTGATCAGACTCGGCCGGATCAAGTACGACGAAGTCGACCTCGACGTGGTGTTGTCGACCATCGCCCAGGTCGCCAAGGACACCCTGCCCGGTACCGCCGAGGTCTCGGTCACCCTGGTGCAGGGCACGGAGGCGCACACCGCCGCGTACACCGGCGAGCTGGCGCTGACGCTCGACGAGTGGCAGTACGCGCAGGGCCGCGGCCCGTGCCTGGACGCCGCCACCACCGGCACCGCCATGCTGGTGCCGGACATGGCGGCGGAGAGCCGCTGGCCGGAGTGGGCGGCCCGGGCGCACGCGGCGGGCGCGGCCAGTTCGCTGTCGATCGGCCTGCCCATCCAGGAGGCGATGGTCGGCGCGCTGAACATCTACGGCGCATCGCCCGGCGTCCTGGACCGCCAGGTCGAGCTGGCGCAGACGCTGGCCGGGTACGCCGCCATCGCGCTCGCCAACGTCCACCTCTACGAGAGCACGGCGACGCTGGCGCAGCAGATGCAGGAGGCGATGCAGAGCCGGGCCGTGATCGAGCAGGCGAAGGGCATCATCATGGGGCAGCGGCGCTGCTCGGCCGACGAGGCGTTCGCCATCCTGGCCCGGGTGTCCCAGGACTCCAACCGCAAGCTGCGTGAGGTCGCCGAGTCACTCGTCGATCGCGCGGTGCACGGGCCTCGTGACTGAGCGTGAGGTCAGCGCGGCATCTCGCGCCAGCCGGAACCGCTCGCGCGCCACGCCCCGGCCAGGATCGTCGCCGAGCCGCGGCTCGGGCACTGCTGGATCCGGGACCGGCCGCTCGCCCCGCCGATCTGCGCCTGGACCTGCCACTGGCTTCCGTCGGTACGGATGTAGACGTCGCGCCGTCCGCGAGGGTTGCTGACGCCGTTCCACCAGTGTTCCTCGACCACCATGCGGTGACCGTACCTCAGGAGACCCGGACCGGCCCAGACCGGAATTCCGTTGCTCCGCGTGACCGGGCGGCGCACCCTCCACGAATGACCTCACCGGACCTGCCGCGCCAGTTCACCATTCGCGAAGGCGAGCTGCGCATCCTCAACCCGTTCGACGACGTCAAGCTGGCCACGCTGGGCCGGGCGATCCGGCTGCGGCCCGGCGACGAGCTGCTCGACCTGTGCAGCGGAAAGGGCGAATTGCTCTGCACCTGGGCCCGTGACCACGGGATCACCGGCACCGGGGTCGACATCAGCACCGCCTTCACCGCCGCCGCCCGGCAGCGCGCCGCCGAACTCGGCGTGGCCGGCCGGGTGCGTTTCGTGCACGGCGACGCCGCGGCGTACACCCCGGAGCGGCCGGTCGACGTGGCCGCCTGCGTCGGCGCGACCTGGATCGGCGGCGGGGTGCCCGGGACGTTGGAACTGCTCGACCGGGCGCTGCGGCCGGGCGGCATGGCGATCGTCGGCGAGCCCTACTGGCGGCGTGACCCGCCCGACGACGAGGCCGTCACCGGCTCGCACGCCCGGTCCCGCGACGAGTTCAAGGATCTGCCCAGCCTGGTCGAGTCGTTCGGAGAGTGCGGCTGGGACCTGGTCGAGATGGTCCTCGCCGACCAGGACAGCTGGGACCGGTACGCCGCCTCGCACTGGCTGAACCTGCGCCGCTGGCTGGACGCCAATCCGGACGACGAACTGGCCCCGGAGCTGCGGCGGGAGCTGACCGAGGACCCGGTGCGGTACGTCCGTTTCCAGCGCGAGTATCTGGGGTGGGGCGTGTTCGCACTGCTGCGGCGCTGACCTGCTTAACGAACGGCTACACAGGGTAAAGACAGATCATGGGACAGTTGCGCACCTCGCCGCCGCCGCCGCAGGCCTCAGAGCTGGAGCGGTGGGTGCTGGACAGTCCCGAGGATCTGCGCGGCCTGCGCGCCTCCCTACGCGACGCGCTGAACCGGCACGGCCTGGTGCAGGGTGCGGACCTCGACGAGGTGCCGCACCTGGTCGTGCTGGTCGCCACCGAGCTGGCCAGCAACGCGCTGCGGCACGGTCGCCCGCCCACCATCATCACGCTGCTCGCCACCGACGACCGGTTCCTGCTCGACGTGGCCGACCACGACGTGAGCACCGTGCCGGAGCTGACCGACATCCACCCGATGGACTCGGGCGGGCGAGGGCTGTTCCTGGCCCAGTCGGTCTCGCTCGACGTCGGCTGGTACGGCACCGAGAAGACCAAGAACATCTGGGCCTCGTTCTCCCGGTGACGACCCGGCCGACCGGTCGCTCAGCGGTCCCCGGCCGGGATCGGGTCGTCGTACTGGCCGGACGGCCCGGCCAGCGGTTCGCCGCCCACCAGCGGCCACGGGTTCGGGGTGCAGCCGTGCAGGCCGAGCGTCTGCTGCACCATGACCGGCGCCGGGCCGCCGGTCCGGGGGCAGCGCTCGTGCCCGCGGCCCAGCCGGTGGCCGACCTCGTGGTTGAGCAGGTACTGCCGGTAGCGGGAGAGATCGGTCACGTGCGGCACCCCGTACACCCAGCGGGCCACGTTGATCACCACCTGGTCGCCGTTGCGGCAGGACGTGTAGCGGTCACTCGGGTCGCCGCAGAGCCGCCCCCGGGTGACAGGCGTGGTGAGCAGCACCGTGAAGTCGGCCGGGTCGTCGCGGCCCACCCGTTGCAGCCGCCACCGGCCGTCGCCGGTCCAGCCGCGCCGGTCGGCGAGGGTGGCGGCGACGTCCCGGGCGAACCGCTCCACGTCCACGTTGCGGATGCCGTCCTCCACCGCGACCCGGTAGCGCAGCAGCTCACCGGAGCGGCCGGCGACCGCGCCGACCGTGTCGGCGGTGCGGAACGTGCCGTCGCCCCGGGCCGGGTAGCCGATGCCGGGGGCCACCCGGCCGGCCGCCGGGACCGGCGTCGGCGCGGCGCGGGCGCCCGCTGGGGGCGCGCTCGGTGCCGCCGCCGGCACGGTCCGCCGCACCTCGATGCGGTCCAGCAGGTCCGGGTGCCGGGCGGCGTACCCGCCGGCGGCGAGCGCGGCCGCGACCAGGACCACCGCCAGGAACCGCCCTGATCGCGATCTCCGCCGCCGGTGCAGCCCCCGCTCGTGCCCGCCCACGTCGATCTCCGTCCGTCGCGCCGCCCCGCTCCGGGCAGGAGTACGGACGCCGGGCCCGGACGGTTGAACGGGCGGGCCGGGTACCGTCGGTGCCGGGGTGGGCGACCTGCCGCCTGTCGGAGTCCAGGGAGAGCCACCCGTGTCACCAGCCGAGCGACTGCTCGACGCCGCCGTCGCGACCGCGCGCGGCACCGACGTACGCGCTGCCGAGCGAGCCCTCGACGGGCTCGTCGTGGCCGACGGCGCGGCGGTGGACGCGGCGCTGCTCGCCCGGCTCACGCGCGACGTGGGCCGGCTCTGGCCGCGGGGCTGGCAGCCCGCCGACCTGGACCGGCTCGCCACCCGGCGGCTCACGCCGCGCGGCGCCCGGCTGCTGCGCGACGTCATGGCCGCGCAGCGGCGCACCCTGCCCGCGCCGGTACCGGCCTGGTTCGACGACCAGCTCACCGACACGGGCGCCCGCTGGGACGACGACGCGGGCTGGCTGGACCGGCGCGCCGACGGGGACCGGATCACCGCGCTGCGGGACGCGGTCGACGCGGCCGTCCTGGTGGCGGGGCTTCCGCCGGTCGCGGCGCTCCGGCCGCCGCCCGGCTCGGCGGGCACCGCACTCGCCGCCGTGACACCGAGCGGTTCCCGGATGCTCGACCGGGTACGCGCACTGCTGGCGAAGGCCGAGTCGACCGGCTACCCGGCCGAGGCGGAGGCGTTCACCGCGAAGGCGCAGGAGCTGATGGCCCGGCACAGCATCGACGCGGCGCTGCTCGACGCCGGGGCCGAGCGGTCCGGCGGCCCGGGCGGCGTGCGGATCGGCGTCGACGCCCCGTACGCGGCCGCGAAGGCACTGCTGATCCAGGAGGTGGCGGCGGCGAACCGGTGCGAGTCGGTCTGGTCCGACGACCTGGGCTTCGCCACAGTGCTCGGTTTCCCGGCCGACCTGGCGGCGGTCGAACTGCTGCACACCTCGCTGCTCGTGCAGGCCACCGCCGCGATGCTGCGCGGCCGGGGCGAGCGCGGCAGGGCCGGCGGGCGGCGCACCAAGGGCTACGACGAGTCGTTCCTCAACGCGTTCGCGCTGCGCATCGGCGACCGGCTGCGGGAGGCGAGCGCGGCGGCGGCCGAGGAACTCGACGACGACCGGCTGCTGCCGGTGCTCGCGGCACGCTCGGATGCCGTCCGGGAACGCGTCGACCAGCTCTTTCCGGGCACCACCCGGCACCGCCTCCAGGTGCGTGACGAGCAGGGCTGGGTCTCCGGCACCAGCGCCGCCGACCGGGCCTCGCTCGACCCGGGCCGCCCGGCACGCCGTCCGCTGCGCGGGGGCCGCTGACCTTTCCCGGGGGATGATGTCGGATCGGGCGGACCGGCTCCGACCCGTCTGCGAGGCGCCACCGCCGGTGGCCCGCACCCGAGGAGTGCACCGTGAAGTACATGCTGCTGATCTGGAACCGGCCCGGCTTCGTGGAGGAGCTGTCCGAGGCGGAACGCACAGCCGTCTTCGGTGAGGTCGACGAGATCATGAAGGAGCTGACCGAGTCCGGCGAGCTGGTCGGCGGCGAGGCGCTCGCTCACCCCTCGCAGACCCGTACGGCCCGTCCGGCCGCCAGTGGCGGCGTCGAGGTCACCGACGGGCCGTTCATGGAGAGCAAGGAGCAGTTCGCCGGCTACCTGACTGTCGACTGCGAGACCCCGGAGCGGGCCGCCGAGATCGCCGCGCGCTGGCCTGACGTACGGCACGGTTTCGGCGTACTGGAGGTGCGCGCGGTGATGGAACAGGCCGGGACGGAGATGTGACAGCAACTGTGGTCGAGGACCTGCTGCGTACGCTCGCGCCGCAGGTCCTCGGCGTGCTCGTCCGCCGCCACGGCCAGTTCTACGCCTGCGAGGACGCCGTGCAGGAGGCGCTGCTCGCCGCCGCCGTGCAGTGGCCGGAACAGGGCTTGCCGGACCGTCCCCGCTCCTGGCTGGTCACAGTCGCCACCCGGCGGCTCACCGACGAGTGGCGCAGCGAGCACGCCCGCCGGGAACGCGAGGTGGCGGTGGCGGTCCGGCAGCCCGCGTACGCGACTGTCGCCCCGCCCGCCGACGAGGATCCGCCCAGCGGGGACGACACGCTGCGGCTGCTGCTCCTCTGCTGCCATCCGGCGTTGCCCGTCAGCGGGCAGGTGGCGCTCACGCTGCGTGCCGTGGGCGGGTTGAGCACCGCCGAGATCGCCCGCGCGTACCTGGTGCCGGAGGCGACGATGAGCCAGCGGATCCGCAGGGCGAAGCAGCGGATCGAGGCGTCCGGCGCGCGTTTCACGCTGCCGTCCCCGGCGGACCGGGACGAACGGCTCGCTGCCGTGCTGCGGGTGCTCTACCTGGTCTTCAACGAGGGTTACACCGCGTCCAGCGGGGAGGCGCTGCACCGGGCCGAGCTGACCGGAGAGGCGATCCGGCTGACCCGGGAGCTGCGCCGGCTGCTCCCGGACGACGGCGAGGTGGCCGGGTTGCTGGCGCTGATGCTGCTCACCGACGCGCACCGGGCCGCCCGTACCGGGCCGGACGGTGAGCTGGTGCCGCTGGCGGAGCAGGACCGCAGCCGATGGGACCGGGACGCCGTCGCCGAGGGGGTGGCGTTGGTGACCGAGGCGCTCACCTGGTCGGCGCCGGGGCCGTACCAGGTGCAGGCGGCCATCGCCGCGGTCCACGCGGAGGCGCCCGCCGCCGAGGACACCGACTGGCGGCAGATCGTCGCGCTCTACCGGGTGCTCGCGCGGGTCGCGCCGAACCCGATGGTCACGCTCAACCAGGCCGTCGCCGTGGCCATGGTGGACGGCCCGCGTGCCGGGCTGTCGCTGCTGGCCACGCTCGACGCCGACGACCGGACCGCGGGCCACCACCGGCTCGCCGCCGTCCGCGCGCATCTGCTCGACATGGCCGGTGACCGTACGGAGGCCCGGGCCGCGTACCTGGCCGCCGCGCGGGCCACCACGAGCCTGCCGGAGCGGCGTTATCTGGAGGTACGCGCCGCGCGCCTGGCCGGCGACAGCGGAGACCGGCCGGGCTGACCGGCGCGGATCAGAACAACCGTCCCCGGTACGGATGCGGCCGGCCCCACCGCTCCTCCCACTGGAGCAGTTCCGCCTGCCATCGCGGCAGGTCGGGCCGGTATTCGCGGATCAGTTCACGGTTCTCCGGGCGGCCGGCCAGGAACCGCCAGTAGGACTCGACCGCCTCGCGGGTCTCGTCCAGCGAGTAGCGGCCCCGCTCGTCCGCGACCCACTCGTTGACGAACTCGACGCCGGTGGGGGCGAAACTGACCTCGTACTTGTCGCTGTCCCACCCCTCGTCGAGCGGACGGCCGTTCGCCACGTCGTCGATCATCTGCAGGGCGTCCAGGCATGCCGAGTAGGAGACGGAGACGTCGGTGATCAGCCACGCGCCGAGGGCCCGATAGCGCTGATCGGTCACGTTGAACAGCGGGAGCCGGTACTCATCGACGGAGAAACTGATGAACGCCAACGGAAGTCCTCTGGATCATGGGATGACGACCGGCCATCCGTGGGTGAAGCCGCCCGAGCCATTGTAGAAACCCTCGATCACCAGGCCCTTGTGAGTGCCGCGCCACATGCTGGTGCCGGGTACCGGCTTCGCATTCTGGAAGGCGCCGGTGATGGCGTTGTCGACCTGGGCCGGCGTCCAGTCGTCGGGGAAGAACGAGCTTTCCCCGCCGTTGCCCTTCTTCGGCTTCCAGGCCCCGTGCGGCGGATTCAGCGTCGGATCGAAGAACTCCGGTTTGGCGGTGTAGGCCCCGGTCTTGGGATCCTTGACGACGCTGCCTGGCTGAAGTCGGCGACCGGGGAAGTCCTCACCGCCGGGCCGGTAATGGTAGCCCGACCCCTTGGGCATGCCCGGCTTCACGTGGCCGCCCATCACGTGCTCGGTGAAGTGCGGGTTCATCCGGTCGGGCCGGTTACGCGTCTTCGTCCGCTTGAGAAAGCGCAAGGCGGCGCGCATTAACCGGCCGCCTGCTCTACCCCCGCCCATGTCACCTCACCCGTCGACGAGTTTCCAGAGGGCTTCCTGGACGAGGTTGCCGACGATGGTCCGGGCCAGCGCATGGAAGATCGGGATCTCCAGCAGCGAGGCACCGAAGGTGACAGCCGCGGTGGCGATCGCCTGGGCGATCTGGATGGCCAGGACGACCAGTTGCACGATGACGGCGACCTTGAGGGCGAGCACGATCGCGCCGCAGATGATCAGGCCGGTCCCGGTCAGGACGGCGGCGGTGACACCGTCGCGCAGGCTGTCGGCCGGGCTGTCCTCCTTGTTCCACCAGCTCTGGAACGCGGTGATGTCCTGACCGGTGTGCTGGGTCCAGACCGTCGCGGCGCCGGTGTTCGCCTCGGTGACCACGCCGGAGAGGGTGCCGGAGAACCCGATCCAGGCGTTGCCCATCTCGAAGAGTTTGGTCTCGTCCGCCTCGGGCCAGGTGTAGCCGAGTACGCCGAGCAGCGACCGCAGCTCGCCGGGTAGCTCCATGCCCATGCTCAGCCTCCCAGCTTCCGCCGCAGGCCGTCGAGGTTGCGGGTGATGGCCGCCTCGGTCTCGGCGTAGCGGACGGCCATCCTGCCGAGGTCGGCGCCGGCGGCGGCGATCTCGTCGAGCGCGCTGTCGAAGCACTCGAACGCGAACGCGGAGACCTCGTCGTGGGCGGCGCCGATCAGTGAGCCGATGTCGTCGGCCCCCCAGGGACGGCCGAAGCCGGCCAGCTCGGCCCGGAAGGCGGTCAACGCCGCACCGAACCGGGTGGCGACGCCGTCCAGCGCCGACCCGGAGGCACCCAGCCGCTCCGGATCGACCTCGACCGGCATCAGCGCCCGTCCTGGCGGGCGAGCCGGTCCTGGGCCTGCATCAGAGCGTCGGTGAACATGCTGAACTGGCGCCCCGCGTCGGCCTGGATGCGGCGCAGTTGCTCACCGAGCGAGCCCAGGTCGACCTCGCCGGGGGCGGTGGCGGCCTGCTCCCGCAGGTCGGCGAGCGCGGCGTTGACCGCAGCTTCGATCTCCTCGGCGAGGGCCTCGCTGGCCATCCGCATCACACGGGGGTCGAGCGTCAGCCCGGTGACCTGTCCGGGTGGGCCGGCGGTGACCCGGATCAGGCCGTCTGCGGCCTCACCGACGCCTTCCGGCGGTGCCACCTGCTCGCCCGCATCGGTCTGCCGCTGGAGCGCGGCCATGGTTTCGGACAGCACCCGGCCGAAGCCGGACGGGTCGGCGGGATCGGCCATCGAGGAGCTCCTCCGCATTCGAGGTCGCCTCGCATCCTATGCACCGGAGCCGATCCCGGTGGTCCCGCCGGATCGATGTGGACGGTGGCATCCGCCACTCGGGATCGTCACCGTCCGTACACAGCACTCCGGGCCGGCCCGTGGGCCGACCCGGTGGCGTGTGTGCGTCGCGTACTCAGCTCTTGAAGGCGTCCTTGATCTTCTCGCCGGCCTGCTTGAGCTTGGCGCCCGCCTGGTCGTTGCGGCCCTCGGCCTCGAGGCGCTCGTTGTCGGTCGCCCGGCCGACGCCCTCCTTGACCTTGCCCGCGGTGTCCTGGGAAGCGTTGTCGATCTTGTCGTCCAGACCCATGATGACCTCCACTGATGCGGTTGCCTGACGACAACTGGTTACCCCGTCGGCCGTCGGCTCAATCCCCTCACCCGATCGGGCGGAAGCTCCGCAGCCGCAGGCTGTTGCCCACCACGAACACCGACGAGAACGCCATGGCCGCCCCGGCGAGCATCGGGTTGAGCAGTCCGGCCGCCGCCAGCGGCAGCGCCGCGACGTTGTAGGCGAACGCCCAGAACAGGTTGCCCTTGATGATCGCCAGCGTCCGCCGGGAGAGCCGGATGGCGTCCGCGGCGGCCATCAGGTCGCCCCGGACCAGCGTCAGGTCGGCCGCCTCGATGGCCGCGTCCGTGCCGGTGCCCATGGCCAGCCCGAGATCGGCCCGGGCCAGCGCGGCGGCGTCGTTCACCCCGTCGCCGACCATGGCGACCACGCGGCCCTCCCGCTGGAGCCGCTCGACCACGTCGACCTTGTCGGCGGGCAGCACCTCCGCGATCACCTCGTCGATGCCGACCTCGGCCGCCACCGCCTTCGCCACAGTGGTGTTGTCGCCGGTGAGCAGCACCGGCTTCAGGCCCAGCTCACGCAGCCGCGCGACGGCAGCCCGGCTGGTCGGCTTCACCGCGTCGGCCACCGCGAGCACGCCCCGGGCCCGCCCGTCCCAGCCGGCCAGGATCGCCGTCCGCCCGGCGGCCTCCGCGCCGGTCGCGGCCCGCTCGACCTCCTCGGGTACGTCGAGACCCCGCTCCCGCAGCAGCCGGGCCCGGCCGACCACCACGGTCCGGCCGTCGACGGTGCCGGTCACGCCCAGCCCTTCGGCGTTGGCGAACTCGCCGACCGGAGGCAGCGGTCCGGCCTCGGCCGCGGCTTCGGCGACGGCCCGCGCGATCGGGTGCTCGGAGGCGGCCTCCAGCGCGCCGGCCACCCGGAGCAGTTCGTCGGCGTCCTCGCCGTCGGCGGGCAGCACCTCGGCCAGCGCCATCCGGCCGGTGGTGACGGTGCCGGTCTTGTCCAGCACCACTGTGTCGACCCGGCGGGTGGACTCCAGCACCTCCGGCCCCTTGATCAGCACGCCGAGCTGCGCGCCGCGCCCGGTGCCGACGAGCAGCGCGGTCGGGGTGGCCAGGCCGAGCGCGCACGGGCAGGCGATGATCAGGACGGCCACCGCGGCGGTGAACGCGGCGGTCGGCCCGGAGCCGGTGCCGAGCCACCAGCCGAGCGTGCCGGCGGCCAGCGCGATCACGATCGGCACGAAGACGCCGGAGATCCGGTCGGCGAGCCGCTGCACCGCCGCCTTGCCGGTCTGTGCCTGCTCCACGAGTCGCGCCATCTGGGCGAGCTGGGTGTCCCCGCCGACCCGGGTGGCGCGGACCACCAGGCGGCCGCCCGCGTTCACCGTGGCACCGACCACGGCGTCGCCCTGGCCCACCTCGACCGGCACCGACTCGCCGGTGAGCATGCTGGCGTCGACTGCGGACGTACCCTCCTCGACCACACCGTCCGTGGCGATCTTCTCGCCGGGCCGTACCACGAACCGGTCCCCGACCGCGAGCCGGCCGACCGGGATCCGGGTCTCCTGCCCGTCGCGCAGCACCGCCACGTCCTTGGCGCCGAGTTCGAGCAGGGCGCGCAGCGCCGACCCGGCGGTGCGCTTGGAGCGCGCCTCGAAGTACCGCCCGGCCAGGATGAACACGGTCACCCCGGCGGCGGCCTCCAGGTAGATGTTGCCGGCACCGTCGCCGCGGGTGATGTCGAGGCTGAACGGGTGCTTCATCCCGGGCATGCCGGCGTCGCCGAGGAACAGCGCCCAGAGCGACCAGCCGAACGCGGCCAGCGTGCCGAGCGAGACGAGCGTGTCCATGGTCGCCGCGCCGTGCCGCAGGTTGATCAGCGCGGCGCGGTGGAACGGCAGCCCGCCCCAGACCACCACCGGGGCGGCCAGGGTGAGCGAGGCCCACTGCCAGTAGTCGAACTGCCAGGCCGGAACCATGGCGAGCACGATCACCGGCAGGGTGAGCACGGCGGAGACCCAGAGCCGGGTTCGTGCGGTGCGCAGCTCGTCCACCGGCTCCCCGGCCGCTGCCGCCTCCGCCTGCTCGGGCGGCGGCGGCACCACAGCGGTGTAGCCGGTCTTCTCGACGGTGGCGATCAGGTCGGCCGGCGCGATGTCGTCGGCGTACCGGACGGTGGCCTTCTCGGTGGCGTAGTTCACCGTCGCCTCGACGCCGTCCATCCGGTTGAGCTTCTTCTCGATCCGGGCGGCGCAGGACGCGCAGGTCATCCCGCCGATCGCCAGTTCGATCAGGTTCGGCGCGGTGGGCAGCGCCTTTCCCGTGGCAGTCATCGCGGCACCTCCGGCGCTCAACTGTGCCCGTGACCCGGGGTGCCGTGTCCGGCGTCCGGGGTCGGTGCGGTGGTGGGTGCCGGCGCGGTGGGCACCGGCGCGGTCCGGTCGCCGGCCAGGACGGTGAACTCGGCGGTGTGCACCGCGTCGCCGTGCCGGAAGTCCAGGTAGAGACGGTACGCCCCGGCCGAGGGCACCTCGGCGGCGAACGTGATCGCGGGACCGGCAGGTGTCCGCCCGTCGCCGGGCGTGCCCTCCGGGTGCACGTGCAGGTACGCCAGGTCGCCCTGCCGCAGCGCCACCAGGTGCCCGTACGCGCCGAGGTAGGGCGCAAGGTCGGTGACCGGCCGCCCGTCACGGCTGACGGAGAGCGTGAGCCGGCTGGTGCGGCCCGGCTCCGGCGTGCCGGTCAGGGTGACCGTGTAGCCGTCGACGGTGGTGCTGGTCGCCGGCGCCGGCAGCGGCCGGGCGGTCAGCTCACCGGGGACCGTGACGTCCAGGCCGAGCGTCAGCGGCTCGCCGCCTTCGGGGGTGAAGTCGGCGAACGCCCGCCAGACGCCGGGACCGCCGAGCGGTGAGGCGACCCGCCAGGTGCCGTCGCCGGCCATCTCCGGGTGGACGTGCCGGAACCCGGACAGGTCCCGGCGGGCGACGATCAGGTGCATGCGCTTGTCGTGGGCCACCTCGAAGCGGGTGACCGGGGCGCCGTCCGGGCCGGTGATCCGGAAGGCGAACTGCCCGGCCGGGGCGCCGGCGGGCTGGAACGTGTAGCCGCGCTCGGAGACGAGCAGCCCGCCGGGCAGGTGCGCGGAGGCGCCGCCCGCCTGGCTCTCGTCACCGTGGCCGGTGTCGCCGGCCCCGTGGTCGCTGTCGGTGTCGTCGTGTCGGGTCTCGGCGGCCGGGGCGACGGGATCGGCCAGGTTGCCGATCCCGTACGCCGCGCCGAACACCGCCACGAGGCCGAGCGCGAAGCCGCTGAGCTTCGTCGCCGTGTTCATGGTGTCTCCTCGGTTTCGCGGGTCCGCCGGACCCGTCACGCACCGACGAGGTCGTAACCGGCCTCGTCGACCGCCGCGCGGACCGCGTCCACGTCCAGCGGGTTCTGACTGGTGACGGTGACCCGGCCGCCGGCCAGGTCGACCTGGACGTCGGTGACGCCCGGAAGTGCGCTCAGCTCGGTGCTCACCGAGTTGACGCAGTGCCCGCAGGTCATGCCGTTCACCTGGTAGGTGGTCTCCATCTCGCCCTCCGATCTGATACCCCCCAGGGGTACGTCCCGAACGTTAGCATACCCCCGAGGGGTACGCTATCCTCGGTTTCATGACCGCGCCGTCCAGCCCGACCCGGGGCTACACCGCCAGCAAGGACCAACTCCTCGCCCGGCTCCGCCGGATCGAGGGCCAGGTCCGTGGCATCGAGAAGATGGTCGAGGACGACCGTTACTGCATCGACGTGCTGACCCAGATCTCGGCCATCCAGGCGGCGCTGGACAAGGTCGGCCTGGGCCTGCTCGACGGCCACGCCCGGCACTGCATGCACGAGGGCGCCGCCGAGGGCCGGGCCGACGAGATGGCGACCGAGATGATGGCCGCCGTCGGGCGCCTGATGAAGCGCGGCTGAGCGGGGACCTCCGGCCCTCGGAACCAGGGCACATCGACCCGTGCCGACGCGCCCGGGCGGACGTACCGTCGAAGTGGCGGGCAGGCCGGACCGGCGGACCCGCGGCGACGGACGGAGGGCGGCCCGATGATGTGGCAGAGCCCGATGATGGGCTGGATGTGGATCTGGTCCCTGCTGGTGCTCGGGGTGCTGGCGGGGCTCGTCTGGGCGGCCGTGCGGTGGACCGGCCCGCAGTATCTGGGCCCGACGACGGCCCGGCGCATCCTGGACGAGCGGTACGCCCGCGGCGAGATCGACGAGGACGAGTACCGGCGGCGCCGGGCGGGCCTGGCCTGACCCGAGCGGGGCGCGCGTCACCGGTCGCGCCGCCCGGGAGCGGCCGGCCGGGCTGCCTACCATGGCCGGGCGACGACCCGGACGTGGTCGACACGTCCGCGCCGACCGGGTGACCAGACCGGTCCGGCGGACCAGGCGTCGCCGCGACCGTTGGGAGAGACGCCATGGGTGCCGACCACACCCGCCCCGCACCCGCCGCGCCGCCGGGCGTACGACGGCTGCTCGTCGCCGTGGTGGTGCCGCTGTTCGCGCTCACAGTGATCGCGGCGCTGGTGCTCTGGCCCGGGCAGGACCGGGAGCCGGTCGGCGGCGCTGACGTCCCCCGCTACCACGGCACCGTGACCCGGGTGGTCACCGAGCCCTGCCCGCCGACCCCGGAGGCCCCGGAGGGCGGGGGTGGCCCCTGCGGCACGGTGACGGTCACCGCCGAGCAGGGCCCGGACGCGGGCCGGCAGGTCGAGACGCCGATCCCGGCCGGGCCGGGCGCACCCCGGGTCGCAGTCGGCGACGAGGTCGTCCTGGTCGAGCTGACCGACCCGGCCGACCCGGCGGTGAAGTCCTACAACATCGCCGAGCACCAGCGCGGCACGCCGCTGATCTGGCTGATGGTGCTGTTCGCCGCCGCGATCGTGGCGTTCGGCCGGTGGCGCGGGCTCGCCGCGCTCGGCGGCCTGGTGGCCAGCTTCGCCATCCTCCTCGGCTTCGTGCTGCCGGGCATCGGTGCCGGCCAGCCGCCGCTGCTGGTCGCGATCGTTGGCGCCGCGTTGATCATGTTCGTGGTGCTCTACCTGACCCACGGGATCACCGCGCAGACGTCGGTCGCGGTGCTCGGCACGCTCGGCAGCCTGGTGGTCACCGGCGTGCTCGGCCTGCTCGCCACGTCCGCCACCCACCTGACCGGCTTCGGCAGCGAGGACGCCACCACGCTGTCCATGTTCCAGGGCGACGTGGACCTGCACGGGCTGCTGCTGGCCGGCATCATCATCGGCTCGCTGGGCGTGCTGGACGACGTCACAGTCACCCAGGCGGCCACCGTCACCGAACTGGCGCACGCCAACCCCGGGCTGTCCCGGCGGCAGCTCTACCGGGCGGCGACCCGGGTCGGCCGGGCCCACATCGCGTCCACCGTCAACACCATCGTGCTGGCGTACGCGGGCGCCTCGCTGCCGCTGCTGCTCCTCCTGGTTGCCGACTCCCGCCCGGTGAGTGAGATCCTCACCAGCGAGTTCCTCGCCCAGGAGATCGTCCGCAGCGCGGTGGCGACGCTCGGCCTGATCGCCGCCGTACCGCTGACGACCGGACTGGCCGCGATCGTGACCACCGCCGGGCGGCGCTCGCGCGGCGCGGAGCCGGCGCCACCCGCGGCCCGGCCGCCGGCCGGACGCGACGACGCGCTGGAGGCCCTGGGCGGCGGGAAGAGTACGGAGGCCGCATGGTGACACTCCGCAGCGTGACCATCGATTTCAAACGCGACGCTGGTCACGGTGCGCCACGGCGAAATCTCGCTATTGGTCGGCTTCCGGACGTAGATCCTCAGGAGTGCTGTCAGGTAACCTCGCTGCCGGTCACCGCCGAAGGCGCGCACCGGCGCCAGCGGTGCCGCCGCCCAATCGCCTGCGGGCGAACCGGGGAACCAGGTACATGGGGTGAATCCGCGACAGCGGTAGGGGCCACTTCCGTCCCGAACCCGTCAGCTAACCCGGTCGGCGGCCGACGGAAGGGAACACTGTGACGGCACCCCTGCGCCGCTGGCTGACACCCGTGGTGGCCGTACTGGCCTCGCTGGCCGTGCTGGCCGGGCCGACCCCGGCGACCGCGGCCCCCACCGCGGCGGCCCCCGGCAACCCCTCGGGACACGAGGAGGACGGCGAACCGCCGCTCATCACCGAGGCGATCGACGCCGCCAACCGGGCCTTCCTCCAGGCCAAGGCGAAACTCGCCAAGTCCCAGGACCGCCAGCGGCGGCTCGCGGCCGAGGTGAAGACGGCACAGGCCGAGCTCGAAGCGCTCAGCCCGCAGGTCAACCAGCTCGCTGCCCAGTCCTACCGGACCGGCCGGATGGGCGCGATGGCGATGCTGCTGGAGAGCAACTCACCCGACTCGTTCGTCCGCCGGGTCAACGCCCTGGACGAGCTGAACCTCCTCAACGCGCAGCGCCTGGCAGCCATCAACGCGGTCAAGACCCGCGCCGAGCAGGCCAAGATCGCGCTCGACGCCGAGGTGCGCGAGCAGGAGAAGCAGAAGAACGCGATGGAGCGCGAGAAGGTGCAGGCCGAGCGCGCGCTGAAGCTCGTCGGCGGTCTCGGCTTCACCGGCGGCCTGGTCTCCGCCACCTCACCGGTCGCCAAGATCGGCCCCGGCCGCACCGCCGACGGCGGGTGGAAGGCGGAGTCGTGCAGCGAGGACGACCCGACCACCTCGGGCTGCGTCACGCCGCGCACGCTGCACGCGTACAAGGAGGTCCGGCGCGCCGGCTTCAAGCGCTTCGTGGGCTGCTACCGGCCCGGCGGGCCGTGGGAGCACCCCAAGGGCAAGGCGTGCGACTGGTCGCTCCAGAACAGCGGCTTCGCGCCCTGGCACAACAACGACACCCGCCGGTACGGCAACGAGGTGGCCGCCTTCCTCATCCGCAACGCCGATCGGCTGGGCATCTACTACGTCATCTGGAACCGGCAGATCTGGTTCCCGGCCACCGGCTGGAGTTCGTACAGCGGACCCTCGAACCACACCGACCACGTCCACATGTCGATGCTCTGACCCGGACACCACGAGAAGGGGCCGCCCTCGGGCGGCCCCTTCTTCGTCGTCCGTGCGTATCAGCCGGCCAGCGCCGGGTCGGCGGGCGCGGCCGGGGCGGGCAGCGGGGCCGGGGCCTGCGCCACGGTCCGCACCTCGCCACCGGCGAGCCGGTACGACATGCCCACCACCGTGCACCGCCCGGCGGCCACCCGCTCGGCCAGCACGGCGGACCGGGCCAGCAGCGTCTCCACGGTCTGCGCGATGTGGACGTCGACGATGCCGTCGAGGTCCTCGACCCCCTGGCGGGCGGCGCGCAGCAGGCTCGGCGAGACCGCGTCCACCACAGCGCCCAGGTGCCCGGCCGGGGCGGCGCCGGTCCGGACCCCCTCCCGGGCGGCCTGGACCGCGCCGCACGAGTCGTGCCCGAGCACCACCACGAGCGGCGTGCCCAGCACGGTGACGGCGTACTCGACGCTGCCGAGCACCTCCGGCCCGGCGGTGTGCCCGGCGGTACGTACCACGAAGAGGTCACCGAGACCGCGGTCGAAGATGATCTCGGCGGCGAGCCGCGAGTCGGAGCAGCCGACGATCACCGCGAACGGGTGCTGGCCGTCGGCCACAGCCGCCCGGTGCCCGGCGTCCTGATTCGGATGCTGCGGGACGCCCGTGACGAACCGGTGATTACCGGCACGCAGCTCGGTCAGTGCCTGCTCCGGGGTGCTCGGCGTCATGTCCCTCACCTCGTCTACCTGGGGAACCACCAGGCCGAACGGCCTCGCGACCCACGGTCACACGCACCTGGGGGCACGTCAAGATTCGTGATACGCATTTCATACTTTCCCGTCGGCGCCCCGCCCCGGACCGCGCCGATTCGGCAGGTGGCGGACGTGGCCATAGCATGACCACCATGGCGACCACACCAGTTGAGGACGGGAGCCGCCGTAACTGGACCTTCCTCACCAACCACGGCCACGTGCTGCTGGCGATCGCGCGCAACCCCACCGCCCGGCTGCGGGACGTGGCCGACGAGGTGGGCGTGACCGAACGGGCGGCCCAGGCCATCGTCGCCGACCTGGAGGCCGGGGGCTACCTGCGTCGTACGCGGGTGGGACGGCGCAACGAGTACACGATCAACCCGAAGGGCCGCTTCCGGCACCCGGCCGAGGCCGACCAGCAGGTCGGCGCGCTACTGGCCCTGTTCGCCGCCGAGTCGGCCGGGGACGCTGCCGCCGACGGGTGACCCGGGCCGGCACCACGTGTGCCCGCGCGGGCGGGCGAGGCGGGTAATCTCACCGCGTGCGCGACAGCTTGCGGCCGGGCGCGACCACGGGACGCGTCCGGGCCGGACACCGGATCAGGTCCGTCCTCTCCGGAGCGGCGGTGACCGCCCTGCTCGGCGGCGCGCTGGCGGTGCCCGCGCCCGCGCAGGCCGCCCCGAAGTGCGGCCCGGCCGGCGGCCCCGCGCCCACCGAGGTGCCGTGGGCGCTGAGCCGCCTCGACCCGGCCGCCGCGTGGCGGATCGGCAAGGGCGCGGGGGTCACCGTCGCGGTGATCGACTCCGGGGTCTCGCCCGCCCATCCCCTGCTGCGCGGGCGGGTGCTGCCGGGTGAGGACTTCAACCAGCTCGTCCGCCTCAAGGGGCAGTGCGACCTGGTCGGCCACGGCACCATGGTCGCGGGCATCATCGCCGGCCGGGAGGGCACCGGCTCGCCCTACACCGGCATCGCGCCGGAGGCCAAGATCCTGCCGCTGCGGGTGCTGGCCGAGAACAAGGAGAACTTCGACCCGGACGTGCCGGCCGAGATCGGCAAGGCGATCCGCTGGGCTGTCGACCACGACGCCGACGTGATCAACCTGTCCCTGGTCACGCTCGACGACCCGGCGCTGAAGTCCGCGGTGCAGTACGCGCTCGGTAAGGACGTGGTAGTCGTCGCCTCCGCCGGCAACCGGCAGGAGAACCGGGAGGACCGGCCGGCCTATCCGGCGGCGTACGACGGTGTCGTCGCCGTCGCCGGGATCGACGAGCAGGGCGGGCACGTCGGCAGCTCGGTCAGCGGGGACTATGTGGACATCGCCGGCCCCGGCCTGAACATCGTCGGGCCCGCTCCGCAGGGATCGGGCTACCGGGCCGAGCCGCAGGGCGGGACGAGCTTCGCCACCGCGTACGTCTCCGGGGTGGCCGCGCTGGTGCGGGCCGCACACCCGGACATCAGCGCCGACGAGGTCGCCTACCGGCTGACCCGTACCGCCGACAACCCGCCCGACGGGCACAACGCCGAGGTCGGCTTCGGGATGGTCAACCCGTACCGGGCGGTCACCAGCCTGCTGGGCACCCGGGAGGACCCGCCGCTGGGCGCGATGCCGCCACCGGCGCCGCCCGCCGACCCGCTGGCCTGGCAGCGCACCGTCGCGATCTGGGTCGCTGTCGTCGGCGCGCTGCTAGCCGGCGTCCTGCTGACGTTGCGCCCCATCCTGGTACGCGGACGGCGGCGCGGGTGGCGTCCCGGCCGCCGCGACGTCCCGCAGGACGCCTGACAACACACGACGGCTCCGCCCGGCACGAGCCGGAGCGGAGCCGTCGTGGACCGGTCAGGGGTCAGTTGCCCCAGACCTTGGAGTTGCTCATCTCCGTGGTCATGTAGTTCTCGCGCGCGATGCCCACGGCACCGCCGATCTCGTTCAGGACCTTGTTGATGTCCCGCACGGCGGCGTCCCACTGGGCCTGGTGCTGCTGGTAGGCGGCCCGGTCCTGGCCCTCCCACTCAAGCTTGGTCAGCATCGCCCGCAGCGTGTCGAGCTTCTCGTCGATGGTCCGCGAGATGGCCTGCATCTGCTGGTTGCTGCTCTCCAGAACAGCGTAATCAACCTTGATGCTCATCGATTCCTCCTCTGCCTGTCTTCGCGGATCACGGGTTGAGAGCAGCGTGGAACTTGTCCAGCATCTGCTGCTGCTCTTCGTCGTTGACCTGGTGCGTGGTGCCGGACTTGTCGAGCAGGTCCGCGATGTTGTCCATCGCGGTCAGCAGCTTCGTAGTGTCCTCGTTCCAGCGAGTCATCAGGCTCTGGAAGCCCGTGGACGCCTGGCCCTTCCAGGCCATCGCCAGGTCGTCGACCACGTTCCACAGCTTCTTGAGCTCGCCGTCGACGTCGCTGCGCGTGGACCGCACGTCACTCGCGGCGGTGTGCAGAGTCGCTGCACTGACCTCGAACGCCATGCTTCACACCCTTCCGTCATCTTGTGGCGGCGGTTCCGCCGCGCCCTCCCCCGCGGCAAGGCGTACACACCCCACCGACGGACACTTCATCCGAACCGTAGCGGACGATGTCCAACCCGCGCAGCCCTGCTGTCCCATGGTCGTATTCCGACATCCCACTGTCGACAGACGCGATCTGCGGCCCTCAGTACGAGGTGGACGGTCGAGGCCGAGGTCACGACCGCTCGCGCGAGGATTTGACGATCGTCGACACGCCGAAGACCAGCACCGCGACCAGCAGCACCACCACGGCCCACAGCATCGGCTTCTCGAAAGCGCGCTGGAACGACAGCACCAGCAGTGCCGCGCAGGTGCTCAGCGACACCACCTCGGCGGCCCGCCGCAGCCGCGCCGAGCGGGTCAGCGCGGCGAACAGCATCAGGACCACGAAGACCGGGATGGTCAGCAGGACGTACAGCAACAACGAGAAGAGCAGGGTTTCCATGCGTCGCTCCCGTCACCCGTAGAACTTGGCGTCCCGCACCCAGTCGATCTTGATGTCCTTGATGTCCGGGTCCGAGCCGGTCGGCGCCCAGCCGGGGCGGGAGTCCGCGGTGAAGGTGAACCGGTTGTCGGTGTGGAAGGCGGCCAGCAGCGCGTGCAGCAGCGCGCTGATCTCACCGAAGACCAGGACCAGGACGGCGGCGGTGGCGGTCAGACCGACGATGCCGATGGCCTGCGCCAGCGCGGTGGTGGCGGGGAAGAACTGGAGCGCGATCGAGGCGATCACCGCGACCAGGATCGGCATGAGCGCCTGGGCCAGGCCGGAGATCGCGTCGTTGTACGCGTCCCGGGCCGCGGTGAGCGTGTCCCGGTTGGCGGCGAACGCCTCGGCCAGCGAGTTGATCTCCGCCCCGAGCTTGCGGAGGAACAGGTCGAACGCGTCCCGGTCGTCGAAGTCCCACTCCGCCGCGTCCGGCGGAACCGCCGCCATGGCCGCGCCGAACTGGTCCGCGCCGAGCAGGCGGGCCGCCTCGTCCCACTTCTTGATCGACTCGTTGACCTGCTGGTTGTCGAACGACTCCAGGTAGAGGATCGCGCCGATCAACGCCGCCGAGGCGACGATCCAGACCAGGTTGCCCTTGGCGACGGCCGCCGCCGACCGGACCGGAGCCGTGGTCTCGGCGACCGTCACGGTGCCGGTCACCGTCCCCGAGGCGTTGGCGATGAGGATCTCCGGCGGCATCAGGCGTCCTTCCCGTGGCGGGCCCGGCCGGTCACTTGACCACCCAGGGCTGATCCGACCTCTCCCAGTTCTTCGCGCTCTGTTCGAGCTGCGCGGCGGCCTTGCGCAGATGCTCCACGCCGGTGCGGACGTTGTCCAGGTGCCCGTCCACAGCCGCGTTGTGCCGCTCGACCGCGCCGGTGCCGAACCAGCTCAGCGCGCCGCTGGGCAGCTTCACCTCGCCCAGCAACGTCTCGACGTTGCGGAGGTATTGGATCGGGCCGTCCGGGGCGTCGAGCATCCGGCCCGCCTTCCTGATCGCGTCGACGTCGACAGTGTTCGGCATCGTCGGCCTTCCTCTCGCTCAGCGTCGCAGGTTGCGGGTCGGGTCGGACACGTCCACCCCGAACTGACGGAACCAGTCCTCCGGGGTCAGCGTGCCGTCCTGCGCACGGCGGACCATCTCGGAGTCGCCGAGCATCTCGCTCAGCATCTCGCGCTGCCGCTCCTCGAAGGCCGCGTAGGCCGCGTCGATCGCCGCCTGCATCGCCTCGGACAGGGAGAAGCTGTCCAGCCGCATCGCCCGCGCGTTCAGCTCGATGTCGCCGACCTTCATGCCGCCGTCGACAGTCACCCGCACCAGCCCGTCCGGGCTCTCCCCGGTCACCCTCAGCTCGGCGCGCTGCCGCTGGAGATCGGCAAGCCGGCGCTGCTGTTCCTGCGCCTGCCGCAGCAGGCCCTCCATGGCCGCACCGAAACCCGACGGGCTGCTCACGTGCGCGCCCCTCTCCACTCGCGACGATCGATCGGGCCGACGCTACCGGACCGGGCCGCCCGGCGTCCGTCCCGTCAGGCCGGCTCCGTCCACGCGGTCTGGATCAGCTGCTGGCCGTCGCGGCGCCGGACGAGCGTGCCCCGGCCCGGCGGCTGCGGCGTCGGCCGCAGGTTGCCGAAGACCGCACCCTCCTCCCGGCTGCCGGACATCAGCAGGCCGGGCGAGTCCAGCTCGCGCAGCCGTTGCAGCACCGGCTCGTACAGCGCACGGGCCACACCGCCGACCCGGCGCGTGATGATCAGGTGCAGGCCGATGTCCCGCGCCTGCGGCAGCAGCTCGTGCAGCGCGCTCAGCGGGTTGCTGCCACCGGAGGCGACCAGGTCGTAGTCGTCCACCAGGATGTACAGGTCCGGACCCTTCCACCAGCTCCGGTCACGCAGCTGGGCGGTGGTCACGTCCGGGCCGGGCAGCCGGTTCTGCAACGCGCTGCGGATCGAGCCGAGTCCCTGGCTGAACACCTGGTTCGACGGCGCGTAGTCGAGCAGGTGGTCACCCTCGACCGCGCCCAGCAGACCACGCCGGTAGTCGGCGATGACCAGCCGCGCCTGGGCCGGGGTGTACCGCTCGGCGATCCCCCGGGCGATCAGCCGCAGCAGGTTCGTCTTGCCGCACTCGGCGTCGCCGAACACGGTCAGGTGCGGCTCGCCCGCCAGGTCCAGGTAGACCGGGGCGAGCGCCGACTCGTTGACGCCGATCGGGATGCCCGGGGCGGACCGGTCGACCACCTTCGCCAGTTCGGTGACCGCCAGCTTGCGCGGCAGCAGCCGGACCTTCGGCGCCGGCTGTCCCGGCCAGTTCGCCGCGACGTGACCGGCGAGCGCCACCGACGCCTCGGTCAGGTCCTCGATGTCACGCTTGCCGTCGATCCGGGAGATCGCGGTCAGGAAGTGCAGCTTGTCCCGGGTCAGACCGCGACCGGGCGCGCCCACCGGCACGTTCTGCGCGGCCCGCCTGTCGATCTCCGACTCCGACGGGTCACCGAGCCGCAGCTCCAGCTTGGTGCCGAGCAGGTCCCGCATGTTGATCCGGATCTCCGCCCAGCGCACCGCCGTGATCACCACGTGGACGCCGAAGCCGAGGCCCCGGTTCGCCAGGTTGGTGATCGTCTGCTCCAGCTCCTCGTACTCCTGGCGCAGCGTGTTCCAGCCGTCCACGACGAGGAAGACGTCACCGAACGGGTCGTCGGCGAACTCACCGGCCGCCCGGCGGCGCCGGTAGCTCGCCACCGAGTCGATGCCGTGCTGGGTGAACCGGTTCTCCCGCTCGTCGATCACGGCGACCACCTCGGCCACCGTCCGCCGGACCGCCTCGACGTCCCGCCGGCCCGCCACACCCGAGGTGTGCGGCAGCCCGTCCAGGCTGCGCAACGCGCCACCGCCGAAGTCGAGGCAGAAGAACTGCACCTCGCGCGGCGTGTGGGTGAGCGCCAGCGAGGCCAGCATCGAGCGCAGCATGGTGCTCTTGCCGCTCAGCGACGCCCCGACGATCACCACGTTGCCGCCGGCCCCGGCCAGGTCGACCATCATCGGGTCGCGGCGCTGCTCGTACGGGCGGTCCACGATGCCGACCGGCACGGCGAGCCGGCCGCGGCCCGGCCAGTCGGCGGTGGTCAGGCCGTACGTCGGGTGCACGCTCAGCTTGGGCAGCAGCTCGGCCAGCCCGGACGGCTCGGCCAGCGGCGGCAGCCACACCTGGTGCGCCGGCTTGCCGCGGCCCTTGAGCTGGTCGATCAGCACGTCCAGCATCGCCACGGCCTTGCCGTCGCCGCTCTGCTCCGGCTCCGGGGCGGCCTCCGCCGGGCTCGGCGCCGCCGGCACCGGCACGTAGTCGATGCCGTACGGGACGATCCGGCGTTGCACCTGCGCCCGGGTGGAGCGCTGCACCTGCCCCGGCGCCCGGTACGGGCCGGACACGTACGCGGCGCGGAACCGCAGCATGGTCGCGGTGTCGGTCTTCAGGTAGCCGTGACCGGGCGCGCTGGGCAGCTCGTACGCGTCCGGCACGCCGAGCACGATCCGGCTCTCCACAGCCGAGAACGTGCGCAGACCGATCCGGTACGACAGGTGCGTGTCCAGGCCGCGCAGCTTGCCCTCCTCCAGCCGCTGCGAGGCGAGCAGCAGGTGCACGCCGAGCGACCGGCCGAGGCGGCCGATCATCACGAACAGGTCGATGAAGTCCGGCTTGGCGGCGAGCAGCTCGGAGAACTCGTCACAGATGATCAGCAGGCTGGGCATCGGCTCCAGCGGCTCACCGGCGGCCCGCGCCTTCTCGTAGTCGTACCGCGAGACGTAGTTGCCCGCCGCCCGCAGCACCTCCTGCCGGCGGTTCATCTCACCGGCCAGCGCGTCCCGCATGCGGTCGACCAGCGGCAGCTCGTCGGAGAGGTTGGTGATCACCGCGCTGGTGTGCGGCAACGCGTCCAGCGACGCGAAGGTGGCGCCGCCCTTGAAGTCGACGAGAACGAAGTTCAGTTCCTCCGACGAGTGCGTCACCGCGAGCGCCGCGACCACCGTCCGCAGCAGCTCGCTCTTGCCGGAACCGGTCGCGCCGATGACCAGGCCGTGCGGGCCCATGCCCTCGTGCGCGGACTCCTTGAAGTCCAGCTCCACCACGTTGCCGTCCGGTCCCAGGCCGAGCGGGATGCGCAGCCGGTCGCGGTGGCTGCGCGGACGCCAGGTCTGCCGGGTGTCCACCGTGGCCGCGTCGCCGACACCGAGCAGGTCGGGCAGCTCCATGCTGCGGGCCAGCGGCTCCTCGGTGCTCGCGCCCTGCTGCTGGGAGAGCCGGAACGGGGCGATCTGCCGGGCCAGCCCCTCGGCCGCGCTCAGGGAGAGCCGGTCCGGGCGGCCGAGCCGCGACGTGGCGGTGCCGCGGACCAGGTCGAGGCCGGTGCCGTCCCCGGCGTCCAGGCAGAGCAGCCAGCGCCCGGCGTCACGCGGGACCGCGCCGGACAGGTCGAACACGGTCGTGCCGAGCAGGCCCGGCCCGGTCAGCGCGCAGGTCGCCGAGACCTCGCCGCCGTCGAGCACCACCACCACGTGCGGCGCGGTGGTCAGCGGCTTCGCCTCGGGCGAGAACCGGGGCCGCCCGCCCAGGTCCTGGGCCAGCGCGGTCTCCGCCTCGTCCAGCGCGGCGAACACCATCCGGCGCGCGCCGGCCGCGTCCGTACGCCCCGGGTGCTGGGCGTGCGGCAGCCACTTCACCCAGTCCCAGGCCGCCTGCCGATCAGGCGCGGCGACCACGACCACCAGGAGGTCCTCCGGGGCGTGGAACGTGACGAGCTGGCCCAGCGCGGCCCGGGTCAGGTCGAGCACCGGCTCCCGGTCGCCGCGCAGCGCGATCCGGCTGAACGCGCGCAGCGACAGCGCGGTCGGCAGGTCCGGCACGCTGGAGTGGGCCCGGACGAACCGGCGCAGCGCGATCGCGCTCATCGGTTCCAGGTCCTCCACCGGCTTGGTCTCCGGCGGCACGATCTCCACCGCCAGCCGCTGCGGGCCGAGCGCGATCCGTACCTCGCCGAAGTCGTCCTCGGTGATCCGCCGCTCCCAGAGCCGGCGCGAGGCGGCGATCGACCAGAGCGCGTCCGGCTCCGGGTGCCGCCAGGTCATCGCGGCGCGCTGCTGCTCGGCCGCCCGCCGGGTGCGCTTGCGCATCTGTGCGAGGTAGCGCATGTAGTCGCGCCGCTGGGCGTTCAGCTCGGCCTTGTCGTTGCCGCCGTTGCCGAGCGTGCCGATCGCCATGCCCAACATGGACACACCGAACAGGCCACCGGCGACGTACGTCATCATGCCGCCGCCCCGGCCGGCGTAGAGGAACGCCATCGCGCCGACGCCGCAGAGCATCGGCAGGATCATCAGCACCTGACCCATGCCCTTGGCCTGCGGCTCCGGCAGCTCGGGCGGGGACTCCAGCAGCACCTCGCCGCGCGGCAGCGCGGGCCCCGGTTGACGCGGAAGTCGGCGGAACACCACCGTACTCACGGCTCTCCCCTCCCCAGAAGCGGCCCTGATCGTGGTCTGCCACCGCCGGTGAGCGTCGGGTGGGCAACCTGTGCGACCGCCATCGTAGGTAATCTCCCGGTGGCGTCGTGGACCCGTGGGGGCGGCGCCGACGGCCCAGCGGATCGTATGCGAGCACGAGGAGGCCACTGTGGCGACGAAGACGGCGACCGGTGGGCTGAGCCGGATCACCATCGTGGCGCCGCGTACCAGGATGGATCTGGCGCTGCCGTCCGACGTGCCGCTCGCCGACCTGCTGCCCACGCTGCTGCGGTACGCGGGCGAGGACCTGGCCGACGAGGGCGTGCGGCACGGCGGCTGGGCCCTGTCCCGGCTCGGCGGTCAGCCGTTCGACGGCGGCCGGACCGCCGCGCAGCTCGGCGTCCGCGACGGCGAGGTGCTCTACTTCAACCCGCGTGCCGCGACCGCCCCCGAGATCGTCTTCGACGACGTGGTGGACGCGGTCGCCACCTCCACCACCCAGCGGGCGGGCGCCTGGCAGGTCGGCACCACACGGGTGTTCGCGGTCCTGCTGGCCGCCTCGGCGCTCGCCGCGGGCGCGGTGGCGACGCTGCTCACCGGCCCACCGCAGCTACCCGGCGCGGCCGCCGCGTTCGTGGTCGCGGTGGCGCTGCTGGTCGGCGCCGCGGTGCTGTCCCGCGCCGCCGGCGACAGCCGCACCGGCGCGGTGCTGGCCCTGGTCGGGATCGGGTACGCGGGCGTCGGCGGCCTGCTGGTGCTCGCCGGTGAGCGGACGCTCGGCGAGCTGGCCGGTCCGCACGTCCTGCTCGCCGGCACCGCTGTGGTGGTCTTCGGCGCGATCGCCGCGCTCGCCGTCGGCGACCGCCTGCCGCTCTTCCTCGGCGCGGTGGGTGTGGGCGCGGCGGTCGGCCTCGGCGCGGTGCTCAGCCTGGCCTTCGACATCGGCGCGGCGGCGGCTGCGGCGGTGGTGTCGACAGTCGCGTTCGGCGCGCTGCCCGCCCTGCCGATGCTCGCCTACCGCCTGGCCCGGCTGCCGGTGCCGTCCATCCCCACCGGCCCGGACGACCTCAAGACCGACACCGAGTCGGTGGACGGGCCGTCGGTGCTGCGCAACAGCGAGCGCGCCGACGCGTTCCTCACCGGTCTGCTCTGGACCGTCTCGCTGCTGGTGCTCGGCGGCGAGGTGGTGCTGGCCGAGAACGGCCGGCTCCCGGCGGTCCTGCTCTGCCTGGTGCTGGCGCTGCTGTCGCTGCTGCGGGCACGCCCGTTCCTCAGCCGCGCCCAGCGCACGCCGGTGCTGCTGTCCGGCACCGTCGGCCTGGGGCTGGTCGCCGCCGCGACGTTCGCCGCCGGCTCGCTGGCGGTACGCCTCGGGCTGATCCTGGGCGGCCTGGCCGTGCTGGCCGTGATCAGCCTGGTCTACGGCCTGACCGTGGCCGGCAAGCGGATCTCCCCGGTCTGGGGCCGGACCCTGGACATCGTCGAGATCCTGCTCATCATCGCGCTGGTGCCGCTGGCCGTCTGGGTCTGCGGCGCGTACGGCTGGATCGTCAACCTTCGACCGTGACGGTCCCCATCGCGGTGCCGACCGGCGCGGTGGCGTAGACGCCGGGGCCGTGCTGGCCGTCCAGCGGGCGGGCCGGCACGCCCGCGCGCCGCGCCATCTCGCGGACCGCCTTCACCAGCGCCTCGGCGTGCCCGTCCATGGCTGCCACCCGCAGCAGCGGCGGCACCCGCCGGCCGCCCGGGAGCACCACGGCGGCGACCGTGTGCGAGGGCGCGGAGGTGGCGGTGACCGCGTCGACCAGCGCGCCGAGCGAGCCGTTGGGGCGCACCCGCAGGGCCAGGCAGCGCTGCGTCCAGCCGCCCCCGCGCAGGCTGGTCCACGTCTCCACCGGGGACTCCGGTGCCAGGTCGAGCCCGGCCCCGGACACCACCGCCGCGTGCAGCTCGTTCCGGTCGAGCACCCGGTGACCGAGGCCGGCGGCGTTGAGCGCCTTGCCGAGCCGGCCCACCCCGGCCGCCACCGTGCGGTGCACGCCGCGCAGGCCGCCGCCCCGGCTCACCGCCTCGGCCCGCGCGTCGGACACCGACAGGCGCAGCGCCACCCACACGGTCCGGTACGCGGACGGCGGCGCGCCGGGCGCCGGGTACCAGACCAGGGTGTGCGAGACGACCTGGGTCTGGGTGACCGGGCCGGAGAAGTCGGCGAGCACCGCGAGCGCGCGGTCCACCACCGCCGCCTCGATCGAGCCGGCGGGCGCGCCGGGCCGGCCGGTCAGCGCCAGCGCGGCGAACCAGCCCCGGTCGTCCTGCCCGATGCCGAGCCGGGTGCCGCGCTCGGTCAGCTCCACCACTGTCAGTTCCGGGGCGAGCGCGGCCAGCCTCGGGTCACCACCGGGCGCCGCGCCCCGGGCGCGGTCGCGGCGCCGGCGCAGCCGGCGGCGGAGCATCAGGTCCTCGTACCACCAGCGGCCGCCCCGGCGCGCGAACGCCGCGGCCACCGCCAGCAGCGCCAGGACGGCGACCACCGCGAGCAGCCACGCCGGGCTGGCGGTGGCGAACCAGACCGCGAGCGCCGCGCACTCCACCACCACGAGCTGCCCGACCACGACCGGGCCGAGGCGTCCCCGGCGGCGCTTGTCGGCCGGGGTGACCGGCCGGTCCGGCGGTACGGCGGGAGTGGTGGCGGTACGACCGGGTGGCGCCTGGAGCTGCGTCATCGGTGTGCGTCCCTTCTGGACATCCTGGGCATCCGCCGGGCGGGTGCGGTCGTTCGGTCGGCGGACGGGGTCCGGCGCACCCCCGACGGCCCCTTATCGTAGGGAAGCCCGCGGCGCTGTTCGGACCTGTCGCCGCGGACCCACCCCCGCCGGAGGTTAGTCATGCGGACCCGCCGCGATCAGGTGCAGGCGTACCGCTTCGTCACCCGCCGCATCGTCTCGGCGCTGCTCTCCGGTGATCCGGAGACAAACGACCTGCCGATGCGCCGCCTCGGCATGGCGGTGTTCGGCAGCGTCATCGCGGCCGCAGTGGTGCTCGGCGGCGTGGGCGCGTACGGCCAGCTCACCAGCAACTCCGCGCCGCTGGAGCCGAACACGCTGGTGATCGAGCGGGAGACCGGCGCGACGTACTACTTCGGCGAGGACAAGGTGCTGCGCCCGACGCTCAACTACGCCTCGGCGCGGCTGATCGTCAACGACGCCGCGGCGCAGCCGCGCACCATGTCCCAGGCGTCGATCAAGGACCGTCCACGCGGGCGGCTGGTCGGCATCGTCGGCGCCCCGGACGACCTGCCGGATCGCAAATCGCTGGTCGGGCTCCCCTGGTCGGTGTGCGACGTGCCGGACCCGAACGACCCGCAGCGCTCCACCACCCACCTGGTGATCGACCGCGCGCTGCCCGGCGGCACGGCGCTCACCGACCGGGCCGTGGTGGTGCGGACCGGCGACGCGCGTTACCTGCTCACCGGTGGTTCCCGGCTGCGGGTGGCCGGCGACGAGCAGGCGCTGGTGGCGTTGAAGATGGCCGGCGCGACGAACCTGACCGTCGGGCAGCAACTGCTGAACGCGGTGCCGGCCGGGCCGGTGCTGCGCAAGCCGGCGATCGCCGGGGACGGCGGCGCGAGCGGGCTCACAGTGGCCGACCGGCCGGCCCGGATCGGCCAGGTCTACCAGGCCGCCGGCCAGTACTACGTGCTCACCCGGCAGGGCCTGGCGACAGTCCGCGAGGTCACCGCGCTGCTGCTGCTCGGCGGGGGTGGCGAGGTGACGCAGATCACTCCGGATGAGGCGGGCCGACTCCTCACCGACCAGCGCCTGGACGCGGACGGCCTGCCGGCCCGGCTGCCGACGCTGCACGAGGTCCGTCCGGGACGGACGGTGCTCTGCGCCACCTACCGGCCCGGCCCGGCCGGCCAGCCGCCGACCACCACGCTGGAGGTCTTCGACTCCCCGCCGGCCGAGCTGACCTCGGCGACCGCGATGCCCGCGCGGCAGGGCGCCCGGGACGCGGTACGCACCGCCGAGAGCGTGCTGCTGCCCGGCGGCAAGGGCGTGCTGGTGCAGGCCACGGCCGGGGAGAGCGGCAAGGCGGCGGCCGGTTCGACTGTCTACCTGATCACCGCGCAGGGCATCCGCTATCCGCTCGGCACCGCCGGGGGCGACGCGAAGAGCGCGCTCGGGTACGGCGACGTGACGCCGCTCGCCGTACCCGCCTCACTGCTGGCGCTGGTGCCGACCGGACCGACGCTGTCCCGCGAGGATGCGATGACCTACTTCGATGCGTCGACGCCTCCGGGGGCCACCGCGACACCGTCGGCCGGTGGCACGGAGGCGCAGGTCCAGGGCGGTTGACAGGCCCTGCGGCGATCCGAAGTGGAGGATCTCCGTCACGGGTCGCCCGGGTTGGCTCGCTTCGACTAACCTGAGTACGGCGAACGGTTATCGACGATGACTACGGGGATGCAGCCATGACGGGGCGCACGACAGTAGACGTACTGTCCTTGGAGGACTTTCACCAGCGGCTCGAGCGGCGTCTGCACGAGGCGGAGTCGGTGTTGCGCAAGCTCAACACCCAGATGCAGTGCCGCCCGCCGGCCCTCGGCACTTTCACCGACGCGACCGACAACGCACGTCGCTACTCCGAGACCCACCAGAGCTACGTCAACCACGTCGACCGGCTGCGCCGTGCGATCCTGGCCGCCCGCGAGGCGACCCACAAGATCATGACGAACTACAAGACCGCCGAGGCCCGCAACGCCGCCGCCGCGGCCGACATCGCCGCCGCCCTCTCCGGGCTGAACGAGGCGATGAAGCAGCCGAAGGAGGACCCGCGTGTCTGAGTACACCCGGCGCTACGAGCACGTCAGTCACGAGGAGCTCTACCAGGGCGTCAACGCCGGCGACCCGAAGCAGATCGAGGCGCTCAGCGCCCAGTGGACCTCCCTCAAGGGCACGCTCGACGATCTCGGCCGCGACCTGACCGCCGACCTGGAGGCGCTGGCGAAGACCTGGACCGGCGACGCCGCGCGGGAGTTCCACCGCCGGCTGGACATGGTCGTCCGCTACTCCGGCAACCTCGCCGAGGGCATGACGGGTATCCGACAGGGCCTCGACATGATGTCCAGCGAGCTGCGGGCCGCCCAGTCCAAGGCGGAGAGCCCGGAGAAGACCGACGACAACGACAAGCTGCTCTCCGGCGCCGGCAAGGGCTTCCTGATCGGCGGCGCACCCGGCGCGGTGATCGGCGGGATCGTCGGCCACCAGCAGGACAAGGCCGAGCAGGAGAAGGCGCACCAGCGGATGGTGCAGGTCGTGGCCAAGCTCGCCGAGGGCTACGACTTCTCGGCGTACGGCCGGATCGTCGTACCGGACCCGCCGGAGACCGAGCTGCCCGGCCACACCGGCAACGGTGACCCGACGCTGCAGAACGGCCCGTCGGTGAAGACGCCGTCGTCCGGCCCGAGCCTGGGCAGCTTCGGCCCGGGCGCCAACGCCACCGCCACCACGTCGGGCGTGCACCACACGGCGCCGACCGGCGGCACGCCGGGCGAGGGCACACCGGGTGCGGGCACTCCGGGCGGCCAGCCGGGCGCGGGCGCTCCGGGTTCGGTGCCGACCGGCGGCACCGTCGACCCGACCGGCACCTCGCTGGCCGGCGCCGCGCCGCTGACCAGCACCGCGGGCGGTCCGACGATCGGCGGCGGCCCGGGCTTCGGTCCCGGCGGCGCCGGACCGACGACGATGAGCGCCGGCGGACCGGGTGGCGGGCTCTACGGCGCCCCCGGTGTGCTGAGCACCGGCTCGCTCGCGGGCACCGGCGCCAACTCGGCGTCCTCGGCCCGCTTCGGCGGCATGTCCGGCGCGGAGAACCGCGCGGCGGCCGGCACGGGCCGGCTCACCTCCGGCCGTGGCCTCGTGGTCGACGCCGGGAGCAAGTCCGCCGAGCGCACCGGCGGCGCCACCGGGCGGCCCGCGATGGCCGGCCGCAGCGGCGTGCTGGGTGGGCGCGGCGGCCACGGCGACGACGAGTCCGACGGCCGGCTGACATGGCTCACCGAGGACGAGATGGTCTGGGGCGACGGAGACGCCGCTCCGCCGCCGGTGCTCGGCGGCAACTGACCCCGGCATCCACTGGACGGCGCGGCACCTCGGCAGGGGCGCCGCGCCGTCGCACGTCCGGCCCGCGTGGGTCTCCGTCCACACCGACCCGTGGGGTGGCTCACGTAAACCGCAAGATCCTTGAGCTGCGGGATCGTCCGTCGACCGATAGGTTGAACAGGTGCTGCCCGTAGCGTTCGCCTCGTCCACCTGGACGGCGACGCTGCGCCGGATCGCCCGCACGGCTGTGGCCGGCCTGGTGCTGATCGCCGGCCTCCAGGGCATCACCGCCGCACCCGCCCACGCCGCCGCGGCCTCGCACGCCACAGTCGCCTCGCACGCCGTCGCCTCGCACGTCGCGGCGATCGAGCACGTCGCGACGCGGCAGGCGGTCACGGCCGGCGCCGCGGAACTCACGGCGGCCGACGCCACGACCGCCGCCCTGCGGACCACCGGCCCCGGCACCCGCCCGGCCGGCACCGAAGGCCTTTCCGCCGACTCCGCCGGGCGCGTTCCCGGCGTCGAGGTCGTCGCCGCCGCCGACCCAGGCCGGGCGCACATCGCCCGTCGCGGTCCGCCGCGCGCCTGACCGGGCAACCCTTCCGGTACGCCCCGGCGCGGTCCCACGGGCCGCACGCCTCGCGCCCTGCCGCGCGTCCCGTCGCGTCCGAGTCACGACGCGCACCCGCCCGGATGTCCGGGCCACAACCGTCGATCGTCCTACGTTCCACCCACGAGGTGCTGGTAATGCAGACCGTCTTCTCCTCCGTCCTGCCCGACATGCCCGCGGCCGCCGTGATCTGGCTGGTCCTGCTCGCCGTGGCCGCGACAGTGGTCGCCGCGCTGATCGTCCGCCCGTCCCGGTTCCGTTCGGAGCTGGTCGACCGGATCAGTGACGCCGCCCGCCCGAGCAGCATCGAACGCGCCGAGCGCGCCCGCGTACGGGACCAGGAGCGGATCCGCTACGCCGACGAGGTGGCAGTGGCCGCCTCCCGTGCGACGGCGACCGCCGAGCGGAGCCGCGCCGAGTGGCTGACCGCCCAGGAGGAGGCCGAGGCTGCCTGGCAGGCGTACCAGGCGGCCGAGGAGGACGTCCGGCGCCTGACCGCCGCCGCGGCGCTGCCGCTGCCCCGGACCGCCCGGACCCCGGCCGAGTACGCGGACCGGGAGCGCTGGCTGCACCGGGCCGCGATGGACGCCCAGTGGCGCGACGAGATCACGGTGCGGCAGCTCAGCGACATCCTCGGCGGCAACGGCTGGGATCCGAGCCGGCACCCGGTGGAGCAGGAACTGCTGCTGCGCCGGCTGGTCCGGGACAACATGGCTGCACGGCACCGGGCCGCCGCGCAGCGGGAGCAGGCCGCCTGGCAGACCGCCGAGCTGGCCGCGGCGGCGGCGCAGAGCCTGCGCGACGAGGCGTTCGCGGCGCTGCACCCGGTCGCCGAGCCGCAGACGGAACTCTCCATCGTCGGGTTCGCCGGGCCCGAGGCCACCCGGGAGCTGCCGACCGGAACGGCGAGCCCCGAGGTCACCCGCGAGCTGCCGCCGGTGGCTCGCGGCCGGGCGGCCGTCGCGGCCTGAAAGCCCGTCACGCGGCAGCGGCCCGACAGGCCGTCACCCGGCAGCGGCCCGACAGGCCGTCGCCCGGCAGCGGCCCGACAGGCCGTCGCCCGGTGCGGGCGCCGAAGGCGAGCACCCCCGCGGCGGGGACGACCGCCGCGCGTGGCGGGCTCGGCTCGGCTAGCGTGGTGGCGTGTCCCGTGAAGCCTGGGTGCTGGTCGTCCTCGCCGCCGTCCTCGCGGCGGCCATGCTGGCCGGGGCGGTGCTGCTCGCCATCCGGGTGGTCCGCACCCGCCGCATGCTCGGCGCGCTCGGCGCCGGTGGCAAGGTCGCGTTCTACGGCGCGCTGATCTACACGATCCTGCCGGTGGACCTGCTTCCCGACCCGATCTACCTGGACGACATGGGCGTGCTGGCCGGCGCACTGTTCTACCTGGGCCGGCTGGTCGCCAAGCACCGCGCCGAGCAGCGGGCCGCCGGGGAGTCCCCGGTGGCGACGTTGCCGCCCGGCGCGGCGCCCCGCCGCTGAGACGTCACCGGCACGGAACGAGGAGACGACATGGCGGCACGGCATCGGTTGGATCCGAGCGACGAACGGGTGGCCCGCTTCTTCGCGGATCGGCACCTCGCCACGCTCACCACACCGCGTGCCGACGGCACCCCGCACGTCGTACCCGTGGGGGTGACCTTCGACCCCGCCACCCGGCTGGCCCGGGTGATCACCTCAGCCGGGTCGGCCAAGGCCCGGCACGTCGCGGCGGGCGGGCCGGACGGCGTCCCGGTCGCGGTGTGCCAGGTCGACGGCCGCTGGTGGCTGACCGTGGAGGGCCGGGCGGTGCTGCGCCGCGACCCGGAGTCGGTGGCCGAGGCCGAGCGCCGGTACGCCGAGCGCTATCGCACGCCGCGTCCGAATCCGGAGCGGGTGGTCATCGAGATCGCGGTGACAGGGCTGCTGGGAAGCCTGCCCGGCTGAGGCGTCTGTCCGGTTCCGCGGTGGCCCCGGTCACGCCCGGAAATGGGCTGCCGAGGCAGAGCGGTTGAACTCTCCGTACGCCGAGCGCCACTCCTGGTGCCGCGTCTCCCGCACGGAGCCGTCGACCCCCGAATGGAGCCTCGACCATGAACCCGATCATCCGTAAGTGTGTGCTGTCCGTCGCCGGTCTGGCCGCGGCCGGTGGTGCCGTCGCCGGTCCGGCCGCCGCCGCCCACGCCGCCCCGGTCAAGGGCAAGGGTGACCGCGCCGCCGACTACGAGTACCAGGCACAGCCGAACTTCTTCTACTGCGGTCCCGCCTCGACCCGGATCGCGCTGTCGGCCGAGGGCAAGGACGTGAGCCAGGACGAGCTGGCCGCCAAGCTCGGTACCACCGAGAACGGCACCGACTCGGCCATCGACATCACCCGGGTCCTGAACGAGTACACAGGTGGCAAGTACCGGACCACCGAGATCCGCGACGACGTGGCCACCCGGGAGCAGGTGGACCGCCTGCGCACGGACATCCGTACCGCTGTGGACGACGACCGGCCCGTGGTGGCGAACATCCTGGGCGGCGCCCGGGACGTCGACGGGGTGGAGCACAGCTACCCCGGCCACTACGTGACAGTCGTGCGGTACGAGGGCGACGGCGACCGGGTGCTGATCGCGGACCCGGCCCGGCCGGACGTGCCGACGTACTGGATGGACGTGACCGAGCTGGCCAACTGGATCGCCGGCCGCGGTTACAGCTCCTGACGGACGGGCCGGTCTCCCCTGTGGAGGCCGGCCCGACACGACGGCGGCCACGCTCCCCACCGGGGGCGTGGCCGCCGTCGTGTCCGAAGCGGGTGTACGTCAGCGACCGGTGTCGCCTTCGCCGGTGCGCTGCTGCGCCATGTCGACGCCCTTGTCGATCTGGTTGTCGTACTTGCCGCCGGTGCGCTTGTCCGCAGCGTCACCCGCCTTCTCGATGCCCTGGTCGACCTGCTTGTCGTGCTTGTCCGCGAAGTCCTTGGCCTTGTCCATGAAGTCGCTCATGTCGGATCTCCCTTCGATACGTTGAATGCCTTCCCTAAGGCCGGGGGTACAAACGCCGGGTGGGCGGTTGCGGCCCTGGTGTCGGATCGGCTCGCGTCGGGTACCAACGGCCTCGATCGAGGAGGGCGACGTGGACGACGACGCTGGTATACCCGGGCGGGCACCGACCGCCGGACCGCGGCAGACCTGGGCCGGACTGCCCTGGCCGGTACGGACGGCGGTCACCTGGAGCGCCTGCCTGCTGGTGGTGACGGCCGGGCTGTGGCTGCTGGGGCAGATCGCCGTGCTGCTCGCGCCGCTTGCGGTGGCGCTGGCCGGCACGCTCTTCCTCGCCGCGCTGCTCGACCCGGTCCTGGTACGCCTGCGCCGGCTGCGGGTGCCGGCCGGGCTCGCCGCGCTGCTGAGCATCCTGCTGCTGCTCGGCATCCTGGGCGGTGCCGGCGTCCTGGTCTGGAACCTCACGGCGAGCCAGTTCGGCGAGCTGAGCCAGCAGCTCGACGAGGGGTTGCAGCGCACCCGCGATTTCGTCACGTCCAGCCTGCCGGTCACCGACCAGCAGCTCGACCGGCTCGTGGAGCAGATCCGGCAGGGCCTGAGCAGCGGCGCGCCCGACCCGGTCGCCGGGGCACGCAAGGTCGCCGAGGTCGCGGGCGCGGTGCTGCTCGCCCTGGTGCTGCTGTTCTTCCTGCTCAAGGACGGCCGCTCGATGTGGCGCTGGGTGCTGCGCCGGTTGACCGGCCCGCGCCGGGAGCTGACCGCCGAGGCGGGACGGGCGGGCTGGCGAACGCTCGGCGCGTACAGCCGGGGCACGATGATCATCGCGGCCATCGACGCCATCGGCATCGGGCTGGCCCTGGTCGTGTTGCGTGTCCCGCTGGCCCTGCCGCTCGCCCTGATCACGTTCCTCGGCGGGTTCGTGCCCATCATCGGCGCCACGGTGGCCGGTGCGGTGGCGGTGCTCGTCGCGCTCGCCGCGAACGGCCCCACCACCGCGCTGCTGACGCTGGCCGCGGTGATCGCCGTGCAGCAGATCGAGGGCAACCTGCTGGAACCACTGGTCATGCGGCGGCAGGTGCAGCTGCACCCGGCGGTCATCCTGGTCGTGGTCACCGCCGGCACGCTGGTGGCCGGGGTCGCCGGGGCGTTCGTGTCGGTGCCGATCGCGGCGGTGCTGTGGCGGGTGCTGGACACCGTGCAGCGGCACCGCGCCGCCGAGCGGAGCGGCACCGGCGTTCCCGCACCGACCGCCGACCCGGGCCGCGCCGCCGAGGCAGCGGGCTGATTCCGCCGCCGGTCAGGCGGGGTGCGGCTGGCGCAGGTGCGTGGTGAACCACGTACCTGCCTGGTCGGCCACCTGCTCCAGCGTGCCGGGTTCCTCGAACAGGTGCGTGGCACCGGGCACGATCCGCAGCTCGGCCACCTCGCCCAGCGCGTCCCGGGCCTGCTCGTTGAGCACGATCACCTGCTCGTCCAGGCCGCCGACGAGCAGCAGCGTCGGTGCGCGTACCGCAGTCAGTGAGCTGCCGGCCAGATCGGGCCGGCCGCCGCGGGAGACCACAGCGCCCACCCGGTCCGGCCGGGCCGCGGCGGCGACCAGCGCGGCGGCGGCGCCGGTGCTGGCGCCGAACAGCCCGATCGGGAGCCTCCCCAGTTCCGGGTCGGAGCCCATCCAGTCGACGATCCCGGCGAGGCGCTCGGCCAGCATGCCGATGTCGAAGCGCAGCTCGGCGGTGATCTCGTCCCGGGCCTCCTCGTCGGCGGCCAGCAGGTCGACGAGCATCGTGCCGAGCCCGCGCTCGTTGAGTGCACGCCCGACGGCCATGTTGCGCGGGCTGTGCCGCGAGCTGCCGCTCCCGTGCGCGAACAGCACCACCCCACCGGCTCCCGCCGGCACCACCACGTCCCCGACGAGTCCGCCGTCCACCACAGGCACCGAAACCTCACGCATTCCCCTCACCGCCCCTCCCGCTCTCTCTCCCCCTCCCCCCACGCATACCCCCCACCCCGACGATCATGAAGTTGACGGCCCAGAAAGCGCTCCCCCACCCCGCCAACTTCATGATCAATCCCACCGGGGAAGGCCCCGGGGCAGATCTTGGTACGGAACGGCCCCTGGAGGGGCCATTCCGTACCAAGATCCACAAGGGCAGCACCCCAACCCCGCACCCCGCCCCGGACAGGGTTGATCATGAAGTTGGCGGCAGATTCCGAGATCGAAAACGCCGCCAACTTCATGATCGACGGGGACAGCGGGGAAGCCCGGGGGACAGCGGGGGGTAAGCGCACGCGGGCGGGGTTGCGTTGACGTCGGCGGCAAGGTTTAGCGTCAACCTGGCAGTGAGGGACGGGGGCGGCGGATGCGGATCGGGGAGCTGGCGCAGCGGGCCGGTACGAGCACCCGCACCCTGCGCTACTACGAGGCCCACGGGCTGGTCCGGCCGAACCGGTCCGCCAACGGGTACCGGGTCTACGACGAGGCGGAACTACGCGTCGTCCGTGAGATCCGCTCCCTGCTGGCGATCGGCTTCGGCCTGGACGACATCCGCCCGTTCGTCGCCTGCCTGCGCGCCGGGAACGACTCCGGTGACGTCTGCCCCGATTCGGTGGCGGTGCTGCGGCGCAAGCTCGCCGAGGTGGACGACTACCTCGACCGGCTGGGTGACGTCCGCCGCCGGCTGCACGACCAGCTCGCCCACGCGATCGCCCAACGGGAGGAAACATGCCTCAGGACACGGGGACCGGCCGGCTGAACCCGGTCACCGACGACACCTTCGCGGCCACAGTGCTGGCCGCCGACCGGCCGGTGGTGGTGGACTTCTGGGCCGAGTGGTGCCCGCCGTGCCGGGTGGTGTCGAAGCACCTGGCCGAGCTGGCCGAGGAGTTCGGTGACGCGCTGCGCTTCGTCACCCTCAACACCGACGAGAACCCGGCCACCGCGCGCGCCCACCGGATCATGTCCGCGCCGACCATGCTGGTGTTCCGGGGCGGCGAGGTGGTCGGCTCGATCGTCGGCTCCCGCCCCAAGGACCACCTGCGGCGCAGCTTCGCCCAGCACGTGGACGGCTGAGCCCTCGCCTGGACGGCTGAGCCCTCGCCTGGACGGTTGAGTCGCCGCCGGGCGGGAACGCGCCGGGTGACCACGGACCCCGACCGATCGCGAGGATCGTCATGGCGAAACAGGACAGGTCCCGGGAACAGGAACTCACCGACCAGGAACGCCGTAAGCAGGAGCTGAAGCGCTCGCCGGACTGGGCCGACCGCGCCTCGACGGCGCGGACGTCCGACGATCCGCGGGCCACGGCGCCGCGCGACGCCGGTGGGCGTCCGTCCAACGGCCGCCAGTTCTGAGGTACGCGTACCGAGCGGTCCCGCCCCTCGTGGCGGGGCCGCTCACTCCATGCGTTCGGGCAGGTGCATCAGCGGCGCGCGGCCCTGCGGCTGCTCCGGTTGCGGCCCCCTCGGGTGTGTCGGCGGCACCGCCACGGTGACCGGCTGCGCGGAGGTGACCTGCAGCGGCTCGCCGTGGTGCCGCAGCTCCACGACGGTGTCCGGGCCGCCGTTGCGCAGCGAGTACGTCGTCTGGTGCGGCCGGACGTCGACCCGCAGCCGCATCCCGTGCCACTGGAGCGAGAACTCCAGGCGGCTGAGGCGGCTGGAGAGCCGGGGCGCGAAGGAGAGCATCCCGTCGTGGTCCCGCAGCCCGCCGAACCCGGCGACGAGCGCGATCCAGGCACCTGCGAGTGATGCCATGTGCACGCCGTCGCGGGTGTTCTCGTTGAGGTCGTGCAGATCCATCAGCGCGGCCTCGCGCAGGTAACGGTGGGCCAGTTCGAGGTAGCCGACCTCGGCCGCCAGCACCGCCTGGGTGCAGGCGCTCAGCGACGAGTCGCGTACGGTGCGCCGCTCGTAGTAGACGAAGTTGCGCAGTTTCTCTGCGGCGCTGAACGCGTCGCCCCGCCAGTGCATGGCGAGCACCAGGTCGGCCTGCTTGACGACCTGCTTGCGATAGAGGTCGAAGTACGGGTAGTGCAGCAGCAGCGGGTACTTCTCCGGCGGCGTGTGCTCGAAGTCCCACTCCTGGAAGCGGGTGAACCCCTCCACCTGCTCGTGCACCTCGGTCTCCGCGTCGTACGGGACGTGCATGTCGTTCGCGGCGTCCCGCCAGGCGGCTGCCTCCTCCTCGGTGACGCCGAGGTCGAGCGCCTGGTCCCGGTAGCGCATCGCGCAGTCCGCGGCGGTACGCAGGTTCCGCTGCGCCATCAGGTTGGTGTAGACGTTGTCGTTCTTCACCGCCGTGTACTCGTCCGGGCCGGTCACGCCGTCGATGTGGAACCGTCCGGCGCGGTCGTGGTGGCCGAGCGAACGCCACAGCCGGGCGGTCTCGATCAGCAGTTCCAGCCCGATCTCCCGTTCCAGCGCCTCGTCGCCGGTGACCAGCACGTAGCGGCGCAGCGCGTCGGCGACGTCGGCGGCGATGTGGAACGCGGCGGTGCCGGCGGGCCAGTACGCCGACGACTCCGGCCCTTCGATGGTGCGCCACGGGAAGGCGGCGCCTTCGAGGTTCAGCGTGCGGGCGCGTTCCTGGGCCTGGGCCAGCGTGTCGTACCGCCACTGCAACGCGTCGCGCACCGCGCCGGGCTGCGTGTACGTGAGCACCGGCAGCACGAACATCTCGGTGTCCCAGAACGCGTGGCCGTCGTACCCCGGGCCGGTGAGGCCCTTGGCCGAGATCGGCCGTCGTTCCGCGCGGGCGCCGGCCTGGAGGACGTGGAAGAGGCCGAACCGGACGGCCTGCTGCACCTCGGGGTCGCCTTCGACGCGCACGTCGGCGGCGTCCCAGAACGCGTCCAGGTATTCGCGCTGGGCCCGGCGCAGCCCGTCCCAGCCGTCGAGCCGGGCCGCTGCCAGCGCCGCGCCGACCTGGTCGCGCAGGGCCGGGAGGGACCGGCGGCTGGACCAGCCGTACGTGAGGTACTTGACCACCCGCAGCGTCTGGCCGGGCTTGAGCACGCAGCCGATGGTGGTGCGGACCCAGTCCTCGTACCCCTCGCTCTCGATCGTGGTGCGTTCGGGCCCGTCCACGTCGTGGCCCATCGCGGCGGCGACCCGCAGGCCGCTGACCTTGGTGCGGTGGATGAGCTGGCCGCCGTCGTCGGTGGTCAGCTCCTCCTCGGCCTGCAACGGCGACTCCAGGACGGCGGCGACCCGGGGGTCGCGGCTCTGCGGCGGCAGCGACTCGTTGGCGACCAGCTCGGACTGAAGGATCAGCCGCAGCGGCCCGTCGACCGGCTCGACCTCGTAGTGGATTGCCGCCACCGAGCGCTGGGTGAACGACACCAGCCGGGTGGTGCGGACCTTGACCTCGCGGCCGGCCGGGGAGCGCCAGTGCAGTTCCCGCTGGAGCGTGCCGGCGCGCATGTCGAGGACCCGCTCGTGGGCGAGCAGTTCGCCGTAGCGCACGTCGAGCGGCTCGTCGTCGACGAGCAGCCGGATCAGCTTGCCGTTCGTGACGTTGACGATGGTCTGCCCGGATTCGGGGAATCCGAAGCCGGCTTCCGCGTACGGCAGCGGGCGCAGCTCGTAGAACGAGTTCAGGTAGGTGCCGGGCAGCCCGTGCGGCTCGCCCTCGTCGAGGTTGCCGCGCAGCCCGATGTGCCCGTTGGACAGCGCGAACACCGACTCGGACTGGGCCAGCACGTCCATGTCGAGCTGCATCTCCCGGACGTGCCAGGGCTCGACCGGGTACGCCCGTTCCCGGATCACGCGGCCGGCTCCGGGGCGAGCAGGTCGGCGAGGTCGGTGACCACCACGTCGGCGCCGTGCGCCAGCAGTTCGTCGGCCTGGCCGACCCGGTCGACGCCCACCACGTACCCGAATCCGCCGGCCCGCCCGGCGGCGACGCCGGCGAGGGCGTCCTCGAAGACGGCGGCCTGCGACGGTTCGACGCCGAGCAGCCGGGCGCCCTCCAGGAACGTGTCCGGGTGCGGTTTGCCGCGTAGCCCGTTCGCGCGGGCGACCACGCCGTCCACCCGTGCCTCCAGCCAGCGGTCCAGTCCGGCGGCGTGCACCACGGCGGCGCAGTTGGCGCTGGCCGAGACGACAGCGCGGCGCAGTCCGGCCGTGGTGGCCGCCTCCAGGTAGCGCACCGAACCCTCGTACACCTCGACGCCGTCGTGCTCGATCCGCTGGAGCAGGACGACGTTCTTGCGGTTGCCGAGGCCGTTGACGGTGTCCGCCTCGGGCGGGTCGTCCGGCGATCCCTCGGGCAGCGTGATGCCGCGCGAGGCCAGGAATGTGCGCACCCCGTCGGCGCGCGGTCTGCCGTCCACGTACCGGTTGTAGTCCGGTCCGCTGTCGAACGGGTGGAACGGCTCGCCGGTTTCGGCCGACCGGCGTCGCAGGTACGCGTCGAACGTCTCCGCCCAGGCGGCGTTGTGCACCTTGGCGGTCTGCGTCAGCACACCGTCCAGATCGAAGAGACAAGCGTTCACGTGCGCGGGGAGGCCCAGCATCGCTTGAATCTATCCAGCCCTCGCCCCGGGCAAACCCCGTTCGGGGCTCAGCGGTTCGGGCGGAGCGTCCAGATCACTGTGAGCGAGGAGGTGAGCGTGCCGTCCTCGGTGTGGACCTCCACCTCGACCGGGAACTCCGGCCGCCGCCCGGCGTCCAGCTCCGCAAGCACCTCGGCGGGTACGCCGCCGAGCCGCGCGGTCGCCAGCACCGGCCCCACCGCCACCTTGCGGTAGCGGATGGTCGCGGTCACGGCCAGGGGTACGGCCCGGTCGAGCGCCTGCCCGAACGCGGCCAGAACAACCGCGCCCGAGGCGGTCTCCCCCAGCGTGAACATGGCCCCGGCGTGCGGGCCGCCCACGTGGTTGTGGTGCGCCGGGTCGTCGGGGAGCCGGACCACGGCCCGGACCCCGCCCTCGGCCTCGGGCGCCACCTCGACGAACTCGATTCCGAGCGTGCGGGCGAACGGCACGGCGTCGAGGAGACCGGCCGCCACCTGGCGAGAGTCGATGCTCATGCCCGAACGCTACTCGCCAGTAACAACACCGGCAAGGCCGATCCCTGGTCAGCCCGCGCTCAGGTCGGTACGGCGGACGATCCACCAGACGACGAGGAGTGCCAGCGCGGTCAGGCCCAGATAGCCGCCGGCGACGATCAGGTGGAACTCGGGGATCCGGCTGCCCGGCTGGTACTGGAGGTGCTGCTGCAGGTTGTGCTCGACGAAGCAGGCGAGCGTCCGGCCGGTGCCGTTGTCGGGTGGGCAGAGGCGTTGCAGCTCGACCCCGGTGAGCTCACGCCCGGAGGCGTCGAACGCGCCGGACGGCCCGTCGATCCCGTAGTCGATCATGCCGCCCTTGACGACCAGGGCGTTGTCGCGCAGCACACCCACGCCCGGCCCGCCGATGACGCGGTGCGCGGTCAGCGGCTCCATCAGCGTGGGGTAGCGCCACCGGACGAGATAGGTCAGGCCGACGAAGCCGACGATCACGCCGAACACGGCCGGGAGCGTGCGCTTGATCGCGGCGCCGAGCGCGACACCGACCGCGAACCAGCAGAGGCTGATCACCGCCGGAAGCATCGCGGTGTTGAGGAACGGCCCGTACTCGAACAGGCTCACCGGTGCGACCCGGGCCTGGAGTCGCTCCAGGTGGTCGCTGACACCGGCGACGGCCGAGGTCACCGCCGCCACGAACAGGCCGAGCAGGGCCAGCCGGGTCCAGAGCCACCGCTGCGGGGAGACGTCCTGGCTCCAGGCCAGCAGCAGGGTGCGCTGCTCGTGTTCCCTGGTCAGCACCGGGACGCCGACGAACACACCGATCAGCAGCGGCATCCACTGCACCACCTGCGACAGCACGGCCAGCGTCAGGACCAGGCCGGATGAGCCACCGAGCCGCCGGCCCTGCGGCGACTCCTCCGCGCAGAACGTCTCGTGACACTGGTGCCACAGGCTCGTCAGCTCCACCGACAGGTAGGTCATCCAGCCCACCAGGACCGCGGCCAGGACCAGCGTGCCGATCACCGTCCAGCGGTGCTGACGCCAGGTCAGCCAGAGCAGACCGCGTACGCCCCCGGCGTACCCGGGGTCGCTCCGGCGGTTCGGGGGTGCGGACAGCTGGCCGACCGGGCTCATGCGGCTGCCTCCCGCTCGTGCGGCGCGGCGGCCGACGCTCTGAGATGGGTCAGGATCAGCTCGTCCAGGGTGATGGGCTGGGCGGTCCAGCCGGGTGCCACGACGGCGTGGGCCGCCGGTGTCGCCGGCCGCCGGAGGACGAAGGTGGACTGGCGGCCGGTGTGCTGCGCCTGGACGACCGTGCCCGGCCCGGGTGGCTGGTCGGCGCGGGGCCCGGTCAGCCGGACGTGGCTGTCGAGGAGTTCCTCGACGTCGCCGGCGAGGACGGGCCGGCCGGCGTCGAGCAGCAGCAGGTGGTCACCGACGCCGCTCAGCTCGGCGACGATGTGGGTCGACAGCATGACAGTCATGTCGTCGTCGGCGACCTCCGCCAGCAGCTCGCCTGTCACCTCGACGCGGGCCAGCGGATCCAGGTTCGCGAGGGGTTCGTCCAGCAGCAGCACCGCGGGGCGGGAGCCGAGCGCGACCGCCAGCGCGACCTGCGCCCGCTGCCCGCCGGACAGCTTGCCGCAGCGGCGGTCCAGCGGGACGGCGAAGCGGTCGAGCCATGACAGCGCCCGCCGCTGGTCCCACACCCGGTTCGTCGAGCGGCCGAAGCGGAGCATGTCCGACACGGTGAAGTCGCGGTAGAGCGGCTTGTCCTGGGCCAGGATCGCCACCCGGCTGCCACCGTCGGCGGACCCGCCCCGCACCACCTGCCGGCCGTGCACCGACACCGTGCCGCCGGTGGCCGCCAGGGTGCCGGCGATGATGCTCAGCAGCGTCGACTTGCCCGCGCCGTTCGCGCCGACCAGCGCGACGACCCGGTTGGCGGGCAGCGCGAACGAGCACTCCCGCAGCGCCCACACGGCGCCGTAGCGCCGGCTCAGGTCACGCGCCTCGACGGCGACCGGCTCGCCGCTCACGCCGCGCCCTCCGCGTTGTCTCTCCTCGCGGGTGCCGCGTTCGCCGCGATCACGGAGGCGAGCAGCGCCTGGACGTCCTCGTCCTCCAGACCGGCCTCCCGGGCCTGGCCGAGCCACCGGGCCAGGCTGCCGCGCAGGCGGGCCATGACGTGGGGATCGGCGTGCCCGAGCGTCCCGCTGACGAACGTGCCCGCGCCCTGCCTCGCCTCCACCAGGCCGGACAGCTCCAGCTCCCGGTAGGCCTTGAGCACAGTGGTCGGGTTGACGGTGCACGCTGTCACCACGCTGCGCACGGTGGGGAGCTGGTCCCCGGGCCGCAGCGTCCCGATCCGCAGCGCCTCACGGACCTGCCGCACCAGCTGGGCGTACGCGGGGACGCTGCTGGACCGGTCGACATGAAAGTTGATCACCCTGGTGACCCTCCGTCAGATTGTTATGGTTAAGTAGAACACCAGTTAAGCGACATGGCAACGACCGGACGGCGTTTCGGAGGCTGCCGACTCCGGGTAGCGAGTGGCCATGAACCGCGATCTCGCGCGCGGGCTGACGGTGGCGTGGGCGCTGCCGGAGTTCCGCGACGGGCTGCGTCACCTCGTCGACCTCGACGAGGTGACGGTGCTGCTGGCCGCGCTGTCCCTTCCGGACCGCGACCGCGAGGTCGAGCGCAGCGCCCTGGGCCTGCTGCGGTCCGGGCTCGACAGCACCGAGGTCCGGGAGGCGGTGTTGCTGCTGCTGGAGCGGGACACCGTACGCCGGCCGCTCGTCGCCGCGGCGGTGGAGCCGCTCGCCGACCGGCCCGGCCTGGTCACCGCCGTCACGTCCGCGACCGAGGACCCCGGGGTACGCCACGAGGTACGGGCGATGCTGGACAGCGCCGGCGTACGCGAGCTGATCTGGCGGGCGGTCGACGATCAGGTTGGCGACAACCGGTTCGGGCTGATCCGCCGGGCGGCGGTGCTGTTCGTCAGGCACCCGAGCGCACGGCGCCTGGGGTGGGCGCTCCGCCGGCACGGCGTGCTCCGCGAACTGCGCCACAGGGCGTGACCCCTGATCTGCGGTTGCCCGGTCGTGTCACCTCCGAGATCTTCGGGCCCTACTGTCCCGGCTCCTGCTGAGGTCGCTCGGCCGTCACTCGTATCCCATCGCGGGGATGATCTCGCCCAGTTCCCGCTCGACGTACGCGCGGGTGCCGGCGTCGAACTGGTCGTCGCGGTGCGCGAGCTTGTCCGCCTGGAACGTCGACGCGGTGACGGCGTCCTCGACGCCGAGCCGTTCGAACAGGGCCCGCCGCTGCCCGGGCCAGTCGGCCGCCAGGTCCTCCGCCTTCACCTCGACGTATCGCCGGCTCGTCAGGTCGGCCGCGTTCCTCCAGGCCAGCCACCTGTCGTAGACCGGCAGCAGGTAGGCCAGCGCACCGTCGACCGTGGACGGAGCCCACGGCTGGGCCAGGTGGGAGGCGAGCACCGAGATCGGGTGACGCTTGATGTGCACGATCGTCGCCTCGGGCACCAGTTCCCAGAGGAAGTCCAGGTAGAAGAGGTTGAACGGCGTCTTCTCGCACCAGGTCGGCTTGCCCGCGTCGGCCGCCGCCCCGCCGAACAGGGTGTCGACCAGGCCCCGCAGGACGCCGATCAGTTCGCTCCGGTCACGGAAGTACCTCGGGACGACCCGCCGTCGGCTGGCCGGCCCGAACGGCCCGGCGGGCCGGTCGCCGTCGCCGAAGCCCTCCGCGGGCGCGGGCTCCTCGAAGGCGTGCGCGATCACCTGCGGCCAGAGCCGGTGTACGGCGTCCCGATAGCGCCGCTCGCCGACCAGCTCGGGCACGGTCTTGCCACGGTCGTCACGCCGGCCGGGCGCGCGTACGGTGAGGAAGTCGCTCAGCCGGTGCAGGGCGTCCTCACCGACGATGGGGTCGTACCGGTCGGTGAGCGCGTCGGCCAGATCCCGCAGGCCGCCCGGTTCGACGAGGAACTTGGTCTCCATGGGGATCCGGTGGATCAGCGGATGCTGGCCGATGACGTCGGCGATCCGCGACGTGCCCGAACGGCCCGTGCCCGCGACGAAGACCGGTGAGGGGGACGGCATGGACGGCAGTCAAACTCCCGGCCCGGCGCAGGGGCAATCCAATTATCCCCGCCGCGATCAGCTGATCGCCCTCCTGGCCGACGCGGTCGGGTCCGTCACAGTGGCGCACCCGACGCGGGTCGCCGTCGACGGGCCGCCCGCCGCCGGAAAGACCACGCTCGCCGACGAGCTGGCCGCCGTCCTGCGCGCCCGCGGCCGGTACGTCATCCGGGCGACAGTCGACGACTTCCTCTTCCCCCGGGAGCGGCGCTATCGACGGGGTGAGTTCTCGGCGCAGGGCTGCTACGTCGACACCCACGACCACGGGACGCTGAAGCGGGTGCTGCTCGATCCGCTCGGCCCGGGCGGCGATCGACGCTTCCGGCGCACGGCCTACGACCACGCCACCGACGCGGTGCTGTCCCCGCCGCTCACCACCGCTCCCGCCAACGCCGTGCTGGTGTTCGACGGCGTCTTCCTCCTGCGCCCGGAACTGCTCGACCGGTGGGAGCTGCGGGTGCTCGTGTCGGCCGCGCTGGACCGTACCGTGGAGCGTGCGGTGGTCCGGGAGAGCCCGGTGTCGTCCCGGGCCGACGTCGAACGGCGCTGGCGGGAGCGTTACCTGCCCGCCCAGCGGCTCTACTTCGCCACGGCCCGCCCGGCCGAGCACGCCCACGTCGTCGTGCACAACGACGATCCCCGGCAGCCGATCTGGGAGACCCGGACACACCCGGATGGCAGGCTGGCGACCATGGACAGGAATCGGGTGGCCGCCTGGATCGCGGCGTACGAGCAGGCGTGGCGCACACCGGGAACGGCGGCGCTCGGCACGATGTTCACGGCCGACGCGAGCTACCGGCAGGGGCCGTACCGGGATCCGGTCGTCGGCCTGCCCGCCATCACCCGCATGTGGGACAGCGAGCGCGACGGACCCGACGAGGTCTTCGAGATGACATCGGAGATCGTTGCGGTCGACGGCGACACCGCTGTGGCACGGGTGCAGGTCCGGTACGGCGACCCCGTCCACCAGGAGTGGCGCGATCTCTGGATCATGCGGTTCGCCGAGGACGGCAAATGCTTGTCGTTCGAGGAGTGGCCGTTCGCGCCGGAGAAGCGGGCCGCCGCCGCCGGGTGAGAGACGGGCCGTCTAGTCGGCGGATATCTCCCCGAGAACGCGTTGCGCCTCGGCCGATTCCTCCGCGTCCTCGGGGTCGTCGACGGTGCGGGAGTAGGTGGACAGCGTCTTCCAGAGCGCCCAGCCACGTCCGCGCGCCCAGGTCGCGTCGTCCACCGACAGCCGCTCGCGGAATGCCGCCCGGCCCTCGACGCTCAGCAACGTCCAGGCGATCGCCAGGTCGCAGGCCGGGTCACCGACGCCGCATGTCCCGAAGTCGATGACGGCCGCCAGCCGGCCGTGCGCGAGCAGCAGGTTCCCCGAGGCGATGTCGCCGTGGAACCAGCGGTCCACCCCGTCCCAGCGGGCGCCGACCGCCCGCGCCCAGATCTCGCGTACCAGCGCGGCATCGACGCGGCCGTCCAGCGCCAGGAGCGCATGCTCGACCTTCTTGTCGTACGTGCGCAGCGTGCCGCCCCGGAACCAGTTGTGGACGCCCGGCTGCGGACCACCGGCGGCGTCGACGTCCTGCAGGGCCGAGAGGAATCCGGCCAGGTCGAGGGCGAACCGCACCGGGTCGGCGATCCGGTCCACGGCCGCGGTCTCGCCGTCGAGCCAGCGGTAGATCGACCACGGATACGGGTAGCCCGCACCCGGCTCGCCCTTCGCCAGCGGTGCGGGGATGGGCAGTGGCAGCCGATCGGCGAGGGCCGGGAGCCACAGGTGTTCCTTGTCGACGGCCAGGGCGTACTCGGCAGCGCTGGGCAGGCGCACCAGCAGCTCGGGGCCGAGGTGGAAGGTCCAGTTGTCCCAGCCGCCCTTGGCGACCGGTTCGATCCGGAGGGCGGCCAGGTGTGGGAACTGGTCGGCTACCAGGCGACGCACCTGCTCCACGCCGACGGCGGTGCGTCGTGGCGGGGGACCGAGATCCGGTACGTCACTCACGCCCGTTTGGCGTACGCGACGAACGCCGCCCAGCTCGACGGCGTGAACGTCAGCGCCGGCCCCTGCCGGTCCTTGCTGTCCCGCACCCCCACCACACCGGGCAGGTTGTCCGCCACCTCGACGCAGTTGCCGCCGTTACCGCTGCTGCGGGTGCTCTTGCGCCAGGTCGCGCCGGTCAACTCCATCGCTTCGCCGCCTCCGTGATCGCCGCCAGAGTCGCCCCGTGCGGCATCGCCTCCGCGCGAATGGACTCCCACGTCTGCCGCAGTGAGTTCACGTCCACCGTGCGCTCCACGATTGTGCCGTGCAACGGGTTATCCAGATAGCCCAGATCGTCGCCGTCGGCCGGGGTGGCGAGCACGAAAGCACCGTTGAGCCCCGGATAGGCACCGACCGTCTCCGGCACCAGGTGCAGGTGCACCCGGGGCCGCCGTGCCATCTCGATCAGGTGCTCCAACTGCTCCCGCATCACCTTCGGCCCGCCGACCGGGCGAGCCAGCGCCGCGTGGTCGAGCACCACCACGAACTGCGGCGGCGTGGGGCCGTCCAGCACCGCCTGCCGGGCCAGCCGGGCCGCCACCTGCTGTTCGACCGCCTCGCCGACGAACTGCGCGGCCCCTTCGTAGAGCGCTCGGGCGTACCCCTCGGTCTGCAGCAATCCGGGCACCACGAGTGGCTCGTAACTGCGTAACGCCGTCGCCTCCTGCTCGATGCTCACCCACTCGCGGAACCACGGCATCAGCGCCTCCTGCATCAGCGCGTCCCGGATCCGCACCAGCAGGCCGCCGCCGTTCAGCACCTCGTCGCAGCGCTCGGTGAACTCGGCGCGCGGCGCCCGGCGGCACTGCTCGACGGCCGCCACCAGCGACGCCGAATAGCTCACCCGCTCACCCAGCGCCTCCTGGGTCAGCCCGGCATCGGTGCGTAACCGGCGCAGCTCGCCGGCGAACAGTTCCCACAACGGCACACGGATCATCTGCACACCTCTGCACACGGCTGCACACGGAAATCGGCCGGTCGGACGGCCAGGAAGGTGGGGGTGGAACGCCTTCCGACCCTAGCGGCGCGGTGACGAGACTGTCACGCAGTGGAGCCGAATTCGTCCGGTTCCCGCTACCGAGAGGAGTTGCGCCGTGCGACTGCGCTGGTTCCGCTGCCGGGGTGCGTCGGCACCGACACTGCCCCACCGGGTACGGGGCGACAACCTGCCGGAGTGGATGCGGCAGCCGACGCGTCCACTGCCGACGATGGGCCCCGGCCGGGTCGGCAACCTCACCCCGGCCCAGCAGTGGCGGGCGAACGGCGGTCGCTGGTCCGTACCGGAGCAGCGCGGGAACGGCGGCGGCCATCGGTCCGCTCCGGAGAGGCGCCCGGGAGACGGCCACCACGAGGAGCGCCGGTGATCAGCCACCAGCTCGGGCAGCCGCCGGACGGGCCCAGGCCGGATCGCCCCCGGCCGTACCCGTTGCACGCCACCCCGCACACGCCGCTGCGTCCGATGTGGTGCTGCCGGGCCTGCGGCCAGCCGTGGCCGTGCCCGATGGCCCGCCTGCTGCTGCGCAGCGAGTACGAGGACAACCGGATCGGGCTGTCCATCTACCTGTGCGGGCTGCTGTACGAGGCCACGCGCGACCTCTACCGGCTGAACCCGAACGACGCGCCGGCCCCGGCCGACATGTTCGCCCGCTTCGTCGGCTGGGGCCCGTACCGCCGGCACCGGCCCGTCCCTCCGGGCGGCGACTGTTAATAAGGGGCCCTTCCTCTACCGGAGGCGTTAATAGGGTGCCCCTCCTTTCACCGCCAGCCGACGTCGATGCGGTCGCCTCGCTCGTCGAAGAAGTGCAGCGCGTCCATCCGTACCTGCACGGCGAGCGGGTGCCCGGGCGACACCTGCGGGTACGGCGCGAGCCGTACCGCCAGTTCCGCCGGACGACGGTGGTGGCGGCCCGGGTCGGGCAGCACGCTCGTGCGGTTGCCGCCGCCCCCGCCGGCCTCCGGGGCCGGGGCCGACGACTCCGTCGCGCGGCCGGTGAGCCGCTGCATCACCTGGTTGAACCGGCGCAGGCCGCGCTGGCCCGGTGCGGCCTGCTCGACCGGCGTGCCCATCTCGTCGACGACGATCGCGGTGGCGCCGATGTCGAGGAACGCGAGCGACTCGTGGCCGTGGTGCTCCAGGTAGCGGATACGCCCGTGCAGCACGTCACCGGCGGTGTCCGGGGCGACCGGGGTGAGCGCCTCGGCGCGCATGCCGACCACGATCCGCTCACCGTGGTAGTGCGCCACCGCACGGCTGCGGATGTCGTCCCAGGGCAGGTAGAGCGACTGCTCACCGAGGTTCAGCGCGACGTACCGGTCGAGGTGGACGTAGACCGACGCCTCCAGCAGGTTCATCCGAGGGCTGCCCAGGAACGCGGCGACGTAGAGCGTCGCGGGCCGGCCGTACACCTGGGTGGGGGTGCCCACGTCCTGGAGCACGCCCTTGCGCATGATGGCGACGCGGTCGGCCATGGTGAGCGCCTCGGCCTGGTCGTGGGTGACGTAGATGGTGGTGACGCCCAGCTCGCGGGTGAGGCCGGAGATCTCCGCCCGCAGCTCGGCGCGCAACCCGCTGTCCAGGTTGGAAAGTGGCTCGTCCATCAGGAACAGGCCGGGCCGGCGCACTATCGCCCGCCCCATGGCGACCCGCTGCCGCTGGCCGCCGGAGAGCTGGCTGGGCTTGCGCCCGAGCACGTCGCCGATGCCGAGCGCGCTCGCCACGTCCTGGATCCGCTCGCCGCGCGGGCCGGGCTCGACGCCGCTCAGGCGCAGCGGGAAGCCGATGTTGTCGCCGACCGTCATGTGCGGATAGAGCGCGAAGTCCTGGAAGACCATGGCGATCTTCCGGTCCCGCGGTGGCAGGTCGTTCGCCAGCTCACCACCGAGCATGATGGCGCCGGAGGACGGATCCTCCAGTCCGGCCACCATGCGCAGCACTGTCGATTTCCCGCAGCCCGACGGGCCGAGCAGCACCATGAACTCGCCGTCGTTGACGTCCAGATTGATGGTGTCGACCGCGACTGTTCCGTCCGGGAACACCTTGGTGACATCCTTGAGCGCGACGGTCGCCACCGCCACCTCCCCAGCTACTCGCCCCAAACCCGGGAATGACTGTGACCAGGATCATCTGATTCGCACATCGGGTAAACGTGCCATGTTCAGCTCGTGACAGTCCTATTAACCGGTATTCGCCGGGCTCCGCAGTTAAGTGACCTGCCGGTAACCACTTTTACGGCGTTTCGCCGAGGAACACGCGGCGCACCACGCGCTCGGCGGCGTGCCCGTCGTCGAGCGCACAGAACCGCGACCGGAACGCCGTCCGGGCCCGCTCGGCCGCCTCGTCGTCGACCGCGCCGGAACGGAACACGTCGAGCAGGCCGGGGAAGTCCAGCGCCACCGCGCCCGGCGGCTCGGCCAGGAGGTCGAAGTAGACGCCCCGGGCGACCCGGTAGGCGTCCCAGTCCGGCGCGTAGACCACTATCGGCCGGTCCAGCACCGCGTAGTCGAACATCGCCGAGGAATAGTCGGTGACCAGCACGTCCGCCGCCAGGTAGAGGTCCTCCACCCGGTCGTACGCGCTCACGTCCAGCACGCCGTCCGCGGCCGGTCCCCGGGGGTGCCGCTCCCGGTCGTGGAAGTAGTGGCTGCGCATCAGCAGCCGGCCCCGGGGCCCGAGCACGTCGAGCATCCGGTCCGGGTCGAACGGCGGCCGCCACCCGGGCAGGTGCTCCCGGTGCGTCGGCGCGTAGAGCACCACGTACTCGTCGGGTGCGATGCCCAGCGCGGCGCGGACCTGGCCGCGGTCCTCGGCGGTGGCCAGCGCCAGCCGGTCGTTTCGTGGGTAGCCGACCTCCAGCGTGGTGTAGTCCGCCGGGTACGCCCGCTCCCACATCTGGGTGGAGAAGCTGTTCGAGGTGATGCTGTAGTCCCAGCGGTCGACGCGGCGCAGCAGGCCGGCGAAGTTCATCCCCATCGCGCCCACCGGGTAGCGCTGCTGGTCCAGGCCCATCACCTTCACGGGCGTGCCGTGGTGGGTCTGCACGTGCACCGAGCCGGGGCGCTTGCGGACGAAGTCCGGGAAGTTGACGTTGTTGACGAGCCAGCGGGCGCGGGCCAGCACGCGGTGGTACTCGCGGCTGCCGGCCACCACGTACTCGACGCCTGGTGGCAACGTGGCCACCCGGTCGCGGCGGACGATCCACACGCCGCGCACCTGCGGCGCGAGCCGTCGGGCCGCCTCGTAGATCGCCGCCGGGTTGCACGAGTAGCCCCGGTACCAGTAGGCCGCGTACACGGCGAGCGTCGGGTCGATCGGCCGGTGCAGCTCGGCCCGGTAGTACTCGCCCAGTGCCAGGTCACGGGCCCGCCGGGCGGTACGCCGCACCACCGGCGTCACTCGCCGCCGCGCCCGCCGCGCGGTCCGCCGGGCCGTCTCCCCCGCCTGGTGCGCCTCGCGCAACGCGCTGAACGTCCGCCAGCGCCCGGCCGCCACCAGCCGGTGCTTGAGCCCTTCCGGGCCGGGCGGGACCGGGTAGCCCTCGGGCGGCAGGAACCGCACGTAGTCGGCGTGCATCTGGGCGAAGAACGGTGCCCGCAGCTCGGGCGCGATCCGGGCGCCGTTGCCGAGCACCGTCAGGTAGTGCCAGATCATCCGCTCGAAGACGGCCGGTCGCAGCCCGGTCACGTGCCAGCGGTCCATCAGCCCGAACACGCGGTGCCACTGGGCGAAGACCTCGAAGTGCCGGTCCCCCCGGGTCTTCGTGATCGCGCCGGTGCGGCGCTGCCGGTAGTTCAGGCAGATCCGGTCGAGTACGCCGATCCGCCCGGCCGCCATCAGCGCCGGATAGCTGAACGAGACGTCCTCGTACCAGCCCGGCTCGAAACGCAGCCCGCGTTCGAGCAGGAACTCCCGGCGTACCACCCGGTTCCACGCGGTGTGCAGCAGCTTCAGCGTCTCCGGCCGGTCCCGCAGCGTGAACGTCGTGGCGCCGGGCGGGTCGGGGAACACGTCACGCATCGCGCTGCGGGTGCCGATGTTGTTCCAGTGCGCCCGGACGTGGTCGACGATCAGCACGTCCGGCGCGGTGTCGCGAAGCCGGTCCGCGACGTGCGGCAGGCAGCCGGGCACCAGCCAGTCGTCCCCGTCGACGAACCACACGTACTCGCCGACGGCCCGGTCCAGCCCGATGTTGCGGGCCGGACCGAGCCCGACGTTCTCGGCGAGGCGTACCGGGCGGACCCGGGGGTCGCGCAGCGCGTACTCGGCCAGGATCTCGCCGCTGTCGTCCGGCGAGGCGTCGTCGACACCGATCACCTCGATGTCGCCGAACGGCTGACCGAGGATCGAGTCGAGACATTCCCGCAGGTAGCCCTGCACCTTGAAGGCCGGCACAACGAAGCTGATCAAGGTCACCCCGGCCCGCCCTCCGTCAGCCCGGCGAGCGCACACCCCCACGGGCGCGGGCCGGCAGGACCACCCAGGCGAGGACCACGCTCGCGACAAAAACCACGAGAAGGTACGCACCGATTGTAGCTAGAGCGATACTCGCATATCCGGCGATCAGCCCGATTGCCAGCAGCAGCGAACGCCCCGGCCAGCCCAGCGTGGCCGCGTGCAGCGGCGGCGCCGACTGCCGCTTCTCCAGCCGCGCGGTCAGGTCGTAGTGCAGCAGCGTGAGCACCAGGACGTACCCGAAGATCAGCCAGGCCGGGGCCCGGCCCGCCACCCCGACCGCGATGGCGAACAGGTACTCGGCGGCCCGCAACGCGGCCGGCACCAGCCAGTCCAGCGACCCGTCGTGCGGCGCCCGCGACGCCTGCGCGGCCCCCAGCAGCAGCACCAGCGCGAGCACCGGCACGAAGACCGGCAGGTCCCCGCCGCCGTGCACCGCCAGCAGCGCCCACACCAGCGTCCCCGCCGCGCCGAGCGCGCCGAGCACCGCCAGCAGCAGCGGCCGTCGCGCGGTCGGCAGCGTCCGCACCAGCAGGCCGTCGTCACGGTGCAGACCCGCGTCCACAGTGGTCAGCACCGGCACCCGCATCCACCGCGCCCGCAAGGTCCGCAAACCCCCTGTGTACGCGAACGCCAGCGTCCCCCAGACCAGCACCGCGACCAGCGCCACCAGCGGCCCGAACAGCGCGGCGGCGATCGCGATGAGCGCCCACCGCTCACCGATCGGGAACACCACTGTGCGCTTCAGCCAGTACGACACCGAGCCCGTGTCCGCCTGCACCCGCGTCGACGCGGCGTTCAGCTTCCCGCCGATGCCGCCCGCGTCGGCGCTCACCACCTTCGGCCGCCGGGCCGCCTCGTCGTGCAACGCGCCGTACCACGTGTCCGTCATGTGCCGCACTGTCTGCAACGTCATCGCGGCGAGCGCCAGCGCCCAGCCGTACCGGAACCCGGCGTGCGTGGCGCCGAAGCCGAGACCGGCGTAGACCACGTACTCCTTGAACCGGTCGGCCATCGTGTCCAGCCAGCCGCCCCAGGCGCTGAAGTGCCGGGTGTAGCGGGCGAGCTGCCCGTCCACGCAGTCCAGCACGAAACCCAGGTAGAGCAGGACCGCGCCGGCCACCAGCGCGGGCCGTCCACCGGCGCCGAACAGCACCGCCGCGGCCACCGCGAACGCCACCGAGACCATGGTGACCCCGGTCGGGCCGATCCCGATCCGGGCCGCCGCCTTCGTGACGTACGGGGACCAGGTGCTGACGAAGAACGTGGTGAAGAAGTCGTCCCGCTCCTTCACCGACAGCTTCAACTCGGCGCGGTCCTCGTCGACGGCGGCCACCGCCGACTCGGCCGCCACCCGCTGCGCCTCGTCGCCGACCCGGTGCGCCACGAGCAGACGTACCCGATGGGCGAAGATCAGCGTGCCGCGGGCGGCGAGGTCGGCCACGAGCCGGTCCACCGCGCCCAGCGGCCCGCCGCCCGCGGCGCGGCGGGCGGCCTCGGCGAGCGCCGGCAGGTCCGCCGCGCCCACCCGCAGCGCGCCGCCGAACACGCCGCTCGCCTCGGCGGCGCCGACCTCGACCACCTGCCCACGCTCCTCACGCACGGTGGCCTGCCCGGGAGCGGGCGGATCGGTGAGCACCAGCGCCACCGTCGGCCCCACCGGGCTGGTCGCGAGATGCTTGAGTACGGCGGTGTGCGCCACCAGGTCAGCGCCGCTGACCAGCACCGGGCCGGTCGCGGCGGCCACCAGATCGGCCAGCTCGGTCAGGTCGGCGGCGATGCGCACGTCGTCCGCCCCGGCCCGCCGCCACTGCGCGGCCAGCCGTTCGGTGAGGTGGCCCGCCGCCGGGTCGGCGGCGAGCACGATCGCGAGCGTCACCGCTTCGCCGCGTCGGCGTAGGCGGCCAGCGCCTCGTCAATCGTCCCGTCGACGATCAGCCGTCCGGCGTCGAGGTAGAGCCCCCGACGGCAGAACCGGGTGAGGTCCTTGTCGTTGTGTGACACCAGCACCAGCGTGCGCCCTTCCGCGAGAAGTCGCTCGATGGTCGCATAGCACTTCGCGCGGAACTCCGCGTCCCCGACCGCTGTCACCTCGTCCACAAGCAGCACCGGGTGCGGCAGGTGCGCGATCACCGCGAAACCCAGCCGCACCTTCATCCCCGACGAGTAGTGCCGCACCGACGTGTCGATGGCGCGTTCCACCTGCTCACCGGCGAATGAGACGATCTCGTCGAAGTGCTCCCGCAGGTACGCCGACGACAGCCCGTGCAGCCCGCCCACCAGGTAGAGGTTCTCCCGGCCGGTCAGGTCGCCGGAGAACCCGGCGGACAGTTCGAGCAGCGGCGCCACCCGGCCGTGTACGCGGATCGAGCCCTCGTCCGGGATGAGCACGCCGGCGATCAGCCGCAGCAGTGTGCTCTTGCCGGTGCCGTTGCGGCCCACCACGCCCACCGTCTCGCCCGGCTCGACCCGGAACGACAGGTCACGCAGCGGCCAGAACCGGCCCGCGTCCGGGTCGCGGGCGCCCCGGTGCACGATCAGCTCCCGCAGCCGCAGCTGACGGCGCCGGTTGCGGACGAACCGGATGCCGAGCCCGTCCGCCTCGATGATCGGGGCCATTCAGAGTTCCTTCAGCACTGCCGGTTCGAGGCGGTGGAACGCCCACCAGCCCAGTGCCAGCACCAGCACGCTGCCGGACACCGTGATCGTGAGCAGGCGGGCATCAGGGAACTCGTCCGGATACCAGACCGCGTGGTGCAGCTGGAAGATCCCGACCAGCGGGTTCAGCTCGTACCCGATCTTGAGCCAGCCCGGCATGCCCGACTCCCGCACCAGGTCGAGCGGGTAGATGATCGGCGTCGCGTAGAACAGCAGCCGGATGACCAGCCGCATCGTGCGTTCGATGTCGCGCATCAGCACGTTGCCCGCCGACAGCAGCAGCGCCAGGCCCACCAGCAGCACGAACTGCACCGCCACCGCCAGCGGCAGCGCGAGCAGGCTCCAGCCGGGGCGGATCTTCCCCTGGCTCGCGTAGATCGCCGCGACGGCGGCCAGGATCGGCAACCCGGCCAGGTACTCGGCGAACCGTCCGGCGACCCGCCCGATCGGGAAGATCGGCCGGGGCAGGTTCATCGTGGTGATCAGCCGGGACTGCCCGGTGAGCGCGTTAGCGGCCTCGGTCAGCGCCGAACTCGCCCACATCCAGGCGAAGATCCCGGTGATCAGGAACAGCGGGTACGATCCGGCCGCCTCGCCGAGGTGCCGCCGGGTCGCGCCGGAGTAGAGCACGCCGAAGACGAACCAGTAGATCAGGCCCATGCCGAGCGGCTCGATCAACGACCAGAAGTAGCCCAGCACCGACTGCTGGTACTTCACCGCGAGATCCCGGCGGACCAGGATGCGCAGCGAGGTGCGGGCGGACCAGAGCGCCGCGACGCCTGACGTCACCGCATCATGGTCGCTTTGTCAGTCGCGCTCCCGGGCCGGGTGCGGGCCGGGGTCACCCCAACGAGGTCAGCACTCGATCACGTTGACGGCGAGCCCGCCCCGCGCGGTCTCCTTGTACTTGACCTTCATGTCCGCGCCGGTCTCCCGCATGGTCTTGATGACCTTGTCCAGCGACACGTGGTGCACCCCGTCG